>NZ_JBSICC010000001.1:0-465894 GCF_058245955.1 Providencia sp. UF-224 | reverse complement strand
ACTAAGTTGTGCTCAGGTAAGCTGGTTGCAGGTTCAGGCCGAAGGCTAAATCCGAAGGATTTAAATCCTGCACGACCCACCATCAAATCGAATACTCAGCAAATCCTCCAAATCAAGTAAAGCTCAGTTACTAAGTTGTGCTCAGGTAAGCTGGTTGCAGGTTCAGGCCGAAGGCTAAATCCGAAGGATTTAAATCCTGCACGACCCACCATCAAATCGAATACTCAGCAAATCCTCCAAATCAAGTAAAGCTCAGTTACTAAGTTGTGCTCAGGTAAGCTGGTTGCAGGTTCAGGCCGAAGGCTAAATCCGAAGGATTTAAATCCTGCACGACCCACCATCAAATCGAAATACTCAGCAAATTCTCCAAATTAAGTAAACGCTCAGCCGCCAAGTTGTGCTCAGGTAAGCTGGTTATTTCATTCTTTTGGGTTTGTTCATTAAGCTTAGTGGCCATAAAACGTTCACAGGCCAAAGTAAATACATACTGAGTTGGTTTAGGCATTACGCCGCTTAAATTTTGTTATTATGGCTTGTTAAGTGAAAAATCCATCTTAATGCTTATATATTTAATTTCAGATCCATTATTCTTTAAAGGAGCATCCAATATTGATCTTAATTTAATGCCGTAGGTTAAATATCCCTCAGTGGAATAGAATATGATTTAAAATGGCATATAATTAATATGGGTATTATGGGCACTAAAAGAAAAGTGGCATATTTTGGAGTTTAAATCTAATCATTGAGAAATTATCAATGTAAAATATTAGTCATCTTCTTTCGAAGATAAAAACATCAAAATTAAAATAAGATAATCTTATAGTGTTAATTTGTCATAATTTTGTGATGTTCATCAAGTAAAGTGAATAATAAACTTACTTAACGTTATGGTTTTGTTATGTTGAGCGTGGTGGATTGGTAAGTAATTATTTTGCTACTTTAAAAATTTAGCGTTTGCATTAATTGTAACAGACTATCTGCTTATGTATGTTATTGATATTTAATGTTGCTAAAAACTAGTAGAGGTAAAATTTATTAATTTTACTGTTATTTACAGATACAAATGATGTCTGCTTGTTTTTTATTCGTTAAATGATTGTTTCTATCAAAAATCATTAATATTGTTACTGTGTTAAATTATTCTGTTTATTTCCTTTATTTTTAGGTTATACATCGGTTAAATGCTGTTTTTTCAGTGTAATATTCCGATATTTTGATGTGTTACAAATATCACGTGTAATTTAATTGTAGATTCAAAAAATATAACCATATGATATTCAAGGTATAATTTAACATCTCCTGCAGTGGAATTACATTGTAATGTTCTGTTACATAATTGTAACGTCACTATAAGACTAGTTGAAACTAATTAGAAGGCTAGTATATCATTCCAATCGATATCTGCTGAATCGTCAGTATTATTATCAAAGCTATACTTATTATATAAAGATAAAAATAAAAACATGCAGTGATTTATCTGCTGATTTTTATTTCATTAATATAAATTGAAGCGAGAATGTTTATGAATACAAAATATCCTGTCGCTTGTGCAGTTGGACAAAAAATTAAAACACTAAGAAAAGCTCAAGGCTATACTGTTTTTCAGTTAGCTAAAGAGATAGATATTAGCGAGCAACAATTATTTCGTTATGAGCGCGGTGTAAACCGCATTGATATTGATTGTTTAGTTCGCGTATTAAAAGTCTTAGGTGTTAATATGGGTGAGTTTTTTAGCGAAGTGCTTCAAGATGATACCCGAACAGATGAAAGAAGAGAGACTAAAGGGTTTGATGACTCAATTTATACATTAGTATAATACGAGAAATTATATTGTCTCACAATGAAACCTAATTTAATTTTAGCTTCTTATTGTTTCAATTAAGAACATAAATTAAATGCACACTATAGTGTGTATTTCATTAAACAGAATAAATATATTTTTTATCTCTCATTCTGTGTAAGCTAAGAAATAAAAGCCTGTAATGGGCTTTTATTTTTTTATATGTAGTTATAATTGAAATTAAATTTATAATAAATAAAGAGTCACTGAGAATTGCATTTTAAACTTATTACAACAGGCTAAGGAAAATCAGCTTGGGCGCCTGTAATAGCAAAATAGAGCTGATAGTAAAACTACCAGCTGTAAATAATTAATGAAAACGGGCTTTTCGAGCTAGGTAATCACCAATAAATTGCATGCCTTGAACAATAACAACGAGTGTTACAACGGTAATGGCCATAGCCACGTTATCAAAACGTTGATAGCCATAATTTAAGGCGAGATCACCAACGCCACCACCTCCGACTGCACCTGCCATTGCTGTTGCACCGACTAAAGTAATGCTTGCCGCGGTTAAGCTCAGAATAAGCGAAGATTTAGCTTCTGGTAAAATGAAATGCCATACTATTTGCCAATTTGTCGCGCCCATTGAATCTGCTGCCTCAATAATTCCAGAGTGAACGCTTAAGAGCGAATTCTCAACTAATCGGGCAGTGTAGGGGGCAATAAAAATCACCAATGGGACAATTGCAGCGGTAGTACCTATAGACGTTCCAACCATAAAACGCGTTAATGGGATCATTGCCACCAACAAGATAATAAAAGGTAAAGACCGGATAATATTAATTATTGGATTGACAATGCGATATATGCTTTTATTCTCCCAAATGCCGTCAGGCCTTGTTATAACTAGCAATATTCCTAATAATATGCCAAATAGAGACCCAAGAACTAACGCAACGCTCACCATTGTGAAGGTTTCAGACATTGCCAGCAAAAACTGTTTGCTAGTTAAGGCTGTTTCAAATATTTCTGTCATATTGCCCCCTGATTAACAGCGACGCCACGCAGGCGTAAAAACTGAATAGCTTCTTCAATTTGTATTTTGTTGCCAATGAATTGTACGAACATGCTGCCAAGTACGACACTGCTAATCTCTTTCATATTGGCAAAGAGAATATTAATTTTAACGATCTCTTTTAAGATGAGTTCATTCACGACGGGTTCTTGAGCTGATGAACCTAGAAACTCAAGACGATAAATATCTTCTTGATGTTCTAAATTGTGCAGAACACGCTCAGGAATATCTTCATTTAAAACGGTACCAACAAACTTTTGTGTCGTTGGTTGTTTTGGATTAGCAAAAATATCTAATACCGTACCTTCTTCTACAATTTTACCCGCTTCCATCACCGCAACACGATTACATACTTGTTCTATGACCTCCATTTCGTGTGTCACAAGCAGGATAGTAATATTTTGTTCTCGACTGATTTTTTTTAATAGCAGCAAGATAGAGCGTGTTGTTTGGGGATCCAGTGCGGATGTTGCCTCGTCGCACAACAATATTTGGGGGTTATTGATAAGCGCACGGGCAATACCCACGCGTTGTTTTTGCCCACCCGATAACTGGCCTGGGTATTGGTGCTTTTTATCGCTTAGCTCAACATATTCAAGGATGTTATCAACTCGGCGATTGATCTCGTTCTTATCAAGCCCAAGTAAGACTAATGGCATGGCAATATTTTGAGCAACAGTTTTGGTTTCTAATAAATTAAAATGCTGAAAAATCATGCCAATACTTTTTTTATGGGCACGAATTTCAGCGGGGCTATGGAGCGCAATGTTCTGGCCATCAATTATAACGGCACCACTGGATGGTTTTTCTAATTGATTGACTAAGCGAATAAGTGAGCTTTTGCCAGCCCCGCTATAACCAATAAACCCAAAGATATCACCTTTATTGATATGCAAGTTAATGTCTTGCAACGCAACTAAAGATTGCCCATCTTTTTCATATACTTTTTGGACATTTTGAAATGTAATCATAGTTTACTCTACATTATCAGTTAGTTGCATACGTTCTGAAGGTAAAAGTGCTGGCTGCCACTCATCACCTAATAATTCAAACTCTTGGCTTGTTTTCACTAATTCGAGATGTGCTTCTCTATGAGCTAGGTATAACTGTGCTGCAATATGGTCAGCTAAACGCTCTGCACCTGTATTAGTTCCGGGGATCAGACCAATGACAGGCCCCATACTGAGAGATGCACTCAAATTAAAGCAATAAAATTGCTTTAGCTGTTCATTGTCAGCACTATTTTTGCCTTGTAATTCAAAATGCTCTCCTAAATAGGGGAGTGAGCCGAGTTCATTATTTTCTTCGCTGATTGGTGGGGTATAAGCATCAGCCCACGTTTTTATTAATGAGGTAATTTGGTTAAATGCAGGATGCTTGAACCAATTGATTCGATACCCTGTTGCAAGGATCAAATAATCTAAGGTGAATTTTTCGGTTGTCGTCGAAATATGGAGTTTTTTATCTTTTAATTCAATATGCTCAATCTGAGTATTAAAGTTAAAAAAAGCATTAGAATGTCGAGAAACCCGCAAAGTGCTGCCGTGCGGTGCTGGGGTTTTAGCTTTTGCGACATATTCAGCATAATGCCATTTCTGTGCATCTGTAAAATAAGCATAAGCATTCGAAAAGCCTGCACTTCCTGCGACTTTACCACGGTTTACTCGTGGCATATCTGCGGCTCGAATTAAAATTTCAACAGAATTTGCCCCATTTTCTAGCGCGGTGGCTGAACTGTCCATGGCACCTGCGCTATAGCCAACAACACCAATATCTAACCCTTTAAAACGGCGGTAATCGGTGCCTGCATATGAATGTTCCCAATAATGTTGTGGAATGTTATCCATAAAACTGGGGATGCTCGGTTCGCTAAATGACTCCATACCCGTGGCTAAAATAACATGCTGTGCAATGTAATCTTTTGTGCCTTCAGGGGTATTAAAAACTAACTGGCTGCCATGATCGACCAAATGCAAGTCAATAAGTTCGTACTGGTTCAATACCTTCGGTGCTGTAATAGCTTTAAACCATTGCAGATATTCACCCCATTGAAGACGAGGAATTTTGTCTAACGCTTCCCATTTTTCATTGCCAAACTGCGCTTTAAACCATGCTTGGAATGTTAACGAAGGTGACGCTAAGGCTGGGCCAACAACCTGCTTAGGTGAACGCAGTGTTTCCATAAGAGCAGGTTTTTGCCAAGGACCTTCATTTCCAGCAATAGACTTATCAAAGACAATGGCATTAATACCGCGTAATTTGAGTGCGAATGCGGCGGTGACTCCCGACATGCCTGCACCAATAATGGCAACATCAATGCGTTGCTTGTTGATATCATTATCAGATAACGCCCAAGATGCGATTGGGATATTAAGATATTGCAAGTCTTGTGCAATTTGCGCTTCTAAAGCCGCTAAACCTGTGATCCTATCCATGAAATTATTCCTTATTCTCCGTTATTTCAAATGGTTCACCGAGGGAAAGCATCAAGCGATTTGCCCATGAGAAAAACGCAGTAGACTGAATTAAATCAAGTAATTCAAGTTCGGATAGCCCCAACTGGCGCAGTGTTGCGATTTGAGAACTAGCGGCCTGAATTGGCGTTGCTGATAAAGACGCCACGAGATCGGTTATTGCTAACAATCTATCATCAAAACCAGCCGCAAGAACTTCACCCATTGGGGTTGCTAAGAGTTTGTCAACATCGCCTCGGCGTTCTTTGGCATACTGGCTAGCTTTGCGTGCATGAACAGATGCACAATAAATGCAACCATTCACTTTGCTGACAACCGCAGCTGCGAATTCACGTTCCCAACGGGGAAGGCCACCTGTGGTGTAAAAGACGCCTCGGTCGATTAAGGTTCGAATTTCTAAAATCTTGCTTTGGTGAGCAAGCAAAAGGAAGTATTCAGAATTTAATTGGCCAAACTTTTTCATCACTTGAGCTTCTTCATCGCTCAGCGTTTCAACTTCTCTAGCGGCTATCCAAGCTTCCCAACCTAAACTATCTTGCGTGAAGGCCGTTGGGGATGGATTGCCTTGGCGAGTTAAAGGCTGATGATTCCATTTCCCTGCGACTATTTTTGCAGTATCGAATGGCTTAGCCTCTGATGCGGTCAGGAGATTAATACCTTCGACTAAGCGAGCTTGATAGGTGACAAAAGTAATTAATTGAGCAAGCAAAATTATGTCGCTATTTTCCCAGTCATTTTCGATTAAGTTTTCGATGAGTGAGAAATGAGTATCTTTTGGGGATAACGTTAATATTTGCAGATATTCCGCAGCAGCTTGTAAAGAAGGTGAAAGATTCTCAGTTTTTAGTGATGATGATTGTTGTGAATAAAAATCTGCTAATGCTTGGCTACCTGTCAATTTTGCAACTTGATGTGCAAAATGATAACGAACATCAACAGGGAATAGTGTTGATGGAACAGAGAAAATTTCGCTGTATGCGGCTTGGGTATTTAATGTTGCAGCTGAACGGTCTTGGCGGATTAACGCTAAATCGGAATCTGGTGGCAAGTGTGTCAGTGTATTAATTAAATCATTATTGAAAATGGTCATAGAGTAACTCTCTTTTTTTAAACGTTTTTTTATCCCCTTCATTACATATCAATCACATCATTTATCGAACGATCTGTTTGTTATATCCATATAACCTAAAAGAATTAAAACTGATTCTTATATTACTAACAAACTAAGTTATAACTATCTGATCTAAGAACAACCAAATTAATATGATTATACTGGCTGAAATATTTTCACAGGGTTGTTACAAATGCTAAAACAAAAATTAATAAATCTATCTTTAATCGCGGCAGCTGTTATTGCGCTTTCAGCATGTGGCGATAACAATGAAAAAGATAATCCAAATAAAAAACAAATCACGATAGGTTTTGGGGTTGGAAATTATATCGATCAAGTTGATAAAGGCATTGTCCCTATTTTAGAGAAAAAGGGATATAAGGTTAATTTGCGCCAATTTTCACAAAATAGGCAAATCAACCCAGCATTTGAAGAAGGTTCTATTGACGCATCGGTGAATCAAAGCCGTGCGTACATGGATGCTTATAACAAAAAGAATAATATTAATATGGTGGCACTAACTGATTCACCAAGTGCGCCGCAAAGTTTACGTTCTAATAAGCATAAATCAATTGAAGATGTTAAAGATGGTATGATTGTTGCGTTATCTAACGACCCTGTTAATGCAGAGCGCGGCGCGAGGATCCTTGAGCAATTAGGTTGGATTAAAATTAAACCTAATGTCAGTACACTGAGCTTTAGCGTTAATGATATTTCGTCAGGTAAATATAACTTAGATGTGCGTGAAACGGATGCTGCTCAAGGTTTAAGATTACTTGATGATGTTGATTTTGTAGTGGTAAATGGAAATTATGTCGCAAGTGCAGGCCAACGTATTGCCGACGGGTTAGTTGTTGAAAACTCACCGTTAGAGCACCGTGTTATTGTCACTGTAATGCAAAAAGACCTTGATTCTCAATGGGCTAAAGACTTAAAAGAGGCCTTTGAATCTAAAGAATATGCAGATTATATTCGTTCCCAGCGTATTTATGATGGCTTTATTGAGCCAGAAAGCTGGAATAAATACCCTAAATAAAATCCTAGTCTAATTTTTTATATTTTTGTTCTTATCTAGCCACTTATTATTGAATTAATAAGTGGCTTTCTTATAAATTAATATGAAATTTATTCTTATTAAATTTCTAGACAACATAATGTTTTTGCTGCTATTAAATAGTTAAGTAACACAACAAAAAATACAACTTCATAAAAAGACAGAACAAAATCAACCTGACAGGGGAAAAATATGAGTCACGAACTGATTGATGCATTTAATATTATAAAACAGAAGAAATGGGTTGATTTAACACACAGCTTTGATGGCAACTCACCACACTTCTTTATGTTTGATTCAGCAGAGTTTAAAACCTTATTTGGTTATCCCGAAGGTTTCTTTGCTCAGCAATTTACCTTTCCGGGCCAATATGGTACGCACATTGATGCACCATGCCATTTTGTTGAAGGCAAACGTTTTTTGCATGAGTTAGAGCTAAAAGAGCTTGTCTTACCTTTAATTGTTATTGACCAGTCTGAAAGAGCGAAACACGATCCAAACTTTGCCTTTTCTCTTAATGATGTGCTGGCTTTTGAAGAGCAACACGGCAAAATCGAAGCTGACAGCTTTGTCGCGTTAAGAACAGATTGGAGCAAACGTTGGCCATCACAAGAGTTGATGGATAATAAAGATGTTGAAGGTAACAACCAAATTCCAGGCTGGGGAATGGATGCGTTAAAATTCTTATTTGAAGAGCGTGGTATTAAAGCAATTGGACATGAAACGTTTGATACCGATGCTGCGAAGGATTTTCGAAAAAATAATGCATTACTGGGTGAATATTACGTTTTAGAACAAGATACTTACCAAGTGGAGTTACTGGCAAACTTGGACAAAGTACCGACTCGCGGGGCAGTTATTTTTAATATTGTGGCTAAACCTAATAATGCGAGCGGATTTCCTGTGCGCTCATTTGCCATCCTTCCCTAAATATTGAAGTTTTATTACCAGCCATCATGGAGTATGGCTGGTAATAAACTGCAATTATTCCTACAAGACTAATACTACCCAGATTGCGGCTAAGAGCATGCATAACGCGGCAACAATGCCTCCCGATTTTGCAAACTCACTAAACGATATTTTCACACCATAAGCCGCAGCTTGTTCAACAACAATAATACCGGCAAGGCTACCAAAAACTAATAAATTGCTTGAAAAACCAGAGCCAAGTACTAATGCAGCACCAAGAGAATCTGCATTTCCATCAGGTGTTAAAAATGGTACAAGTAGCATGACGGAGGGGTTATTTCCTACGATTGTGCTGAGCACACCAGTTACTAAGAACAATGCCAGAGGGTTATTTAAATCGACACCATGAGCACGTAAATCATTGAGGAGTTGCTGAGGAATTCCTGTTGACGCAAAGGCCGCATTAACGACAAATAATCCCATAATTAAGAGTAATAAATTCCCATCGACTAATTTAAGCATATCGCTAGATGCAATTGAACGGTTCAATAATAAGAACCCTGCGGCAGTAAGGGCAATTAATTCTCTAGGAATATCGCTAATGATAAATGCGATAATAACGGCAAATGTAATAATCCCTGCCTTGGTTGTTTCCCACACATTTAATGTTTCTTGAGTTGTTGGTGCTTTTGTTTGCATTTCATCCTTAGCAATGTACCAGCGGTTGCGGTACAACCAAACGAGGACTAGCCATGTAATAGGTAACGAAATTAAGGCAGGGATTGCTGAGGCTTCTAATAAACCGACAAATGAGATGTCGAGTCCTTGAGCTGCAATCATATTCTGCGGGCTGCCAATTAATGAGCCAGCAGCACCGTTATTTGCTGCGAAACAAAAGCCTAATAAAAATGGGATAGGGTTTAAACCACGGGATAAGCTAATTGAAACTAATAATGGTGTCATGGCAACAACCACGACATCATTAGTTAATAGAGCAGAAAGGATCCCGCCAACACCGATTAATACCGCTAAAAGTGCCGGAGGAGAAACCTTTAACATAGCAACTCGGTTCGCTGTCCAGCTATAAAAGCCAGATACAACAAACGATGCAGATACCACCATTAAACCGAATAACATGCCAATTGTTCGATAATCAATGGCATTCCAAGCATGTGGTGGGGTAATACTACCGATAGCCATCATGGCTAAGGCGCCAATAACAGCAGCTCCCGTTCTGTCTACTTTAAAACCGGGCAACTTACCAAAGCCCATAGCAATATAAACCAAAAGAAAAACAATAATGGTTAAAGTCATTGTGTTCACATTTTAATGAATAAATTTAAGGATAATTTATCGGTGAATATCTTTTGAATCAAGGCTAAATATTCTTTTGATAATAATAAGTTGCAGTAAATCCTATTCTCAATCATCGCAAAAAGATAGAAAATTTAAAATAAGATGAATGCTAAGCCGACATATTCAGCTCAATATTCATTTCATTTGTGCTTTTTTGAAATATGCAGCGAGTGAAAATTAATTACAAAACTAAATCCAACAACAGTAAAAAGGCTAATTTAGCTTTTAAGAGATCTAAAAAATCGTGAATATGAAAATAATTCGTGATCAAGATCTCTGTTCTGAAAATTAAGTTAAGGATTTCAGTGTGATTAAAGTCACATTTTTTGTTTATTTTGCTTAAAAAATCGTCTTTGTAGTAAAGCTACACTGCATATTTGTGAAGCTGATCAATATTTATGAGGGGATAGATAGGGTATTTGGGTGATGTTCATCACATAAAGCCCGCGTGGTACGCATCTGACAAAGGTCATGTTAGAGTGAAAGTGTCGAAAAATTCACTAACGTTATTTGGCGATAACGTTACAACCTTATCGTTCTCGTACCACGGGGTTCTATCATGGTAACATCAAATATCAAATTAAAGGTACAGAATTTTGGGCGTTTCCTCAGTAATATGGTCATGCCTAATATCGGTGCTTTCATTGCGTGGGGTTTAATTACCGCGCTCTTTATCCCTACGGGCTGGTGGCCAAATGAAACATTGGCACAGCTTGTCGGCCCAATGATCACCTATTTATTACCGCTGCTCATTGGCTATACGGGCGGGCGCCTAGTTGGCGGTGAGCGCGGGGGGATTGTTGGGGCAATTACCACTATGGGGGTGATTGTTGGTGCCGACATGCCAATGTTTATGGGGGCAATGATAGCAGGGCCACTCGGTGGTTTTGCAATTAAACGCTTTGACCGTTGGATTGATGGCAAAGTGAAAACTGGCTTTGAAATGCTTGTGAATAACTTTTCATCTGGCATTATCGGCATGCTTTTGGCAATACTCGCATACCTTGCTATAGGTCCACTGGTTGCTGGTCTATCTAAAGTATTGGCAGCGGGCGTTAACGTGATGGTGGAAAACAACTTACTGCCGCTGACATCAATATTTGTTGAACCTGCAAAAATTCTCTTTCTAAACAATGCGATAAATCACGGGATATTTTCCCCATTAGGCATTCAGCAAGCCACTGAAACAGGTGCTTCTATTTTCTTCTTAATTGAAGCAAATCCAGGTCCAGGACTAGGTGTGTTACTTGCATATATGTTTTTCGGTAAGGGAAATGCAAAACAATCAGCACCCGGGGCTGCAATCATCCACTTTTTTGGTGGGATACACGAAATCTATTTTCCATATGTTTTAATGAATCCGCGCTTAATTCTTGCCGTTATTCTGGGGGGCATGACAGGCGTGTTTGTGATGAACTTATTCCATGCTGGTTTAGTATCGCCAGCCTCTCCAGGGTCAATCTTTGCAGTTTTACTGATGACACCAAAATCATCATTAATTGGTGTTATTTTATCCGTCACGAGTGCAACAGTCGTTTCCTTCTTAGTTTCTGCAATCTTATTAAAAAGAACCCGTGTTGGTGATGATGATGAATTAGATAATGCGACGAAAAAAATGCGTGATATGAAAACGCAGTCTAAATCATCAAATAAAGAGGCAACGAATAACCATTCAAGCGTTAATCTTGCAAATGTGCAAAATATCATTGTTGCTTGTGATGCCGGTATGGGCTCGAGTGCTATGGGGGCAGGTGTATTAGCTAAAAAAGTTCGTGATGCAGGGCTATTTGATATTAATGTCACCAATATGGCTATTAATGACCTTCCTGCGGATGTTGATATTGTTATCACTCATAAAGACCTCACTGAAAGAGCTAAAACATTTGCACCTAATGCAATGCATATTTCTTTAGCAAATTTCTTAGACGGTCAAACGTATAATGATCTCGTCACTAATTTAATTGCGAAAAAGCATCCTACTGCTGCAAATGACGGGCGTTTAATTAAGCAGACTATTGTAGCCGCAAATGACGAATCTTTTGATGTTGAAGATAAAGATGAAGCATTGTTTACACTCAGTGCTAAGCATATTCATTTAAATTTATCGGCGAAAAATAAAATACAAGCAATCCAATTTGCGGGGCAAAAATTAGTTGAAGGTGGATATGTTGAGCCTGACTATATTGATGCGATGTTGGCGAGAGAGAAATTAACGTCAACCTACCTTGGTGAGTCCATTGCAGTCCCACATGGAACCATTGAAGCGAAAGACCGTGTTTTAAAAACTGGCATTGTTATTTGCCAATATCCAGATGGTGTGCAATTTGGGGATGAACCCGATGAAATTGCTCGCCTCGTTATTGGTATAGCAGCACAAAATAATGAGCATATTGAAGTGATTACACGAATTACCTCAGCATTGGATGAGGATGGTGTTATCGAAAAATTGTGTAATACCCAAAATATTCAAGAAGTGCTCGAAATTTTAGCATCACAAAGTGCAGCGTAAGGAGAATAACAATGAAAGTCATTCATTTTGGTGCAGGAAATATCGGTCGTGGTTTTATTGGAAAAGTACTCGCAGATGCGAATTCACAACTTACATTTACCGATGTTAACCAACCTTTAATTGATCAATTAGAGCATCAACAGTCGTATCAGGTACATGTTGTTGGTCAAGAAAGTCGTATTGAAAAAGTGCAGCATGTGCACGCAATTAATTCTAATGACCCAAAGACAATCGAATATATCGCTACTGCGGATATGGTAACAACTGCAGTCGGCCCGCAAATCCTTGAAAAGATAGCAGGGACTTTAGCGCAAGGTATTACGTTAAGAAATACGTTAAATAACCAAAAACCACTCAATATTATAGCATGTGAAAATATGGTAAGAGGGACAAGCCAATTAAGGCAGCATGTTCTTGCACAATTGCCTGTAGAAATACATGGGTGGGTTGAACAACATATTGGTTTTGTCGACTCGGCGGTTGACCGTATTGTTCCTCCTATGGATGCGGCAAACGATGACCCTCTTTCGGTCACCGTCGAATCATTCAGTGAGTGGATTGTCGACAAAACACAATTTGTTGGCAATATTCCGAGCATTGATGGGATGGAGCTAACGGATAATTTAATGGCATTTGTTGAGCGCAAACTATTCACGTTAAATACAGGTCATGCGATTACTGCTTACCTAGGTCAGTTATATGGGCATCAAACAATTAGTGATGCTATTAATGACCCTAAAGTTCATGCTGTTGTAAAAGCAGCTATGGAAGAAAGCGGGCGAGTTTTAATTCAGAGATATGGATTTAACGCCGATAAGCACCAGCAATATATTGAAAAAATATTAAGCCGTTTTGCAAACCCCTATTTAAAGGATGATGTTAGCCGAGTAGGGCGTCAACCTATCCGTAAACTCAGCCCAGAAGATAGGTTGATTAAACCGTTACTAGGGACGTTTGAGTACCAATTACCTAATAATAATCTGATAATTGGTATTGCAGCTGCGCTTCATTTTAGGTGCTCTAATGATCCTCAGGCCATTGAGCTAGTTGAATTAATTAACGAAAATGGCATCTATCAGGCTACTATGGAGCTATGCGGTTTGCAGCAATACCCTGCCATTGTTGATAAAATTTGTACTCAATATGAGTTAATAAAGTTGAGTAATAAACAATAATTCGGGTAATAGGCTAATTATTGAGGTTCAATCACTTTATGGTTATTAGCGAATGAATATTAAGCAGGTGGCCATAAAGTGACAAAAAAAATTATTATGGAAAATAAGCAAGACATTGAAAATCATATCCTTGAGCGGTTAAACCAACGGCCTGAAATTCATTTATTTATTCAGGAGGTTATAACGCTAATTTCTCAAGCAATTGATAAGTTAATGTTAAAAGTATTTAGGAAGGATGATTATGCTGTAAAATATGCAGTTGAGCCTCTTTTGACAGGTAATGGACCATTAGGTGATTTATCTGTGCGTTTGAAACTGTTATTTGCTTTGGGGGCCATAACGCGTGAAACCTATGAAGATATTGAATTATTTCTAGCATTAAATGATTCTTTATCTTTCCAAGAATTAAAATTAGATTATATTGATGATGAAATAATCGGCAGTATTAAAATGTTGCACTGCATGGGTCCATTACCTGAAATGATGCGTTTTGATCAGCCTGAAGATATGGTAGATAAACAGCTAATTGATTTGCAAAAGCAGCGCTATCAGCAAATGGTCAAGTCGTCTTTGGTGTTATCTGTTGCTGATTTAATCGCACAAATACTAGAAACTGATGTTTTTTAATCAACGATTGGATTTATAATTTTTTTCTCTAAAAGCTTCGCTTATCTATTTACTTCATTATATAAATATGTTTGAAATACAAGTATGTATAATCGAACTTAAATGGTTTAAACATGAATATTATTATTACTCATGAAGTCACTCAAGAAGATAGAGATGAATTACTTACAGGGCTACGTAGCTATAACACCCAGTATTTAGATGCTTCCCGCTTTGGTCAATTAGGCGTGTATTTTAAAGATGGTGACGGTGTGATGCAGGGCGGCTTAATTGCGACAGTAAGAGCTAATTGGTTATGTATTGATTATTTATGGGTAAGTGAATCAGCGAGAAAAGAAGGGATAGGTAGTCAATTAATGCAAACAGCTGAACTTGAGGCGTCGAAAATAGGCTGTCTTCATGCTTTGGTTGATACTTTTAGTTTTCAAGCACTGCCATTTTATCAAAAATTAGGTTATATCCAGCAAATGTCCCTGCCAGATTTCCCCGAAACAGGAATGCAATCTCATTATTTGACTAAAATGAATTTAAAATAAATTTTTGATTGTTTTCACTACTCACATTTGAAAACAATCTACTCCATTTGTTTGGATATTTTTATTAGCACTAGCGGATGGGTCAACAGGTAAATTTAATTGATTTATCCAGCATGCTAGACTTTGTTTTGCATTTAATCTTATCCCAGCATTTTTATCATGAACTGAGCGAATGTTTATTGTTGAGTATTCCATCAGTTTATTATCCACAAAGATAAATACTCTGTCAGCTTTCTGGTTCGGTTGTTCAGCTAATAACTGGTCGGCATAAAAGAATAAATCATACTGGCCCCGAGTGGCTGAACTCTTAGGTATCCCTTCAATGTGAATGACTTCAGCTTTACTCATTCCAGAAATAACGACTAAAGACGGCTCTTCTTTTGTGCAAGCTAAAAGTAAAAGAGGCAAAAAAAGAAGAATGACAATTTTTTTCATTGAGTATTATCCAGTAAATACGCGTAACAGAATTGATAATAGAAGGTTCTATTCATGATCAAAATGATTAGATGAAAAATAGGATTTTTCTACTCGCAGCGATTCAATCAGCCATTTTTTGCGTTATATTTCTTCACATTGACTTTCAATATTCACTCGGCGGGCTACGATATAAATGATTAAGTGGCGTAGGTATGGTCGATTAGGTATATTGACTTAAACTTTTAATTGGTAATTTAAATGAATGAATCAAGCGGTTTGATAATTGCAGAAACGATAATTAATGTAAACAGCATCATGTTTTCAGATAATGCATTCTTTCTGCCTATCTATATTTTCAGAGCAGTAAATATCATTTATCAGGTGCATTTATTAATGTGATTTCCGTTAACATTGTATATTTGAGGGGGGAGCTCAACATTAGGTTAAATGGTGATTGCGAAAGCGACAAGAGTTACATAGATTGCAGATAAGACCAAGGTCACGCCTATGATTGTTCTAGCGAAGAGGCAGAAAACACTACTCGGTGGTGATTTTGGAAATAGAGCTGAAAAGCTCCAATAAGCAAGCCACAGGAGTAAAAAGACAGCAAATAAAAGATAAATAACGGTAAATGACACTACGTATGCCCCAATCTTTAAGTTAGGTAGATGATTGCTATGATGCAACGTACGCTATGATCATACCAAGCATACACATGATGACTATAAGGCATATTCCAGCGATAACTCGAATAAAAGACCAGAAAGTATTGGTTCGGCCTATATTCCAAAAGCAAAAAAATACTGCAATTCCTAATATGATTTCATAAATAATCAGTTCAGCCATGACGACGCACACATCCATATGATTAAGTGATTAACAATATACATAAGTCAAATATCAATAGCTATCAATTAAAGACTAAAGTTCTATCGACCACAATAACTTTTTGATTAGCATTTCCATTCGTGGATGATAGCTAACGGTAACCATTTTTTCTTTGCCTGCGTTTTCACCTTCTTTTATCGTTTTAATTTCATTGAGGATGAACTGATACTTATCAGATGTTATTACGTATTTACCTAATTTAATTTCCATTGTTATTCTCCGCATCCTTCATTAATAAATAAATTTCCATAGCAATTCGATAATAATTATCACCGTTAATTGCTATGCAATGGTTGTTAAATTGACGAGCTGACCAAATGTTATTAACTCGAACCATACTGATGCCGTTATCAATAATAATCGGCATTGATTGCAGCTTCCTTGCTGAAATATCGCCTATTCCTAGTTGGCGAGCAATAAACTTTCACCACCTCGGTAGTTACAGGCATGGTTATATCCTTTGGTTAAATCATATAAATAGCGTAGCGTAGGTAGGTGAGCCAAATGGGAGCCAAGAAAGTTATCAATGGACTCCTGTCACCATATAGTAAACATTATCAGCAAAGATAGAATTTACAGTAATGACTAATGTAATGTATTAACAACCCACCCACTTCGGTGGGTTTTTTATTGCTTGAAATTTGTGGGGTTATCAAAATGTACTATGTAGCCTTGATATCTTCATATGCCGAAAGTAGTTTGCTTTCAGTTTGTTTATGTGTGTAATTTATTGTGTATTTGTAATCCAATTATTGAAAGAGAAAATATGGATTATTTATTGCATTCACTCCTGCATTTAAACTGTCAAAAAATAAAAATTACTAAAAAACATTATTAATCAATGGGATATATATTTATTTAAGGCTGTTTGGCTGCATTGGTAATTTAACTCACCACACAAGATTATGATTAGCAGTTAGTAACAAAATAAGTAGTCATTTTCTTTATTTATATCGCAATTACACCTATATTGAGTTAAATAATTAAACAGTGGCATTAAATATAATGCATAACTAGAAGAAATGACGATATGAAAAAAAGAGTGCTACTTATAGCAACCTTATTTGCTGTTGCTATGCAAAGCTATGCTATCGAACTTAAGGTTCCGATCGGGGCAAGAGGTTATCTGGGGGAAGTTCAGCCCCCTGTTGCATCAGTATCTACCTACTTACAGACAGCATCAGACCTTGAGGCGAATACCATTCACTATCAAATAAGTTTACGGTGGTGGGGCGTTCTTGGTGAATTGGAGTATTTTCCTGAAATAAATACATCAGGTATTCAGTTTGTCAATACGACTAATCCAGACGGTGGGTCAATCGTGTTAACTATCAATGGAACTTTAAATGCATCATTTTTACGTTATGATGGGAAAACGATGCAGAATGTAACAGCGACATTGGTTAATGGAAAAAATGTTAGCATGAATGGGCTATATAGATTCCAAAATGAATACACAAGGTCTGAAGCGGCATGGGGAATAGCGCCAAAATTAGGAAGCAAAAATTTTTTCAAACATACATATAATGATAAGATAAACCCGGCCGTATTCACAGTTTCAAGTTACTCAGCTTATGCGATTGGTGGTGGCCTAAAGCCTGGTGTGTATAAAATTAATCCGAGTTATATTGGTGTGACTCTAATCGCTTCAGGATGGGGGTTCACAGAAAGTGCCCCGCTGTTTGACCAAAGTAGTAATGTGACAATAACAGCACTAAAAAGTTGCAAGTTGACACCTTCAACACAGACAAATATCCAATACCCCACACAGTTAAGCCAGAACTACCCTACACCGAAAAACTTAGCGAGTGAACAAGCGGTTGTGCAAGTGAGCTGCTATGAAGCAGGAAAGGAAGGTTTTTTAACTCTGGGGCCTATGAATCCAATGGTGACAGGAAGCACTACAGGGATGGTGTTAACGAGTTCAGAAAGTAATGCAGGTGACTTGCCTTATATTGCAACATCGGCGACAAGCCAAGGTGATAGCGTGTGTAATGCTAACTCATCAGATGCAATCCCTTATTTAGGTAGCCAATCAATTTCGACGATACCGGGCAAAGACTTTACGAAATCGCTCTTTTTCAATCTTTGTGCGAACGGTAATATTAAGCCGGGTAAATATAAAGGTGCGATTAACGTCTCTGTATTGGTAGAGTAGCAGCGTTAACTCAATCAAAAATCAGACCTGCTTCGGCAGGTTTTTTTGTTATGAGCATCGATTAAGGATATACCCAAGACTCTGGTTTATTATAAATACCACATTCATCATCCATGACTTTAGCATTTAGTTTTTTTGCGATTTCTAGCATTTTTATATAGAGAGCAGTATCAGGCCATGTGGTATAAACTCTACCGTTATCCCACTCAAGCCAAGGCTCATCATAGGTGCTATTTCCGATCCATATTGCATTAAATTCACCGTTAATAGCATTTATTTTTAGCTCAGGGTCTTGCTCAACAAGAGCTATCCACTCGTCGCTACTGATTGGATTGCTTTCACTATCAAACCAGCATTCAGCACGAGTAATATGAAATTCAACGCCCATACAGTCATCCTTATTAAATTGGTGGGAAATAAAATATCACTTAAATATATAATCTGAAAGTGTGCTTTGCTTCAATTTGCACTCCCGCTAAGCTAACATTACTGAAACTAATTGATGGGATGGTGAGATGAAAGGATACATAGCTGCTAGCTTGCTAATGATGATGTGCTTTGGTTTTAATGCGCACTCTAGCAATAGCATTGACTCATTAGCATCAGATGGGAACAGGTCTGATTATGGCGATTGGGATTTTATTTATGCTGAAAAAATGAGTTATGAGTTATGTAAGCTGTCGGCAGAGGTCATTTACGTATCTGGCACAATCAACCATAACATGACATCAGTGACTAATTTTGAACACGCGTACACATCAATGACACGTACACCAAAGCATGTAGTTAGGATTGATTGCAACGGCCATGGTGGAAATATAATGATATTGACCGCTGATTATATTGCTCAATAGTTAATCTAGCCCGTCCTTGGGCTGTGATTCGCTCTCTATATAAACATTATGCCCCATATCACACATTACGCCTCTTAACTGAGGTCTTTTGCTTTGTTATAAACAAGAATAGTAACACTTCCCCTAAAACAAATGGTTAAATCTCTCTCATTAATTTATGGGGGATTTATGACCGAAGATGAACAAAATAAAAAGAACGACGCTCAATTGAATTCGTTCTTTCGCTCAGTCACTAAAGAGAAGTTTTCTGAGTTTATGCAGCTAAAAGGCGTTGACATCCTAACCTGCAAGATGTGCGGTAGTGACAAAATATCAATGCCAGCAATAAGGCATGTCTCAGAAGATGGCTCTCCATCTCATCTAATACCAACAAGGGTAAAACAGTTAGATTTCAATAGTGATTATTTTTTGACTAACTATACTTACAGGGTACTATGCGCGAACAACCGCAGGAGCTTCACTTTGTTAATTACCCAGTACAAACGTCGATTAACAGCAGCGTAGTAACTTGGACTGGATCGGTAATCTGCCGCAAGCTGTTTAATGAAGATGACGAGTTTGGTGATTTAATTGTTGAGATACCGCCGAGAGATTGGGGCTTGCTAGATATCGTCGTCACAGAGCAATTACCACGATGCAAGGGGGAGAATGAAGTTAAGAGAGTACCGAGCGCAACGACCGATGCGTACATTCTACGAAACAATTCAATTCTATCACCCCTCATTCGGAAACATTCACTTAGTCAGTTTGCAGATAGAGCCTAAAGTTTTGGGTGGCGTTGAGTATCAGCAGTGTAACTTTGAGCTAGCAGAGAGCCAGTAAAGCAAAACACCGATTATCGATACTTCGGTTAAGTTTAGCCGGGCCGCACAGGACTTTAAGAAGCAACTGAAGAAATGGAAGTCTAATACGAGAATGAAACCAATATCCGCTTGCGAGTTGATGAAAATGGCATCACTGAAGGACTAGCGCGCACGCCTAATAAGATAGTTTTGCAGGGCTGTAGAAATCGCTATCAGGCAATGGATAGAGCCCAATGGTTAGAAGCTTTTCTTTTTTATCGAATCGGTATATTAAACGTCAAGATTTAGCACCGGTTGTTGATATATTAAGATATAAGTCGCCACCATCCGCAAGCTTGTACGGCTTATCTTGCGCTTTCGCTGCTTCTACTTGTTTAACATTTAGCTTCATAGAGGGTATTGAGTGTGAGTAAAATATACGATACCACCAATACTACCCGCGAAAATTTGTTTATAGCAGTATAGATTGGTTTAGCTCAGTTTAGTGTGGATGATTGTTACGCTTGGTTTTATGAGGGTTTTGTTTAGGTGGGAATAGGTCGGTTGAGTCTATTGTGGTGTCCCCTGCAGGAATCGAACCTGCAACTAGCCCTTAGGAGGGGCTCGTTATATCCATTTAACTAAGGGGACTTTGAGCTTATTACTAAGCAGGATTTGCATTTTACTGTCCACTTCCAATGGAATCAAGTTGTTACGGTGAATTAATTCAATTTATTGTGAAGATCGTTTTTTTGTTTGTTTTTTCGTACTAGTTTTGTCTAATAACTATTTCAGTTGCTGGTTTTATTTTGCTATGACTATAATCAATAGATGCGTGAAAGTTAACGTAAATTTAACAAGCTATGGGAAAATGTTAAGTGCAAAACTAGCTTAATTATCGGTCAATATTGAATTTTGGAGTGGGGAAATGCCAGAGATCGCTACATTATTTGCTTTTGGTCTAATTGCTCTTGGAATGGTATTAACGCCGGGTCCGAATATGATTTATTTAGTTTCTCGGTCTATTTGCCAAGGTCGACAAGCTGGGTTTATTTCACTTGCAGGTGTCGCACTCGGATTTGTTTTTTATATGTTATGCGCGGCCTTTGGTATCACCGCTTTTATCTTTGCAATTCCTTATGCGTATGATGTGTTACGAATTGCAGGGGCGATGTACTTGCTCTATTTAGCGTGGCAGGCAGTTAAGCCTAATGGGCGTTCAGCTTTCCAACTCCAAATATTGGATATCGATAGCCCTAGAAAACTTTTTATGATGGGGTTTTTAACGAATATCGCTAATCCTAAAATCGCGATTATGTATTTATCTTTACTGCCGCAATTTATTACACCAGATCATGGCAGTGTGTTGGTGCAATCAATGATATTAGGAACAATCCAAATATTGGTTAGCTTAACAATCAATGGGCTTATCGTGATTACAGCGGGAGCTATTTCATTATTACTGACTCGTCGTCCAACGTGGCAGTTAATTCAACGGTGGCTAATGGGGACAGTTTTGGCTGGGCTAGCCATCAAGATACTGGTTGAATCCAAAAAATAATTGTAAGGAGGAGTGTGGTCATGCGGCTTATTCTTTCATTTGATGTTTTTCAATTTGATAATTGATTTCTTAATTTACAGAAATATAAAGTAATGGTTTTTGTGCTAATTGCTCATAATTCTTATAATAATGGCATGATTAACTAGGGTATAATTAAAAGTTCATCTGTATAATCACTCAAAACGGTTAACAAAATTAATTTTTTCACCTTATTATTATCAAATTCGTGAATATTGTGGAAAGTACCATAGCAGGACGGTGCAGGGAATGGAGAGGGTGTTATGAAGTTTCGCATGACTAGCGTTTTTCTAGCGGGTGTATTAATTGCAGGTTGTGCAAGTAATATTGACCCGGATACGCAAGAACGTTCAGACCCATTAGAGGGTTTTAACCGAGCAATGTTTAATTTCAACTACAATGTTTTAGACCCTTATGTCTTAAGACCTGTTGCTGTAGCTTGGAATGATTATGTTCCTATGCCTGCGCGTAATGGCTTATCCAACTTCTTTGTTAACCTTGAAGAACCCGCGAGTATGCTGAATAGTTTCTTGCGCGGGGAAGTGACTCAAGGTTTTAAACACTTTAACCGCTTCTTCCTAAATACTGTCTTTGGTATGGGTGGGTTGATTGATGTGGCAACAATGGCAAACCCGCAGTTAGCCAAAGAAGATCCTAAACGTTTCGGTAATACACTTGGCTACTATGATGTCGGTTATGGCCCTTATGTCGTTTTACCCGGATATGGGAGCGCAACACCACGTGAGGAAGGTGGGGATTTAGCGGATGGTTTATACCCAATGTTAAGTTACCTGACATTTTGGATGTCCGCTGGTAAATGGGCGCTTGAAGGGATAGAAACAAGAGCACGACTGCTGGATTCAGATGGATTACTTAAAAACTCTTCAGACCCGTACTTGATGATGCGTGAAGCTTACTTCCAACGAAATGATTTCTTATCAAATGGCGGCGTATTGAAAGCAACTGAAAACCCAAATGCGGCTGCGATTGAAGGGGATCTTGATTCGATTGATTAATTTAGTGAATTGACTCAGGAAGGTTTATCACTCTCTTGTCTGTATTAAAACGTGAGAGTGATAAATTAACAGCTAGTCATTGTCTCGCTTTCCTCGTTGGGTAACAGTGTCAATCAAGGCGATTACCCCTAAAACCCCAATAAATCCTACTGTAAATAATGTTCCCATAAAACCTCCTACGTTTTTGTCATTGTGGCCTCTTTTGTACTTTTACTGCGAATGTATCGCATTAATAATACAGTTTGATGAATGGATACGTATTTTTTGTGTATCTGTATTCTAAAATATGTGTATAGATTGTGCTTGCAAATAAGAACATTCAGAGAAAGAAAGGTAATCTAATGAAATATAAAAGGAATTATCTTAAAAGAAGCTTATAAGGCTAATTTTCAACGTGAAAACAGTTGTTAGAATGCAAATTATTTATTTAACAATTAATCTACATATATGAGTAGTAAGGTGTCAAGATAAATTTATGATAGGGATGTTTTTTTGAATAGTGGGATAGTAGGGCTATCAGGGAGTTGCCTCCCCGATAGTTAAGCATTCGATTTATTAGAATGCGTAGTTAAAGTTCACGCCGTATAACCAAGCAGAGCCTTCAGATTTGAAGCGAGTAGTTGTGCTTGGATCACCTTCTTTTAGCATTTCATTGATATTGACTTTTTTGCCATACATATAGGCAATACCAACGTCAACAGAGGCATTTTCATTAAATGCATAGGTTGTACCCGCACTTAACCAATAGCGGTCTTGGTCAGGAATCGAAATAGAGCGGTATTCTGAACGTACAGGAGTTTGGTCATAGGCAATACCTGTACGGAAAGTCCAACTGTCATCATAAAAATAAGTAGTACCAAGTGCTAAACGCCAAGCATCTTTAAAGTGCTCAGGTTTATGAAACAGTTCTTTACCATTGCTTTTTTGATAAGCTGTGAGTTCTTTAAACTCACTCCAGCCTGTATAGGCTGCACTATAGTGTAGAGCCCATTTTGGTGCGACTTTATGGTAACCAGAAAACTCCCAGATATCTGGTAGGTTAAGATCCAATTTTCCTTTAACGCTAGAACCAGCCAGTCCACCTGCCATTGCTGGTAAGTCATTTGAGAATTTGCCATCCTCAAATTTAACTTTAACCTTTGAGCGGTAAGTTAAGCTTAGGCGGTTATCTTGGTTGAATTCATATAAAACACCTGCATTCCAGCCATAACCCCAGTCATCACCTTTTAATTTCGCAGCAGTTGTACTTGGTGTAACACCTAATGCCGGAGGAAGCTTTGCAGCTCCTATACCTACATGACGAGTAATTTCAGCATCAGCATAGACAGCGTTAGCACCTAAACCAAAGCTAAAATTATCATTTAGGCGGTATGCACCACTTAAATTTAAGTTAACAGTTTTTAAATCAGTTTTTCCGCCAACAGGCCCACCTGCATAACTTTTTGGAAAATCGGTCGCTAAACCGAAGTTTGTTGTCATGGACGTACCAACAGCCCATTTATCATTAATTGGGAAAATAAAATGCGCATTAGGCACAACGGCACTTGGCGCGATATCATTAGCAGTAAATGCGCTGTTATCACGACCTTTAATATCAACACTTGGGTCAATATACACCGCGCCTACAGACAGAGATGGTCGGTCAAATAGCATCATCGCAGCAGGGTTACGGCTCCCTTCACTTGCGTTGTCGCCCATCGCACCAGCTCCCGAAAATGCGCGTCCCAGTGCGGATGTAGAATATTCATTTAGTAAGAAACCCGCCGCGCCGGCGTTAGAAGATACAATTGCCACTGCTATTGCTAAAGCTGATTTCGAAACCAGGTTTTTCTGGCTCATGACCAAAACCCTCTTATGTTTTATTTTAAATAAAGCGACTTCTATCGCAAGAAGCGCAGAATTGTAGGGTCCATTGCCGTCATGACAAATCAGACCAGTTACTAGAGTATAGGTCTGACCACCTGATATGTTGCAAGCTTGTTTTGTATTTATTGTGACTTCGTTTTCAAAAATGCGATGCATTTAACAAAATAGCAACATTAGGTGACTGTTTTGGAGTAATAAATAATCAAATACGGGGTAAGATCAAACTTATGTTTAATTATTAGCAATAAGTTTTGATACATACTGGTTTTTACCACTTTTTCAGCGTTATGATAGCCACTTAACAGTTTGTTTATTTGGAGAGTAAAATGACTGATGCGATTAACCGTTGTAGTGCGGATGAAACAGCAGCTTGCTGTTGTGTGGATGTAGGCACAGTGCTGGATAATAAAGACTGTACTGCGTCGTATCAGCATGTTTTTGCCACCCAAGGTGAAGCGGAATCCATGTTGAAGATGCTCACAGAAAAAGCGAAGTCTGTTGAGTCAGATCCCTGTGCGATTAATCATACTTTTAAACAAGTTGATGGCGGTGTTGAACTGAGCGCAGAATTTAGTTTTAGCTGTGAAGCTGAAAGTCTGATTTTTCAGTTAGGCCTTCGTTAATCAAACGTTTGAATTCATTAAGTGAACCCTTCTATAGTGATAGCACCTTTTATTAGATGCTAAGTAATAGAAGGGTTTTTTATATTTGTTAAATCCATTCCTTTTCTTTTCAGCACTATTTTTATACCAACTTGCGTGCGCGCTCCCATTTTTTAGTCAATGCAATTGATAATTGTGAAAGTTATGTTAACAATCATTACAGGTCAGACCTCTTTCGGCCCATCGTGAAAAAATAAACAATAATTTTTATTTATGCTTTTGCAGGAGCGACCATGAATCAACATTCCCACCATGGTGACAGTACATATTCAACAAAAGAGCGCATTGCCATTGTTAGTGGCTTACGTTTACCGTTTGCAAAGCAGTCAACGGCCTATCAAGGCATTGCTGCTGTGGATTTAGGCAAAGCGGTTGTCGCTGAATTATTAGTTCGTAGCGATTTAGATAATCAGCTGATTGAACAACTTGTCTTTGGTCAAGTGGTTCAAATGCCTGAAGCACCAAACATTGCGCGGGAAATAGTGCTTGGCACAGGGATGAGCGTTTCAACGGATGCATACAGTGTTTCAAGGGCGTGTGCGACAAGCTTTCAAGCCATTGTGAATGTGGCTCAAAGTATGATGGTTGGGGATATTTCCGTTGGGGTTGCGGGCGGGGCAGACTCTTCTTCAGTTTTACCAATAGGCGTTTCAAAAAAATTAGCAGCAACGTTACTTGCACTGAGTAAGGCAAAGTCGGTTGGGCAAAAATTATCGCTTATCACAAAATTACGCTTAAAAGACTTAATGCCCGTTGCGCCTGGAGTAGCTGAATACTCGACAGGGCTTCGCATGGGGGACACCGCGGAGCAAATGGCGAAAAGCTACCACATCACGAGAGAACAACAAGATGAATTAGCGCATCGTTCTCACGTTCTTGCGGCTAAAGCGTGGGAAAGTGGTTTATTGAATGATGAAGTCATGACGGCGTATATGCCACCTTTTAAGCAAGCCTTTTCGCAAGATAACAATGTACGAGGTAACTCCGTCTTATCTTCTTACGCTAAATTAAAACCTGCATTTGACCGCAAGCATGGCAGTGTCACCGCGGCGAATAGCACGCCTTTAACAGATGGTGCAGCCGCTGTATTGATGATGACAGAATCAAGGGCAAAAGCATTGGGTTATACCCCACTAGGTTATATTCGTAGCTATGCTTTTAGCGCGATTGATGTATGGGAAGATATGCTATTGGGGCCATCTTATGCAACGCCTATTGCCTTGAAACGTGCGGGGTTAACTTTACAAGATCTCACGTTAATTGATATGCATGAAGCCTTCGCGGCTCAAACATTGGCTAACGTCAAAATGTTTGGTAGTCGCCAATTTGCACAAGACAAACTAGGTTTAAAAAACGCCATTGGCGAGATAGACATGGACAAATTTAATGTTCTCGGCGGTTCTATCGCTTATGGTCACCCGTTTGCGGCTACGGGTGCAAGAATGGTGACACAAACACTGAATGAACTTCGTCGTCGTGGCGGTGGCTTTGGTTTAACAACAGCTTGTGCTGCGGGTGGTTTGGGTGCAGCTATGATTTTAGAGGTGGAATAATGACGCAAAATTCTACTACGGAATTGGTGATAGATAAGGCACAGCAAGCTTTCTCATTAGAAATTTATGATGAAAATGTAGGTGTGATTTTCATTGATGTTCCAAATGAAAAGGTTAATACACTAAAAGCTGAATTTGCTGAGCAATTTCTTGCAATCTTACAAAAAGCACAATCCACTTCGGGCTTAAAGGGGTTAGTGATCACCTCGGGCAAAAAAGATAACTTTATTGCAGGCGCCGATATCAGCATGATTGCGCATTGTGAATCGAAGGCGCAAGCCAGTGAGCTATCAAAATCAGGGCATATACTCTTTGATAAAATCGATAATTACCCATTACCGATTATTGCCGCTATCCATGGAGCATGTTTAGGTGGCGGTTTAGAGTTGGCATTAGCCTGTCATGCAAGGGTGTGTTCAAATGATGATAAAACGCGCCTCGGCTTGCCTGAAGTTCAGTTAGGCTTATTACCTGGCTCTGGTGGTACGCAGCGCTTGCCACGCTTAATCGGTATTCCCCAGGCGTTAGATTTGATGTTAACGGGTCGCCAGTTAAAAGCTAAACAAGCACTTAAATTGGGCCTTGTTGATGATGTTGTCCCTGAGTCAATTCTATTAGATGTCGCCGTTAAAATGGTTAAAAAAGGCGGTATTCAACGACCAGCTATTCATTGGCAGCAACGTTTACTGAGTAGCAAATTACTTCGCAACCAAGTGTTTAATGGGGCAAAGCAAAAAGTATTGAGTAAAACCAAAGGCCATTACCCTGCACCAGAAAAAATCATTCATGCGGTAAAAACGGGGATGAATCAAGGGTTATCTGCAGGGTTTGCCGAAGAGGCCAAAGCATTTGGTGAGTTAGCGATGTCCCCCGAGTCAGCAGCATTACGCAATTTATTCTTTGCTGTTACTGCGCTGAAAAATGAAACCGGTGCACACGCTAAGCCACTTAACGTTAACCAAGTCGGAGTATTAGGTGGTGGGTTAATGGGCGGGGGGATTGCCTATGTGAGCGCAACGCAAGGAAAAGCGTCTGTTCGAATTAAGGATATATCAGAAAAAGGCATTGCTCAGGCTTTGAAATATAGCTGGGACTTATTGACCCAGCGAGTGAGCAAACGCCGATTATTGGCGCGCGAACGTGCTGCAACAATGGCTAAAATATCAGGAACATTGAATTATCAGGGGTTAGAAACCGCTGATCTCATTATTGAGGCTGTTTTTGAGGATTTAGCGCTGAAAAGAAAGATGGTTTCTGATGTTGAAAAAATGACGAGAAAGGATGTTATTTTTGCATCGAATACATCTTCATTACCTATTCACCAAATAGCCGCTAATGCCCAACATCCAGAGCGTGTCATTGGTTTACATTATTTCAGTCCCGTCGATAAAATGCCATTGGTTGAAGTTATTCCGCATAAACAAACGGATGAAACAACGATTGCTACAGTGGTCGCATTCGCTAAGCGCCAAGGTAAAACGGCGATTGTGGTTGGTGATGATGCGGGTTTTTATGTTAATCGAATTCTTGCCCCTTTTTTATGCGAGGCGGCGCAGTGCCTTATTGAAGGTGAGTCTATCGATTATATTGACAGTGCATTAGTTGAGTTCGGTTTCCCTGTAGGGCCGTTTAATTTACTCGATGAAGTTGGTATTGATGTCGGCACTAAAATCTTACCTATTTTAGTAGGACGATTTGGGGATAGATTCAAAGCACCAGATATCCTAGATAAAGTTGTAAAAGATGACCGCAAAGGTAAGAAAAACGGAAAAGGCTTTTATGAGTACGGCCATTCTTCACCTAAGTTACTATTTTGGAAGAAAAATAAAAAACGCCAAGTGGATAAATCGATTTATTCTCTTATCGGCATCGTGCCAGAAAATAATTTAAGTAAGACAGATATCGCCCAACGTTGCGTGATGATGATGCTAAATGAAGCGGCTCGTTGTCTTGATGAGAAAATTATTCGCAGTGCAAGGGATGGTGATGTTGGCGCCGTCTTTGGTATTGGTTTCCCACCATTTTTTGGCGGTCCGTTCAGGTATATGGATAATTTTGGCATCACAAAAACGGTCGAGACACTAAAAGTGCTTGCAACACGCCATGGCGATAAATTCCAACCGTGTGATTTATTGTGTCAAATGGCAGAGAACAACCAAACGTTTTATTCAGTTGATGGTCAAGAATAACAACTGAAAACTAGTTCGTTTTTGGGGCTTAATAGCATTATACGATAAGCTAATAATGCGGTTGAGCGTAAGGAAAGCGTTAAGCCTGAGCTGAATATTAATCCATTCAGTTATCAGGCTTTTTTAATCGGTAGATTTAATTAACTGGAGTTATGTTTTGATAAAGGCACGTTAAAAAATCAATAAAAAGTCATTTAAATCATTTTAATTGTTGGTCATTTAATGCAGAATCACTTTTCACCCCAACTGATGGTTACTTTTACAACAATTATCTTAACAAAAAGAATAGCCACTTTACGTAAGTAGGCTACTCAGATGGTGGATTATGCAAGTTTATATTATGCGTCACGGCGATGCGGCGTTACATGCACCAAGCGATGCCGAAAGGCCATTAACACAAAAGGGAATAGATGAGTCAGTATTAATGGCTGAGTGGTTGAGAAATCGCGGCATTGAGATTGATACTGTATTGGTTAGCCCTTATCTAAGAGCATTACAAACTGAAAAAGTAGTAAGTGAACACCTTAAACTTCCATCAACAAATGAAGTTTTAGCGCAATTAACCCCAGGTGGAAATGCGGCTTTTGTGGCCGACCATATACGCGATTTAGCGGTGACAGGTGCAAAGGCAATCTTGGTTGTATCCCATTTACCGTTAGTGGGGTATCTAGTGTCAGAGCTTTGTCCGCAGAAAGAACCGCCGATGTTTACAACATCAACGATTGCATGCATTGAATTGGATTTGGTTCACCAAAAAAGTGATGTTGAATGGATGCTAAGTCCATCTCAATTATTATTTGCTAAATAAATTCTCGCTAAACAGAGCACTTAACGACGAGTGCTCTCTTCATTTTCGATCAAAAGTAACAAAGCTGCATTGCCACCCCATTCTTTAGGCGCTTGGTGAAACGCAATAATATCAGGATGTTGTGCAAGCCATAGTGGTGTCTGTTGCTTTAATATATGTTTGCCATGCCCATGCATGATGCAGGCACAATAGACATTTTCACGTTTACAAGCTGCTATCAGCGCGCCAATTTCTTGCTTAGCTTCCATCTGAGTTAACCCATGTAAATCAAGAAACAGCTCTGGCGTGTAGTCTCCTCGACGTAATTTTTTGAGCTCATAAGGGTTAGAATCAGGTTTTAAATAACGAGTAGGACCTTCATTGTCTAATTGTGGCTGAAATTCGTCCGAAAAGTAGAAAGATGCATCGACTTGTTCCTGTTTCATTTTTTTTTCAGAAGGTTGCGTGACTTTCACACGCACGGGAGCATGCAGGACTTGATCCTGATTAATTTTTTTTGCGCCGCGAATTGCTTCTTTAAATAGATGAATTTCATCATCTTTCAGTCCAAATTTATTTTTCGTCATTTTAATAATATGTATAGAGCCATTTTGCAGGTCACTAGTGTAACCTATTTTCGTGAGATATGGGGACAAATGCATTTTTTAGCGTGACATAACAAAATTGTTACCTTTTGAGTCGCAGAGATTGACAAATGGTGTATAACTAGTCTAATTGTATATACATATCTATACCATTATTTTTCAAACTAATAAATCAACCTGCCACGACAATAGGAAAACTGATGTTATTTAAAACGCTACCGCAAGATGTGATCTGGCGTCATGGTCGTATTGCGACAATGGACCCAGATCGGATTGAGCCTTACGGGCTAATCGAAAATCATGACATAGTCGTTCGTGATAACCAAATTATTGCAATCTTACCACCAAAGGAAATTGAACAAAATCAATGTCAGGTTGTTGATGTAAAAGGAAAACTAATTACTCCTGGTTTGATTGACTGCCATACTCATTTAGTCTTTGGCGGAGATCGCGCTTCTGAATGGGAGCAGCGTATGAATGGTGTTTCTTATGAAACTATAAGTGCACAGGGCGGTGGAATTAACTCAACCGTTCGTGCTACAAGGCAAATGAGCGAAACAGAGCTATTTGAAAAAGCGCAGCCAAGGTTAGATGCATTAATTCGTGAAGGTGTGACGAGCATTGAAATGAAATCAGGTTATGGACTTGATTACCAAAACGAAGAAAAACAATTGCGGGTCGCAAAAAAATTACTTGCAGAATATCCTATTTCCATTTCTTCAACGCTCTTATCTGCTCATACGGTACCGCCAGAATTTAAAGGTAAACCAGACGAATATATTGACCTTATTTGCCAAAAAATTATGCCCGAATTATGGAATAAGGGGCTATTTGATGCTGTTGATGTGTTTTGTGAAAGTGTTGGCTTTTCTCTTAAGCAAAGTGAGAAATTATTTGCCGCTGCCCAGCAATTAGGCATACCGGTGAAGGGCCATGTTGAGCAATTATCTAATCTCGGTGGTAGTGAGTTAGTTGCACGCTATCATGGTCTATCGGTTGACCATATTGAGTACTTAGATTTAGCTGGAATTAAAGCACTTAAAGAAAGCGGAACAGTCGCTGTGTTGTTACCCGGTGCATTTTATTTCTTACGAGAAACGAAGTTGCCACCCATTGACTTATTACGTGAACACCAAGTACCAATGGCGATATCAACGGATTTTAACCCTGGAACAAGTCCATTTGCATCATTACGCCTGATCATGAATATGGCGGCAGTATTATTTAAATTAACGCCAGAGGAAATCTGGGCTGGAGTGACCCGTCATGCAGCAAAAGCCTTAGGGAAAGAACACACACATGGTCAGTTAAAAGCTGGTTTTACCGCAGATTTTATTGTTTGGAATGCCAAAGAGCCTGTAGAAATGATATATGAGCAGGGGAGTAACCCGATGCATATACGTGTCTATCAAGGGCAAATCACACACCATAACCAATAATATTGATAACCGTTAGCATAAAAAAAGACATTTAAATTGGCGTGATAATCGCCATAATTAATTAATAAAGTTCTTATTGCCGTATATAGTGTAAGTGGTCACTATATACGGGCAGTATTTTGTTTTTAATTTTTTATTAAGCATCATTGTTTAATTACACAACTAACGTGTTTAAAAAATGGTGAATTTTATTCGCGACTGTCAGGATGACGATATCCGATAGCACTGAGGCGGTGTTGCGTGATGATGATTAAAATAGCATACGCACATTCAAGATTTTAATGACTAATTTGGAATGAACAGTGACAGCCGAACAAAAAAATAAATCAGGAACGCCAGTTCCACTCTATTTGCAAGTTAAGCAATCAATCATTGAAAAAATACACACCGCAGAATGGCGTACGAATGACCGTATTCCGTCTGAGTCTGAACTTGTTTCTCAATTTCAATGCAGCCGAATGACAGCTAACCGTGCTTTAAGAGAATTAACAGCGGAAGGGCTGCTTGTTCGTTTACAAGGTGTTGGGACGTTTGTTGCTGAGCCGAAAGGGCAATCCGCATTATTTGAAATTCACAGTATTGAAGCTGAAATTCTTGCTAGGAATCACAAATATAGTTGTCGGATTATTAAACTTGAAGAAATTCAAGCCTCTGCTGCACTAGCAAGTGAACTTAATATTCCTACTGAAGCCCCTGTTTTTCATTCGGTGATTATCCATATGGAAAATGATGTGCCAGTGCAAATTGAAGACCGTTATGTGAATGCGTTAGCTGCACCTGATTACCTTAAGCAAAACTTTTTGTCGATCACACCTCACGATTATTTATCACAAGTGGCGCCATTGACCCAAGGTGAACATATAGTTGAAGCTATTGAGGCCGATGAGCGCTCAGCAAGGTTACTACAAATAAATGTTGGTGCTTCATGCTTATTGATTACCCGACGCACATGGTCGCAAGCTTATATTGTGACAAGCACGAAATTATTGTTCCCAGGGCATCGTTATAAGCTTAAAGGCAGTTTTTCCTCTTAACTCATTAATTGATAAACGGAATTTTGCTTAACGCAATTTTCCGTTTATCACCCTCCAAAACACAATTCTGCATTTTTTATCCTTTACCTACTAAGTGTAAATTTGTTGTGAAATAAATGTGATCGAGTAGGCAAATTTAGAAGAAAAAAACAGCGTTTATAAAAAATATAAAATATTCATCTCAATGTTTTTTCAGGCAAAAAAACCTTTTTATATCAAATTTTTTTAATTTTTATGTTAAAAAATGGATTGATCGTACATGTATATACAACTATATCTATATAAACATGAATGGTATCCAATGATTCGATAAAAGAGGGTATACAAGTGACAGCACTGAATAATAAATACAGAAATATCGAAATTAGAGCGCCGCACGGAAATACATTAACGGCAAAAAGTTGGCTGACGGAAGCGCCACTGAGAATGTTAATGAATAACCTTGACCCTGATGTTGCTGAAAACCCCCATGAGCTGGTGGTGTATGGCGGAATTGGTCGCGCTGCACGTAACTGGCAATGCTATGACCAAATCATTGAATCACTAAAGCAACTTGAAAACGACGAAACGTTGCTTGTGCAATCAGGTAAACCTGTGGGTGTATTTAAAACACATTCGAATGCGCCACGCGTATTAATTGCTAACTCAAACTTAGTTCCGCACTGGGCAAACTGGGAGCATTTCAATGAGCTAGATGCAAAAGGTTTAGCAATGTACGGGCAAATGACCGCGGGGAGTTGGATTTACATTGGCAGCCAAGGCATTGTGCAAGGAACCTACGAAACGTTTGTTGAAGCTGCTCGTCAGCATTTTAATGGTGATTTAACGGGGCGCTGGGTGTTAACTGCTGGCTTAGGTGGAATGGGCGGTGCTCAACCATTAGCTGCCACATTAGCAGGGGCCTGTTCACTTAATATTGAATGCCAACAAAGCCGTATCGATTTTCGTTTAAGAACTCACTACATTGATGAGCAAGCAACTGATCTTGATGATGCTCTTGCTCGTATCAAAGAATACACCGCGCAAGGTAAAGCCATTTCTATTGCGTTGTGTGCAAATGCCGCAGAAGTCCTGCCTGAACTGGTTAAACGCGGAGTAAAACCCGATATGGTGACAGATCAAACTAGTGCACACGACCCACTAAATGGCTATTTACCGATTGGCATGACGTGGGATGAATACCGAGAGCAAAGCGTAAAAGACCCGCAAGGCACCGCGTTAGCTGCGAAAAAATCCATGGCTGAACATGTCAAAGCGATGTTAGCGTTTAAAAAACAAGGCATTCCAACGTTTGATTATGGCAATAATATTCGCCAAATGGCGTTGGAAATGGGCGTCGAAAATGCTTTTGACTTCCCTGGCTTTGTTCCTGCCTACATTCGTCCATTATTCTGTCGCGGGATTGGCCCGTTCCGTTGGGTCGCTCTATCTGGCGACCCTGAGGATATTTATAAAACGGATGCCAAGGTTAAAGAATTATTACCTGATGACAAACACTTACACCGCTGGCTAGATATGGCGCGTGAGCGTATTAGCTTCCAGGGATTACCTGCGCGTATTTGCTGGGTAGGGCTAGGGGATAGAGCAAAACTCGGCTTAGCATTCAATGAAATGGTTAGAAGTGGTGAGGTTTCCGCACCCATAGTCATTGGGCGCGACCATTTAGACTCAGGTTCTGTCGCAAGTCCAAACCGTGAAACAGAATCCATGAAAGATGGCTCTGATGCCGTATCAGACTGGCCATTACTCAATGCATTATTGAATACAGCTAGTGGCGCTACGTGGGTTTCACTACACCATGGTGGTGGCGTTGGCATGGGCTTTTCACAGCATTCAGGTGTCGTCATTGTGTGTGACGGAACCGATGAAGCGGCTGAACGCATTGCGCGTGTGCTTCACAATGACCCTGCAACAGGGGTTATGCGCCATGCGGATGCAGGGTATGAGATTGCAATTGATTGTGCGAAAGAAAAAAACCTTAATTTACCTATGATTAAAACTCGCTAAGGAGTGCCATTAATGACTAAGTTAACTATCCATCCAGGAAAAATGACACTCGATGAGTTACGTATTGTTTTCCAACAAACAGTGACCGTTTCCCTTGATAAACGTGCACAGGCTGCGATTGAAAAAAGCGTTGCAACCGTCAATAAGATCATCGCGGAAGATAAAACTGCATATGGTATCAATACAGGTTTTGGCTTGCTTGCAAACACCCGTATTGCCACGAAAGATTTGCAGTCATTACAACGTTCTATTGTGATGTCCCATGCGGCAGGTGTTGGCGAACCACTTGATGATGAACTGGTTCGCTTGATTATGGTTCTAAAGATCAATAGCTTAGCGAGAGGGTTTTCAGGTATCCGTCTTGAAGTCATTAATGCGCTGATCGCATTAGTGAATGCGCAAGTTTATCCGTTCATTCCAGCTAAGGGTTCTGTTGGGGCATCAGGAGATTTAGCGCCTTTAGCACATATGAGTTTGATTTTATTAGGGGAAGGTAAAGCCCGTTTTGAAGGTAAATGGATTTCAGCGAAGAAAGCACTGGAAAAAGCAGGCCTGTCGGCACTGAAGTTAGAAGCCAAAGAAGGTTTGGCATTATTAAATGGCACACAAACCTCAACTGCATTTGCGCTTAAAGGGTTATTCGAAGCGGAAAAACTCCTGCTTTCAGGTATTGTTTGCGGTGCATTAAGTGTTGAAGCCACGCTAGGTTCACGTAAACCATTTGACCCACGTGTACAAGAAGTTCGTGGGCAAAAGGGGCAAATCGATGTGGCAGCCATGTTCCGTGAAATTTTATCGCCAACGAGTGAATTAGCCAAATCCCACGAAAACTGCGTAAAAGTGCAAGACCCCTATTCACTACGTTGCCAACCGCAAGTGATGGGCGCGTGTTTAACGCAAATTCGCCAAGCGGCTGAAGTGATTTTAATTGAATCGAATGCAGTGTCAGATAACCCGCTGGTCTTTACAGATAACGGTGACATTATTTCAGGCGGGAACTTCCACGCAGAGCCTGTGGCGATGGCGTCAGATAATATTGCTCTTGCGCTGGCTGAAATCGGTGCATTGTCAGAACGCCGTATTGCATTATTAATGGATACACATATGTCACAATTACCACCTTTCCTTGTCAATAATGGTGGTGTGAATTCAGGCTTTATGATTGCACAGGTGACCGCTGCTGCATTAGCAAGCGAAAACAAAGCATTAGCGCATCCGTCTAGCGTTGATAGCTTACCAACCTCTGCAAATCAGGAAGATCACGTATCAATGGCACCTGCGGCGGGTCGTCGTTTATGGGAAATGGCAAAAAATGTCACGGGTATTTTGGCAATAGAGTGGTTATCCGCTTGTCAGGGTATGGATTTCCGTGAAGGCTTAAAATCTAGTGAAGCACTCGAAAAAGCACGTAAAACACTGCGTGACCAAGTGGCTTACTATGATAAAGACCGTTATTTTGCCCCTGATATTGAAGCGGCAATAAACCTCATTAATCAACACAAACTCTCAACACTCTTTACGGTAGGGACCGTCTTCCCTAAATAGCACATCAAGCAAATAAAAGGTGGCCGGCAATGTATCGGCCGCCTGAAGTATTTATCTGCACGACTAATAAAATAATACGAAGGATAAATCATGCAAAGCACATCACAACTTGCGCGAGGGCTTTCTGCGCGCCACATCCGATTTATGGCTCTTGGCTCTGCGATTGGTACAGGGCTATTTTACGGTTCAGCAAAAGCGATAGAAACTGCAGGCCCGGCGGTCCTGCTGGCATATATCATTGGTGGCGCGGCCGTATTTATGGTGATGCGTGCACTCGGTGAAATGGCCGTTCACCGCCCGCTGGCGGGGTCTTTTTCCCAGTATGCAAGCCATTATTTAGGTGCTAGAGCTGGCTTTTTTGCTGGCTGGACTTATGTATTTGAAATGCTAATTGTTTGTCTCGCAGATGTCACGGCATTCGGCGTGTATATGAAACTGTGGTTCCCAGAAGTTGAACAATGGATTTGGGTGCTCAGCATTATATTTTTTATCGGTGCGATTAACTTATGCCACGTAAAAACCTTTGGTGAAATGGAGTTTTGGCTTTCCATTATCAAAGTGGTGGCGATTATTGCGATGATAGTGGGCGGTGCTGCAATTATGTTGTTTGGCTTTGGTCAGGCAGCAGACCATGCAGTGGGTGTATCTAACTTATTTATTCATGACGGGTTTATGCCGAATGGAATAGGTGGGGTGATTGCGTCATTTGCCGTAGTGATGTTTGCGTTCGGGGGCATTGAGGTTATAGGTATTACAGCAAGTGAAGCGAAAAACCCTGAAACGACGATCCCAAGGGCCATTAACGCCGTACCAATTCGTATCTTACTTTTTTATGTCCTGACGTTATTTGTATTGATGTGTATATACCCATGGAACCAAATTGGTCAACAAGGTAGCCCATTCGTCCAAATTTTCGATAGCTTAGGGATACAGTCCGCTGCAAATATTTTGAATGTGGTGGTGATCACCGCGGCGATATCAGCGATCAATAGCGATATTTTTGGTGCAGGGCGCATGATGTACGGGATGGCGCATGAAGGACAAGCGCCGAAAGCCTTCACTAAGCTAACAAAAAATGGTGTGCCATGGATGACTGTGCTCGTAATGGTGGGAGTTCTGTTAGTAGGTGTCGTCTTGAACTACGTTATTCCTGATGATGTGTTTGTCGTGATTGCATCCATTGCGACATTTGCCACGATTTGGGTCTGGCTGATGATTTTGCTGTCACAATTTGCGATGCGCAAAAAAATGTCTCCTGAAGAAATTAGTCAATTGAAATTCCCGGTGCCGATGTGGCCTGTCGCACCAATTCTCGCGATTGCTTTTATGGTGTTTATCTTTGGTGTGCTTGGCTATTTCGAAAGCACGCGAATTGCCTTGTATGTTGGTATCGGTTGGTTAGTACTATTAACTATCGCTTATGCGTTATGGGTTAAAAAGCCTGCAAAAGAAACGGAAGCGCTCGTCCAAAGTGAAAGTTAATCTCGCCATTTTTCTCTGATTGTTTTGGTATCTTCATTCATGCCCTTTAGCGTCTTAAAGGGCATTTTTGCATCAAATTGCTATTCAAAGGTGCGATTTGGTCGTTTTGTTAATTATTTTATTGCATTAATCTGCTGATTTGTCTTTCACTTCGTGGCAAACTTTAGCTATTCGCATTTTCCCTTTCAAAAATCACGCTGGAGAAACCCTTCTTGGAAAAGATCTTCGTTGATGAAGCTGTTGCAGAACTTCATACCATTCAGGATATTTTACGTTGGACGATGAGTCGTTTTAATGCCGCCAATGTATATTATGGCCACGGAACCGATAACCCGTGGGATGAGGCGCTGCAATTAGTGTTGCCAACGCTTTATTTACCGTTAGATCTGCCGGATGAACTTCTCACATCGCGCTTAACGCCAACTGAGCGCCACCGTATTATTGAGCGTGTTTTACGGCGCATTAATGACCGTATTCCAGTGGCCTACTTGACCAACCGTTCATGGTTCTGCGGCCATGAATTCTATGTGGATGAGCGGGTGCTGATCCCACGTTCACCAATTGGAGAGCTGATTAATAACCACTTTGTTGGGTTATTAGCAGATGAACCACAGACTATTTTAGATTTATGCACCGGCAGCGGCTGCATTGCTATTGCGTGTGCTTATGAATTCCCTGATGCAGAAGTGGATGCGGTTGATATTTCTAGTGATGTTCTTGCTGTTGCCGAAGAAAATATCGCTAACCACGGTTTAGATCACCGTGTAGTACCTATCCGTTCAGACTTATTCCGTGATATGCCAGAGGTAAAATATGACCTCATCGTCACGAATCCCCCGTATGTAGATGCCGAGGACATGGGGGACTTACCAGAGGAATTCCGTGTTGAACCTGAACTGGCACTTGCTGCGGGCAGTGATGGTTTAAAACTGGTTCGTCGAATTCTGGCAAATGCGCCGCGTTTTCTCACTGAAGAGGGAATTCTGGTGTGTGAAGTCGGTAACAGCATGGTGCATCTCATTGAACAATACCCAGAGATCCCATTTATTTGGTTAGATTTCGAATACGGTGGTGATGGCGTATTTATGTTAACGCGTGAACAGCTGGTTGAGCATCATGCGCATTTTGATTTATATATTGATTAATCAATAGTTGCACGATGGATTAGTATAGGGTAATCAATAAGAACAACATAACAACATCATTATTAACAACCACATTCTTGGTATTCAAGAACGGCTTAAAATAGGAAACTCCGATGGCTGGAAATTCAATTGGGCAACTGTTTCGTGTGACCACATTTGGTGAGTCACACGGTGTGGCATTAGGTTGCATCGTCGATGGCGTACCTCCGGGGTTAGCACTGACAGAAGCAGATTTACAAATCGATTTAGACCGTCGCCGCCCAGGTACATCACGTTATACAACAGCGCGCCGTGAACCTGATCAGGTTAAAATTCTTTCGGGTGTATTTAATGGTATTACGACAGGGACAAGCATTGGCCTGTTGATTGAAAATACTGACCAACGTTCACAAGACTACGGTGCAATCAAAGATGTCTTTAGGCCAGGGCATGCCGATTACACCTATGAGCAGAAATATGGCCAACGGGATTACCGTGGTGGTGGGCGTTCATCAGCACGTGAAACCGCAATGCGTGTTGCTGCTGGTGCCATTGCAAAAAAATACCTGCAAGAGAAATTAGGTATTCAAATTCGCGGTTGTTTAACACAGATGGGCCCTGTTGAGTGTGAAATTAAAGATTGGTCAATCGTTGAAGAAAACCCATTCTTTTGCCCTGACCCTAGCAAATTAGACGCCCTTGATGAATTACTGCGTGGCTTGAAAAAAGAAGGCGACTCCATTGGTGCGAAAATTACCGTTGTTGCTGAGCATGTTCCTGCTGGATTAGGCGAACCTGTATTTGACCGATTAGATGCGGATATTGCCCATGCACTAATGAGCATTAATGCGGTTAAAGGGGTGGAAATTGGTGATGGCTTTGGTGTTATTGGCCTGAAAGGCAGTGAAAACCGTGATGAAATTACCCGTGCAGGTTTTACGTCAAATCATGCTGGGGGAATTTTAGGGGGGATTAGCAGCAGCCAACCTATTATTGCCCATATTGCTTTAAAACCGACCTCAAGCATTACAGTTTCAGGTAAAACATTGAATCGTGATGGTGAAGAAGTGGATATGATCACCAAAGGTCGCCATGACCCTTGTGTGGGGATCCGCGCTGTGCCTATCGCAGAAGCGATGTTGGCGATTGTGTTAATGGACCATTTCTTGCGCCACCGTGGTCAGTGTGCGGATGTGACTCCTGCAATGCAACCATTTGAATAACAGTAAAAAATAGCTAATGTTATCAGAGGAGCGAAGCAGTTAGTCGCTCTTCTAAAATGAAGGTTTGGATGACACCTCCTTAAAAATATTTCATCTGGGTTGTGATATCGCAATGCAAAGTTGCGATAAATTACGCGTTAACATCATGATGTTTCTCATTTTTGGATTGAAAAATGGATTGGCTAACCGCCGTTGCACCTGAAGTTTATGCCTTACTTTTCTTTGTTGCACTTTTTGCTGGTTTTATTGACTCCATTGCGGGCGGTGGCGGGTTATTAACGATACCTGCGCTGTTGTCTGTTGGTATCACACCTGTTGAAGCGTTAGCGACCAATAAGCTCCAAGCCGTTGGGGGCTCATTTTCTTCCACTTTATATTTTGTTAGGCGCAAAGCGATTGACCTACGCGAGCAAATATTCCCCTTCATTATGACAATGTTTGGTGCGATGCTCGGGGCGATTGTTATTCAAATGATTGATACCGCCTTCCTTAAGCAGTTGCTTCCCGTATTGGTTATCTGCGTTGGTCTCTATTTTTTATTAACGCCATCAATCGGTGTACAAGATAGACAGCAACGTGTGAGCATGCCATTTTTTGGCATTGCTATTGGTATGACTCTGGGCTTCTATGATGGCGCATTTGGGCCGGGTACAGGTTCATTTTTGGCTTTAGGTTATGTGCTGCTGCTCGGTTATAATCTGGCAAAAGCCACTGCTCATGCAAAATTACTCAACTTCGCCTCCAATTTCGGCTCTTTAGTGTTTTTTATTATCGGAGGTCATGTTCTTTGGATGCTCGGTTTTGTTATGCTGGCGGGCCAAATGATAGGCGCACGATTAGGCGCTCGTTTGGTGCTAACTAAAGGACAAAAACTGATCAGGCCGATGATTGTGGTGATTTCGTTATTGATGAGTATTAAGTTACTCCACGATAGCCATGGTGATGTGATTAAAGCTTGGTTCCTCTCATTATTTTAAGATGATTTAAATTATTCATGAGTAAACATAATTATCAGGACTTGATTAATATTTTTGATGGATGTTTTGGTGAAACTTATAACACCAAGCTGGTAAAAGGGGACGATGAACCCATTTATTTACCTGCCGATGAGGCCGTTCCTTATCACCGTATTGTGTTTGCCCATGGCTTTTTTACCAGCGGGTTGCATGAAATTTCTCACTGGTGTATCGCGGGTGAAGCACGGCGCCAGCAGGTAGATTACGGTTATTGGTATTGCCCTGATGGGCGTGATGAAAAAACACAATGTGAGTTTGAAGTCGTTGAAATAAAGCCTCAAGCCCTTGATTGGCTATTTTGTGTTGCAGTAGGAATTCCTTTTAATGTTAGCTGCGATAATTTGGAAGGGAATTTTGAACCCGATCGCATCGCATTTATGCGCAAAGTTCATACACAAGTGATGACTTATTTGCAAAATGGCATTCCTGAGCGCCCATTATGCTTTATTAATGCGTTACAATCGTTTTACAATACGCCTCCACTTTGTGCAGAAGACTTTCCCTATCCGGAAGACATTTTTGCCTGATTGACACATTTAAAGTAAGGATTAAGCATGCTTGCGGATTTAGAAACACGCATACTGACAAAAATTGATGATATGGTTGAACACGCTAGCGACGATGAATTATTCGCAGGCGGCTATCTGCGTGGTCACTTAACCCTTGCTGTGGCTGAGCTTGAAGAAGAAAACGAAACCAGCTCAGAAGCGTTGTATCAACGCGTTGAAGAAAGCATTCAAACTGCCATTAAAGCGGGTGAGTTAACACCCCCTGACCAAATTTTGGTTTTAGGTATGTGGAAAAATTTATTAAATAACGCAATTTAATTTTCTGTGTTATGAATTGGAAGCGGGGGAACCCGCTTTTTTGTTAGCTAAATTTTGTGATAAGTAAACATGATGGCGCATACTCGCTTAGCTAAATTGGCAGATGCCAAATACCTCCCTGCGGTTGAAGCCTCCGCTGGGCAGGCATTCACGACTATTGAAAAATATAAATGGCTTGCTGAAGGTGATGGGCAAACAGAGCAAGATCACCTTGATTTTATTGCCAAGCAATTAGAATGGGTGGCAGTGAATGATAACGGTAGACCCATTGGTTTTATTAATGCTGAAATCCATCATGATAGCCTGTTTATTTGTGAGGTTTCAGTTTGCCAACAATGGCAAGGGCAGGGGCTGGGTAAAAAACTGATCAAGCAGGTTTTGGATGCGGCGTTGGCACGTAATATAGCGACTGTAACGTTGACCACTTGCCGCGATGTACCTTGGAATGCACCTTATTACCAACGCTTAGGTTTTGAAATAATTGATGAAAGCCAACTAACTGACGCACTGCGTGATATTTTACAAGCTGAAATCGACGCAGGGTTCAAAGCAACAGACCGCTGTGCGATGGCAATTCAATTAACTTAAAGCAGGCTTAAATTTATAGGCCTGCCAGTTGGTTGTTAGTAAGGTATTTTTACGGGGCGGCCTACCCGCAATTTTTTTACCCAAAAACGATTTGGGTTCAATTCAGCCAACGTTTCATCATCTAATGGTAGAGGCTGCCCAAAAATCTGTGAAGCAAGAATTTCCGCACACAGTGGGGCGGTGGATAGCCCTCTTGAGCCCAGCGCACCAAAGATAAACAAGTTGGGGTAAACGGGGGCATCCTCAATGGGTTGGCTCTTTGCGATTTTTGCCTGCAAATCATGATAAGCAGCTAAATGCTGCTCATAATTTGGCACGTTTCCTAAGAGTGGAAAATGGTCACGTATGACGCAGCGAATGCCTTGGCGCGATTGTTGTTGTGAAATATTGATATCATGTGGCCATGAAACACCGGGTAAATTATCAATCAGCTTTTGGCGGTTAGCTTGCTGCTCAGCTTCATTGTAGTCTAAATCGAGGTAGTCACGTTGATAGCTGGCGCCTAAACAATGTTGCTTGCCTGTATTGTCCGCAGGGGTTAAATAGCCCTCAAAACACAACACATTTTTAAGTTTTTGCAGCATTGGGTTGGTCGGAATATGGCTGACTTGCCCCCGTACCGCGTTTATGGGCAAATTAACGGTTTGTGAATATTGGCGCAGTTTATGGCCATTAGCAATAACTACAGTTGGGTGTACACGTGTTAGCTCATTTTGTTCTGGTGTTGTTATCTTCAATTGCCAGTCGCGTTCGTTTTGCACTAATGCCGTGACATCATGATTGAAATAAAACTGAACACCTTGGTGTTGCAGATAATGATACAAGCCCTCGCACAGATCAGCAGGGCAGAGCCAGCCACCAGATGGATAATGAATACCATCGTAATTGACATCAACGCCACAAATATCATTGAGTTGCTGGTGGTTTTTACCCACGGCAAAATCTTCAGGCCAATCGGTATCTAGCATTCCCGCAATTTTACGGGCGATTTTTTCGTTATAGGCTAACTGAGTAACGCCACACCACTGACCATCAAAGGGAATTTCCAAGGTGGCAAGCTGGTGGTAAAAGCGTTTAGCAAATGGGAAAGCACTGACAAAAAAACGTTCGAGAGGGTCATTCGCGCCTGTTAATAAAGGGTAAATAGCACCTTGGCGGTTACCCGATGCATTTTGGGCAACATTGGCATCTTTACAATACAGTGTGACGTTGGCACCGCGTTTCATAAGAAAGTAGGCGGCAGTTAAACTAGCAAGCCCACCACCAATAATGGCAATATCATGCGGGTTATCAGCAGGTTGCCTTTTACTCCACGGCATTGAACTCTGGTAAGTGTTTTCAGCTAATATGCCTGTTAACATTTCGCGTTTTTGCCCAAAACCTTTGGCTTTTTGCAGTGTAAATCCTGCTTGTTGCAACCCGCGTTTGACAAAGCCAGCCACGGTAAATGTGGAGAATGTTGCACCTTTTCGAGCCAGTTTCACCATTGTAGCGAACAGCTGTTCACTCCACATTTGTGGGTTTTTAGAAGGTGCGAAACCATCCAAAAACCAAGCATCTATCTTGTTGTTTAAATTGTCTTTAAGAAGCGATATTTGCTCATTAACATCCCCAAACCATAAATCTAATGTGATATCACCATTTTCCAAAATAATTCTTTGGTTACCCGCTAATGCAGGCGGCCAGTTTTCACATAATTCGGTAGATAGCGCAGAAAGCTCAGGCCAGCATCGATGCGCAGCAATTAAGTCCGCTTTTGTTAGGGGGAATTGTTCAAAACTAATGAAATGTAACCGCTTAAGGGGGGATTGTGGATACTGAGCTTTGAACTGCACAAATGATTGCCATAAAACGAGGAAATTCAAACCTGTACCGAACCCTGTTTCAGCGATTACACAGGTTTCATCAGAATGGGTCTTAAAACGCTCAGGGAAATGATTTCCGTGCAAAAAAACATGGCGGGACTCTTCTAACCCATTTTGGTTAGAGAAATAGATATCTGCAAATTGCTCAGACATGGGAGTGCCTTCATCATTCCAGCTAAGGCGTGCGGTTTGTACTGCGCTCTTTTTCACGATAAAGCCTATGATCACCAAATAATCGCTAAATTTTACCGCTGATAGTCGTGTAAGGCTACTGTCATAAAAAAGTGTTATTACTGCCGTAGAGAAAAAAATACAAAAATTTACCCTGATCGGACTTGTTCAGCGTACAAGTGTAAGCTAAAGTGACACCCTGTAATCCCGCAATCATATAAATATAGACATGAGGTAACGAATGAAGCGTGCAGTCATCACTGGTCTAGGTATCGTTTCCAGCCTTGGTAATAACCAGGAAGAAGTACTGGCTTCTCTGAAGGAAGGTCGTTCCGGGATCACTTTCTCAGAAGAATTCAAAGAGGCAGGGCTTCGTAGCCATGTCTGGGGTAATGTCAAAAATTTAGATCCCAAAGACCTGATCGACCGTAAAATGTACCGTTTTATGAGTGATTGTTCCGCATATGCTTACTTGTCTATGGAACAGGCGATTGCGGATTCAGGTTTAACTGAAGAACAAGTTTCGAATTTACGTACGGGTATTGTTGTTGGTTCAGGCGGTGGTTCTCCACGTAACCAAGTCGCGGGTTCAGACGGCATGCGTGCTAAAGGTTTACGCGGTGTAGGTCCATACATGGTGACCCGTGCAATGGCATCAGGTATCTCTGCTTGCTTAGCAACACCGTTTAAAATTAAAGGTGTGAACTACTCAATCAGTTCTGCTTGCTCCACATCTGCGCACTGTATCGGTCATGCAGTTGAATTAATTCAACTGGGCAAACAAGATGTGATTTTCGCCGGTGGTGGTGAAGAGCTGAGCTGGGAAATGACTTGTGAGTTCGATGCAATGGGCGCGTTGTCTACCAAGTATAATGAAACGCCAGATAAAGCATCAAGAACGTACGATAAAGACCGTGATGGTTTCGTTATTGCAGGCGGCGGTGGTATTGTTGTTGTTGAAGAGTTAGAACACGCATTAGCACGTGGCGCACACATCTACGCTGAAATCGTGGGCTACGGTGCAACATCTGACGGTGCTGACATGGTTGCTCCATCTGGTGAAGGCGCTGTGCGTTGTATGCAAATGGCAATGCAAGGTATTGATAAAATTGATTATATCAATACTCACGGTACCTCAACACCTGTTGGTGATACGAAAGAGTTAGAAGCTATCCAAGAAGTATTTGGTGATAACTCTCCGGCTATCTCTGCAACGAAAGCAATGAGCGGTCACTCATTGGGCGCTGCGGGTGTACACGAAGCTATCTACAGTTTATTAATGTTAGAACACGGCTTTATTGCGCCAAGCATTAACGTTGAAAACTTAGATGAGAAAGCAGCTGGTTTGAATATCGTGACTAAACCAACGGAACAAGCGTTGAATACAGTGATGTCAAACAGCTTCGGCTTTGGTGGTACTAACGCCACATTAGTGATGAGCAAATATAAAGCGTAATTTATATCACTAATACAAATAAGATATTGATAAGCGAGGTCTTTGGATCTCGCTTTTTTATTTTTATAAATCGATTTGTTGTAGTTTCTTTTTTTGAAAGCATCCCTTTGTCCCGTGGGCTATAAATACCGCTCATTTTTATTATTAAGACAAGGAATGTAGATGAGTTTTTCTTTAGCGGGTCATCAAATACACAATGGAATACGCAATAATAGAGCTGAAATTGCCTCAGGCTTGGTCATGCTTCCTGTGTATGCAGGTTTAATTACCGTAGGAATTGCTGACGCCTTAATGGGCGTGAATACATCATTATCAGGTTGTGGTAATTGTTTGCCATTATTAGAAACGAAAAATCGCTGCGCAACTTCAGCAAAGGTGATTAAAGCGATTGAGCAACCTACAGAAAATAATGTCTTAAAGGCATTTATTTCACAAATGAAAAAGGTGAATAATTTAGATGTGAATGATAGTCATAAAGCAAAATATGAACAAAGGTTATCAGATGTCTATTCGTCTTATATAAATAAGTTATACCCTGAAACTAAAAATATTAAATCACCTATTATGTTTTCTATTAAACCAGAAAGCCACACATCAATGGTTCATTTCGATAAGAGTATAAGCGATGGCATTAAAGAGATTATTAAAACAAAAATGGAAGAAGATGAATCACATTTCAATAATATCATGCCAGATAATAAAATCTATTTAAGGTTTGATTTTTAGGAACAATAAAATGAATGGCAGTGTTGTTTTCTGCCATTTTTGACTTAATCACCACCCCCATCACCCCCGCCAGAATCCGATGAAGAACAGTCTGAGCTTGAATTATCATTCGAACAAAAACTGCTACTTGTACGGTGGTTATCATCATTGGATGAATTGTCATAATAGGGTGGTACATAACTTGAGTTTGAATGACTGGAGTTTATTTTTTTCGTTGTATCCTTCACATTTTTGCACACTTCAAAAATTTGGCTTTTCCCTTTTGCCCAGCCAATGGTCACCAAACTGGTGTTTTTTTTCACGGTAACATGCAGCATTTTCCCGCAGAAAATATACATTTTACCAACGGATTTTATTTGAATATAACCGCTGTCTTTCTCTGCGATAATGACAGGGTTTTGGCTGTGGATCACGTAATTGTCACCGTGAACATTAACCGTGCGGATATATGCTAATGGTTTAGGGTGGATATTAAAAAGAACAAAAAACAATCTATCAAGCATATCGTTTATTATTTTAGTGAATGAAGTTTGTAAGTTAATTGATTGGTGCTATTGCGCCAATCGTCTTTGTCTGATTAAACATTTACAGTAGTCAATTCGAATAATAAAACATCATTTTCTGAAATTATTACTATCAAGTTAGTGCGATGATATTAGCGTCAAATAAGGTTAATCAGAGGCACTAATATGAACTTCACACGATGCAAAATTTGGAAAAATGACTTAAAAATTTTAGGTAGCGCTTTAATTAACAGTATTAAAAGCCTATTCGCAGTCAGAATTAAATGCATATTTAATAATAACAAGCCATTTCCGCTGTCTGCCAAACATCCAAAACCCTCACTGCTCATGCCAATGCCAGAATCAAAATATGTCTATTATGGTGAAAGCGCACACAATAAAAATGTGATATTGCTAAGTTATACAAAGCTTCCTGTTAATTGATAAGTAAAAAAAATGCCCCGAAAGCAACCTGGGGCAAAGTTTTACAGAGAAGGTACCCGCAAGGCGAGCTAAGAGAGAGTGTGTTGCAATTTACGTTTGCGAATGCGTTTAATAATTGGTGGAAGTACCAGTACCAACACTGCAAGGACTAATAAGCTTTGTGAAATGGTGCTGCTCCACAAAATATCGAAATCACCGTTACTGATAGACAGCGAGCGGCGCAAGTTTTGCTCCAACATTTCGCCTAATACAAAACCTAAAATTAACGGGGAAAGGGGGAAATTCATTTTCCGTAAAATAAAGCCAAACACCCCAAGCCCCATCATCAACAGTAAGTCAAATGTCGTACTGTGAACCGCATAGACGCCTACGGCTGAAACACACGCGATAGCAGGGACTAAAAACCAAAGCGGTACCGTTAACATACGGGTGAATAAGCCAATTAATGGGATATTCATGATAAGTAACACCACGTTGGCAATCAGCAGGGCGGCAATCAGCCCCCACACGATGTCCGGTTGCTCGGTGAACATTCCAGGCCCCGGCGTGATGTTATACAGCGTTAATGCCCCCATCATGACTGCGGTTGTTCCCGAACCCGGCACGCCAAGAGTTAGCATCGGAATAAATGACCCACATGCAGAGGCATTATTAGCCGCTTCTGGTGCTGCAACACCGCGCACATCACCATTACCAAAATCACCTTTTTCACCACTGATTTTTTTCTCCGTCATGTAGGTGATAGCACTGGCAATCGTTGCGCCTGCTCCCGGTAATACCCCAACGAAGAAGCCAATAAATGACGAGCGCAGAGCTGGGCCCGCACAGGCTTTGGCTTCTTTGCGGTTAAACAGCATGCGGCCTGTTTTACGGATCAAACCTTGCCCTGCCGCTGTGCTTTCTAACATCAGCAGAATTTCGCTGACGGAAAACAAACCAATCACGACAACAATAAATTGCACGCCATCCGATAAGTGCACACTATCGAACGTAAAACGGTATTCTCCAGAGTTAGCATCGACCCCGACGGTGGCGAGTGACAAACCAATTAACGCCGCAAGCAGGGATTTAATCGGGTTTTGGCTCATCATGCTACCAAGGCAGGCGATGGCAAATACCATTAGTGCAAAGTATTCGGCGGGCCCAAAGGCGAGTGACCACTGGGCAAGTAACGGGGCGAACAAAATAATACCGACGATAGCGATGGTTGAACCGATAAAGGAACTTACCGCTGAAATTGACAGCGCTACGCCACCACGACCTTGTTTTGCCATAGGATAACCATCTAACGTCGTCATTATCGCGGCGGCATCACCGGGGACATTCAGTAAAATAGAGGATATCCGGCCGCCATATTCACAGCCTAAATACACGGTGGCGAGTAAAATCAGCGCAGACTCGGCGGGCAGTTTTAAGGCAAAGGCGAGTGGCAGTAAAATCGCTACGCCATTAATCGGCCCTAACCCCGGTAACATGCCTACGACGGTGCCAATAAAGCAACCGATTAAGGCAATCAAGATATTTTGAGGGACAAGGGCGACCTCAAAACCTTGCGATAGATACATCCAAGTTTCCATATTGTCGCTCCTTAACTCAGCAGGCTGCCAATGGGCAGAGTCACATCCAACAGCTTATCAAAGGCATAGAAAAGAAATATGCCAAGGACAGGCCCTGAAATCACCGCGGCGATAGGGGTTGCGCCGAATAACAGCGCGACACTGATGGTCAATAAACTGGTGGCGATGGGAAAACCCAACCACTCAAACGCCCATGCATAAATCACCAAGGATAAAATTAATAATGCAAGGCGGCGCAGTACATAAGGTTTCGGCCACTCAACGGCTTCTTGCTTACCAAACAGCAGGGCAAGCGCACACATCGCCATTAAGGAGAGTATGGCAACCGGAAAAGGGCGGGGGCCCAGTGGTTCATAAGAGAACTCACTTTGGATCCCCCAGCCAATATAAATTCCGATGACACACAATATCAGCCAGACTAGGGCAAATATGCGTTGGCTCATCGTCGGCTCCGTTATTTGGCTAAACCAAATGCACGGGCTTGTTCACGATATTGCTCGATTTCTTTTTTCACATAGCTATCGAGCTCTTGCCCCGTTAAGTTGTATTCAAATAACCCGCGCAATTCGCGTTGCTTCTTGAATTCGTCGGTTTGTTGCAGTTTTTGGAAGGCTTCAACCCATTGGTTGTAATCTGCATCAGAGACTTTTGGCCCCATATAGAACCCACGAATAATCGGCCAAACAATGTCATAGCCTTGTTCTTTGGCAGTTGGAATATCAGCTAAACCATCACCTAGGCGTTTGTCTGCATACACGGCAAGAATGCGAATTTTGCCTTCATTGATATACGGGGTCATTTCACTGATATCCCCCGATAACACTTGAATATGGTTACCTAACAACGCCGTTAAGGTTTCCCCGCCGCCTTCAAAGGCAACATAGCGCATTTTGCGTGGGTCTATATCAATGGCTTTAGCGAGTAACGCAGTCTTCATCCAGTCTTGGCTGCCAATAGAACCCCCTGCACCGAAGACAATGCTATTGGGGTCTTTTTTAAAGGTATCCATTAAATCTTTGAGGGATTTATACGGGGAGTCAGCACGTACCGCTATCATGCCGTAATCGCTACCCACACTGGCAAGCCAACGCACATCGTTTTCGTTATAACGGCCAAATTTACCTTGGGCGAGATTGAGTAGCGAACCACCCGAAAAGGCGACAATGGTGCCGGGTTCCGCAGGGCGCTGTGCGACGATGGCATTGTAGGCGACTGCACCAATTCCACCCGGCATGTAGGTCACCCGCATTGGTTTTTCAATTTCTTTGGTTTCCAACATGGAAACTTGGACTAGCTTACAAGTTAAATCAAATCCACCCCCCGGTTTAGCAGGGGCGATACATTCAGTCCGCTCAGGAAGCGCAACTGCGGAGTTTATACCAACTAAAAATATTGCTGTTGCTAAGGTGTTTAATGTGAACTTTTTCATTCTTTATTTCCTTACTAAGCCAATAATTAGAGGAACAAATTGTGGATTTCTTATTGTGTTTGCGAGCTCATCATTGGCTGAGGAAGCTTTCATTTACCTTTCATTAACAAATAATATTATTTTTATGTGATATATATCAGATTGTTTTATATTTTCGCTTCTTTGTTATGTTAATTTAATGTTAATTTAACGCCATTAACGTGCTTGTAACGTCAGAGTTGTGATGAACACAGTAAAAATGATGACAATTGCTTTTCATTCATGATGGGGAATGCCAACGTATACCAATAAGTAATAATAATGAGTGTGCGTATGCGAATTTTATTGGTTGAAGATCATGATGAATTATCGTTGTGGTTACAAAAGGCCTTAACGTCGTCAGGGTTTGCCGTGGATGTAGCACCTGATGGTGCGATTGCAGATCAGTTGTTACAGACTGAAAATTACACGTTAGTCGTTTTGGATGTATCCCTTCCTCGAATGAGTGGGCTTGAAGTATTGGCGCAAATGCGAAAACGTCATCAAGAAACGCCTGTTTTATTGTTAACGGCGAACTCCGATGTGGCAGACCGCGTGCAAGGGTTGAACGCAGGGGCGGATGATTACCTCACCAAACCATTTGATATCGCGGAGTTAGAAGCGCGAATTCGTGCACTGTTAAGGCGTAGCCAAGGGCAGGTGAATGAGCCTCAGCGTTTTGGTTCGCTGTGTTACCACGAAGAAGGTTATTTTTTATTATGCCAAGAGCCATTAGGGCTCACGCCTAGGGAATATGCGGTATTAAATACCTTATTCCATCGGCGAGGGCGGCCTGTTTCAAAAACGCAATTATTTGAGCAGGTTTTTTCGTTGTCAGATGAAGCCAATTTACAAAGTATTGAATTATATGTGCATCGCGTAAGAAAAAAATTAGCGGGTTCAGACATTAATATCAATACGTTACGCGGATTGGGATACCGATTAGAGCAGTGTAGTGTATGAAATTAGTCTCTCATCCACGCTCTCTCTTTCATCAGTTACTGCTTTTTTTCGGTATCCCGCTCATTTTGTTGGGCAGCTTTTCTGTTTATACCCACTACTACAGTGCAAAATATGCGTCTAATTTGGCGTATGATCGCACGCTTCTTGCCTCCGCACGGACGGTTGCAGAAAGGCTACAAGTTACCGATGGTCACTTATCAGTTAATGTGCCCTACGTGGTGCTTGATAGCTTCGAATTGAATAATAACGACAGAATTTTTTACCAAGTGATTTCCCCTGAGGGGGAAACTATTTCGGGTTATGATGACCTACCTCCCATCCCCCCTTATTGGATGCGCTCCCAGCACTATACCGCTCTGGTTTACTTTTATGATGCGGAATATAAAGGCCTACCGATACGCATCGCCACTTTTTTTCAGCCCATAAATGAAGGTGGTATTGCGGGAATGGTGGAAATCCGTGTGGCAGAAACCGTCTATTCACGGCAAGATTTAGCCAATCAATTATTAATATCCGCATTAATGAGCCAAGGAACCGTGGTGTTTTTAACCTTGTTACTTGCCTATATTTTATTGAGTAAGCTTTTGACTCCATTGAAAAAACTATCAAACTTGATGTTAGGGCGCTCAGCGAATGATTTGACGCCATTGCCGAACCTGTTGCCGTGGTCGGATTTATCACCGTTAATTGAGGCACTTAACCGTTATATATCGCGATTAAAACGCATGGTAAGGCGCCAAGAACGCTTTAGTGCGGATGCCTCTCACCAATTAAAAACGCCATTAACCGTGTTAAAAACCCAAGTGTCCGTTGCCATTAATACTGAAGATGAAAGCCAGCGCCAACAAAGCTTACAAGCGATCAATCAAACGCTGGATAACACCATCGTACTGACGGATAGGCTTTTGCAATTATCTCGCTTAAAAGCCCATGAAAAATCGGCAGTTAGCCAATATAGGGCGATTAACTTAGTGGAGATTGTGCATCAAGCCTGTTTTACTCGACTCGGCCAGGCAGAAAGCCAGCGGATTGATTTGGGCTATGAAGGGCTTGATACAGCATGGATTAAAGGTGAACCTCTTTTGCTTGCTGAGATGTGTGCCAATTTAATTGATAACGCGATTAAATATACCCCTGAAGGCGGGGTGGTGACTGTGCGAGTGGTGAAGGATGAAAGTACTCAGCAGATTGTTTTAGAGGTTGAAGATTCTGGTCCCGGTATCCCTGATGCGAAAATTAGCCGCTCCATGGAGGCATTTACACGGTTAAATAATGCATTAGGGAAAGAGGGAGCAGGGCTTGGCTTAGCATTGGTAAAAGATATTGCCAGTTACCATGATTCAGAACCGCAATTATTAAAAAGTGAATCATTGGGTGGGTTGCTTGTACGCATTGCTTTTACCGCGAGTCATGCGCCAACTCGTTAAAAAATAAGGGCACTCTTGATTGAGCGCCCTTTGTTTCTACATTTTATTTTTTTAGTGCACTAAAATCCCATTTTTCTAAGGCTTTGATGGAATCTTTGTCTTGGTATTTAGCCCCTAACTCAAGGTAATCATGGGCTTTTTGCAGATCTTCTTTGCTCTTGGTGCCAACCCAACCGTTATAGTACATATAGGCAAGTTTGTATTTTGCCATGGCATGGTGAGTGCCTTGTTCTAAATCGGTCATATCATAGTACTTGGCTGCTCGAACGTAATCTTTTGGCATACCTTGGCCGAAGTAGAGCATATCTCCTGCTAAGTGTGCGGTATTACTGTCATTTTGCTGGGCGCCTAAATCAAAATAATACAGGGCTTTTGCAAAATCCTTTTCAAGTCCACGCTCGTTGTCTTTACGGTATAGGTTGCCCAAAATGTTGTAGGCTCTTGGGTAGCCATTTTTACCAGCAAGTTCATAATAATAAATCATTTTTTGTGTGTCTTCAGGGACCATTTCGCCTCGTGCGTAGTTGATCCCTAACGAGAACGCGGCCATTTTATCACCTGCTTCAGCTTTGACGCGCTTCGCTTCAATTTGTTCAGCAAAACGGCCATATTTTTGGAAGTCTTGCTCTTCTTTAAAGCGTTTATCAATTTCTTGCTTATCTTCCGCTGAAAGGTTATTCATCAACTCAATCTTGTCAGTGTCTTTTTCCAACTTTAACGCGATGTAATACGCGTGTTTGGCATCATTTTTGCGAGTGTAGGCATTATAGAGGCTACCAAGTGCGTATTTATCGTGATATTTCAAGGAAATTTCAAACCATTCAATGGCTTTATCGAGATCTTGCTCAACACTACATTCACCTTCGAGATAGAGGTCGCCCATGGCACGAGATAAATCCTCAGGTTCTTGAATATAGGTTCTATCCGTATTTTTCTCGAACTTGCCTTTTTCTAACCACTCTTTCAGGTAGGTGCCTGCTTTATCCATATCCGTATTGCGGCTATTGGAACAGTAGCGCCCTGGGGAATTAATTTCATAGAGCATTTTGATTGCACCCATATCCCCTTGTTTATAGGCCTGTTCCAGATACTCTAACGCTTTTTGTGGATCACTACTGGCGTAATAGTGATATAAGCGTTTGAGGGCGTCAGGGCGGTTTTGGGCTTCACTTTCGAGTAAAGCAAAGTATTTCTTATCATCTTTGCTACGATTAAGGTCGTTCTTCTCGCTGCGAATACCTTTTTGGTACAAGTTTGCTAAGGAATTAAACGCTTGTTTTGAAAGATCGCTATCAGTAGATTTCATCCCCTCTTGCAGATATTGAATTGCAGTGTTGTACTCGTCAGATTCAAAGAGAACACGGCTATCATATAAGTAATCACCTGCGAGTTGCACTTTAGAGAACAAGTCGCCCCTTGCTACGCCATCAAGGTAATTTTGGCGCTTGGCTTGGCTACTTTCGGTCACATTGTCTAGAGATGGATAAACAGCGAGGTTACCGCCAGCAATGGCTTTTTTGTACCAAAGCTGCGCGGCAGAAGCGCGGCCACGGGATTTATACCAATCCCCTAGTTGACCAGCGGCCGCCGCATCGCCATTTTGTGCAGGGACGACGGTGGTGTCATACAGTTTTGTGTATTCTTCAACACGGCTCGGGTTAGAATATTTTCTCAAGTAAACAATGGCTTCATCCCAATTTGGTTCAACAATCAGCGTTTCCTTATCGTCTGAGAGCTCGCCCATATACAGTATTTCACTGTACAGAATAATGGCGTTATCGTTTCCTTCATCACTGGCCATTTTCAAATATTTCTTGGCTTGCTGGCGGTCTTCTTTCACACCGTTACCATACAAATAGGCACGGCCAACCTTGTATTATGCGGTTGCATTTTCATTTAGCGTTTTCATTCCAATATCAAAGTCATCCATGTATTTGATATATTCATTTCCCCAACTACCTGATTTTAGGTAGTATTCACGGGCTTTTTGGCGATTAGCTTCGACTAATGGACTACCATTTAAATATTGGTGAGCCAGTTCGCGGGTATAGTTTTTGCTACCAAGGGCGGCGAGTTGGTCATAATAACCAATGATTTTGCTTTTGTTCGCGCTCAGAAGTTCGGTATTTTCATTATAATAGTCAATCAGCTCTTCAAGTGCCGTTTCGTTATTCAGTTTGGCGCTTTTCGCTAAGTATTCCAGCCATTTTTGCTGATCGACTTTTTGCCCATAATTTCCGAATTTATACGCATTGGCGAGGGTGCGAATTGCATCTGAGTCATTGTTTTTTGCATTGGCCTGAATGGTAATAAACGAGGCTCTCGCTTTTTCAATTTCTCTTTTACGTGATTTTAAAAAACTGAAATCAGGGTCAGAGATTTTGTTGAAATACTCCATCGCGAGGTCATAGTTTGCATCTTCCCCATAATCCCCTTTTTGGTAGATTTCACCCAGTTCATATAAGCAACGGTTACTGCCTAATGCTGCACAACGTTTATATTGTGGGACGATGTCATCGGGTGTTAACCCTGAGATGGCTTGGAAGCGGTCTTTATAATAGGCCTTGTCATTGATGTAATTCACGCGGTCAAGGTTTTGCACAATGTATAACATTGCGGATGTACTGCCTAAATCTGCTGCGTTTAAAATGGTCTCGTAGTAAGGTTTGAGTTCGTCATTGGTTAGCGCGCTAACATTCTTTAAGTTTGTGAGTTGGTTTATGCCATATTGATAAGTGATATCGGCGTCAGTGCCAATCAGTGGCTCAATCAATTTTTGCGCTTCGGCGTTTTTTTCATTAGTCGCTAAGTGAACGAGTAATGTTTTGGTATCACTGCGATTTAAGCCTATTTTAAATAAAATATCGTAGGCGGTGGCCAGTTCTTCGGGCGTTAACGAGGATTTTGCACGAGATGAGTCGAGCAAATCCACCAGTATATTGGCGATGGTATTGGTTTCAGAGGGCTGATATTTAAGCAGGGCTGCAGCGTAATAGACACGCCCGTTATAATCGTATTTACTTGCTTTTTCATATAGTTCAAAGGCTAATTTTTTATTATTTTCTGGGTCTTGGCGCAGTAAGTAATCCGCATAGTAATGCGCTAATGCATCATTGTCGCGTTCGATAACGTCTTTCTTTAAGATATCAACAATGGTTTTTTCATCCACAAATTCTTTTATATCATAACGATAGTATAAATGAACTAGCATGCGATCTGCGGTGGATGGGTAGCCTCGTGAATCTAAGTTATCTTTCAGTATTTGCGTGGCTTTTTCGAGGTTTTTTTCAGTACCGAAGCCATTAATATAACCACGAGCAAGTTGCATTTGGGTTTCATAACTTGGCTTAATGCGATTTGCTTTTACTGTCGCCTCAAAAGATTTTTCTGGTGAATATAATACACTGCCTTCCGTGCCATAAACTTGGCTGGCAAGGATTTGCGCCTTTGCTGAATTTGGGTACTTCTTCATTAACTCAGGCAGATATTTCGCCACTGTCTCATTGAGTTTTTTCGTGGGAAAATCATAGTTAGAGATAGCGCGCTGAGTAATGGTAATCAGTGCTTCTTGATGGCCAATATCGGCTGCAGAGGTTAAATATTTGTTGGCTAAGGCATCATCTCGGTCAATAGAACTAAAAGTGGTACCTGAATAAGCGCGATAAGCCTCATACATTGCGTCAGGGTATTGCTGGTCAGCAGCCTCGGTGAGCGCTTTAATTTTTTTATTATCAGCAAGGTAACTTAGGTACAGTGCTTTGGGTTTCTTTTGTTGTATCAGAGGGCGCAAATAGGCCATGGCGCGCAATTCACTGCGCTTTACTCCGTCACCCTCACTGTATTTGTGATAGAGCGTGTAAATGGCGTATTCTTCACCTTTACTGGCTCTTTCTTCAAGATTGGCGAGAACTTGTTGTTTCTCTTCAGCCGTCTGTGAACCATACAGCGATAAAGGCGCTGGCTCTATATCATTGCTTTGGGAAATAAAATCTAACGTAGAGGAATAAGACATGCGCTCGTATTTTTTCGCCAATGCAGGGTTTGGTGCAATCCCATCGCCACCGTTTTCATAAATAGTGGCAAGCAGCATGGCAGGTAATGGGAAATCTCTGCTAACCAGCGGCGTTAAGATTTCAACGGCCTTTTTATTGTCTTTATCAAATTGATGGGCAATATAACCCAGCGCAAATTTTGATAAGTTGGAGCCTTGATCAGCGGCTAAGGTAAAGTATTGGCGTGCCAGTTTGATATCTTGGGGGATTTCGTCGTATCTGTCCTCCATGTACACGCTGCCCACTAACTCTTGCGCTTCGATAACGCCTAAATCCGCGGCTTTGGTGAGTGACGTGAGACCACTTCTATCTTCAGGCGTATCATCCATCTCGCGGTTATAGCGGTAATAACCGAGGTTATAGAGCGCATTCTTATTATTAGCTTCAGCGGCCTTGATTAAATAACGCTGCGCAGCTTCATCATCAGGCTCAATACCAATTCCATCTTTATACATCATGGCTAAGGCATACGCAGATTGAGGATCGTTGTCGGCATTTTTTTGGAACTGCTCAACAGCGGCTTTAGTATCACCTTGTTGATATAAGTCGTACCCAGCTTGGGCTGAGTTGGATTGGCTTGATGCATTGATAAAATAAATGCCGGCTGCAATAGCGATTATTATCAATGCAAACAAACCTATCTTAAGCTGTTTAGTCATGGTTTTTCCTTGTCATGGCTTATCAGATTGTTTGCCACGCTCCTGTGTTTAGTGCATACCCTAGGCTAATACTACTAAAGAGGTATTTTGTTTGGCTTAAGTCTAATTGCTTATGGAGAAGATTCAATCGGATTAGGTCTACAATGAGCAATAAGGTGACTTTGAGCTTACCAATGGCAGAAAAATAATGAATAACTGAGTGATGATAAAATGTCACAAAGCATTAAGGTTGATAAAAAAGAGTCAAAAAAATTAAGAAAGTGAGGGAAAAGCATGGATTATTTTGTGAGGGGCTTTCAAACATAGCCCCACAATGTGGGGCATATGAGTGACGACATTGCTTTATTGCTTTTGTAATTCTATTTTACTGGCAAGTATCCTTTTGAACCACCTTTTTTTCACGGCGGAACATTTGTGTGAGCGGGGTTCGTAACTGCTGCGCTAGCATCACACCCAGTAATACCACGCCTCCACCGATTAAATGATAGCTTTTTAGTTCTTCACCCAAGGCGAAAATAGCGATAATTGCAGTGAATACTGGGGCGAGATTCATAAATATGGACGTGGTATTTGCCCCTAAGCGCATCACGCCTTGGATCCACATAGCGGGTGCGATAATTGAGGCGGCAATCCCCGCAAACATCACTAACCCAATGTTGTGGCTATTCAGTGCCACATCGTCTGCCATTAAAAAGTTTGGTAACAGTAAAATCACCCCAAAGAAAATTTGTACATAGAGCGAATCCCAGCTAGAAAGCTGAATTGACCAACGTTTAGTGAGTACACCATAGAGGGCGTAAGCCGCAGAGGCAACAATCATCATTAACTCGCCTTGGCCTAACCCATGGGAGAGTAATGAACTTGGATTGCCTTGACTGACCAACCACAGTAAGCCAAACAGCGACAAAGCGGAGCCAAGAACGATGCCCACTGTTGGGATCACTCGCAAAACAAAAATACTGATGATAACTGTTAATAATGGGATCAGTGAGTTCATGATCCCCATAAACGTGGCGCTGACACTGTGTGCGGCATAATAGGCTAAGCTTTGGTATAGCATCATTCCTAGCGCCCCTAAAATGGCTAATTGCCACCAATGTTTCATCACCACTTTATGGTTTCGTAGCACAGAGCGCAGTACAAAAGGCGTCATAACAACTAGCGCAAGTGCCCAGCGGTAAAAGGAAATTGCCGCAGGATCAATGGCCGTGGACGCCGCTTTGTTGACGATGGCGTTGACTGACCATAACAAAACCGCAATCAGCGGAAAAAGCAAATTCTTCATTAACACATTCTCCCATATCGAATGTGATCCAGTATACATCTGACCGATTTTTTATATATACTGATAACCAGACAATCGATAACGCTTTTCAGACAGGTATCATGGGAAATTCAAAATTAGATATTTGGCAAATCAGTGAATGCAATATTATTGAGCCTGAACTTATTGCATTTCGCCACGAACAAACCGCTGCACTTACCGAATACAAGTCACATTCACACCCATTTGGGCAGATGCTGTATGTGGTGTGCGGTATTATGGAAATGGAAGTGGCTGGAAAGCACTACTTGGCGCCGCCTGAATTTTGTATTTGGATCCCCGCGAATATCCCCCATGCTAGCTTTAATAAAGAAAGTGTCAAATTTCGTATCGTGGATTTCTCACATGAATATAATGAGGTGTTAGCTCAGCGCCCTTGTGTGGTTCGTTTAAGCCCGATATTTCAATCCATTATGACGGATATGTACCAACGGGGGGTTGTTCAACCCGAAACGGAACAAGATTTACGCCTTGCCAATGTGTTGATTGACCAATTTTCACTTTCCCCATGTCAAGACACCTATTTGCCCGCCACTAAGGACAAATTTTTAGCTCCGATTTTACAAGAACTGCAAAACGACCCCGCTGATAACACCACGCTGGCGGAATGGGCAAAACGTTATTATACCTCAGAGCGAACGTTATCAAGGCGTTGCCAACAAGAACTCGGTATGTCATTTAGTGAATGGCGGCAACGTTTACGCTACTTACATGCCGTCGCTGGCTTAGAGCGCGGAAAAAGCGTGCATGAAGTCGCGTTAGATGTGGGATATAGCTCAGCATCGGCATTTATTGCCATGTTTCAACAAATTTCTGGGGTGACACCTGACCGTTTTCGTGTGAAAGAATTTGCGATGGACGATAACTTTAGCCTAGAGCGCTAACTCTCGTAGGCATCTGGGGTAAACCGTGGCAAAATATTGTGATACAGAGCAAAATTACCAATCATTGGGACACACAGCGTGAAAATTTTAGTTGATGAAAATATGCCTTATGCTCAGGCACTGTTTAGTGAGCTAGGCGACGTCAAAGCTGTACCAGGACGTCCAATTCCTGAACAAGAACTCATTGATGCAGATGCATTAATGGTTCGCTCCATCACCAAGGTCAATGAATCACTTCTGAGTAATACGCCGGTTAAATTTGTCGGCACTGCAACTGCGGGCTTTGACCATGTGGATACAGCATGGTTATCCAGCGCCAATATTGGTTTTTCTTCTGCGCCAGGCTGTAATGCCATTGCGGTGGTGGAATACGTATTTTCCGCTTTATTACTGCTCGCTGAGCGCGATAACTTTGATTTACGTGATAAAACGGTTGGGATCATTGGTGTTGGCAATGTAGGTGGCCGTTTAGCCACGCGTTTAAATGCATGGGGCGTGAAAACGGTTTTATGCGATCCGCCACGTGCTGCAAAAGGGCAAGATGGGCCATTTGTGGCTTTTGATGCGCTGCTTGCTCAGGCTGATGTACTGACTTTCCATACCCCGCTGAATATGGCAGGGGAATATCAAACCTTCCATTTGATGGACAAAACCCGCTTAGAAAACTTGCGTGACGGCACCATTTTAATCAATGCCAGCCGTGGTGAAGTGGTTGATAACCAAGCGTTACTGGCTGCACTTCAGCAAGGAAAGAAAATAAGTGTTGTGCTGGATGTTTGGGAGCCAGAGCCTGACTTAAATACCGACCTGCTCCATTTAGTCGACATCGGTACGCCACATATTGCAGGCTATACCTTAGAGGGCAAAGCGCGCGGAACGACGCAAGTTTATGAAGCTTACTGTCAGTTTCTCGGCAAATCGGCGCACGTTTCCCTCTCATCGCTATTGCCAAAACCCGATATCAGCGAATTGACTTTCAATGGTAAATTAACGCAAAACCAGCTCAAAAGGTTAGTGCATCTAGTGTATGATGTGCGCCGTGATGATGGCGCATTAAGAGCCGTTGCAGGTATCAAAGGTGAATTTGATAAGCTGCGCAAAAATTACCAAGAGCGCCGCGAATGGTCATCCCTGAATGTGATTTGTGATGACCCGCAAACTGCTATGTTGCTCAGCGAGCTTGGTTTTCAGGCGCGCTTAATTCACGCATCATAGATTTTAGTAATATGAACTTCTGATTAAATGACTTCAATTATTGAGGTCATTTAATTTTTTATTTTTTAGAGGAATAGCCATGACTAAAGGTTGGAATATTGCAGTATTGGGTGCAACCGGTGCTGTGGGTGAAGCGATAATTTCACTGTTACAAGAAAGAGAATTCCCAGTCGGTGAGCTGTATTTACTGGCCAGCGAGCGCAGTGCGGGGGAGAGCGTGCGTGTTAATGGCAAAAGTATTCAAGTTATTGATGCCAAAGATTTCGATTGGTCACAAGCTCAAATAGCCTTTTTCGCGGCAGGTGAAGCGGCTTCATTGCAATATGCCGAGTCCGCAGCGCAAGATGGCTGCATCGTGATTGATACTAGCGGCGTATTTGCCCAAGAGCCTGATGTGCCATTAATTGTGCCGGGTGTGAACCCGCAAGTATTAGCGGATTACCGTAACCGTAATATTATTTCGTTAGCAGATAGCGCCGTCAGCCAGTTATTAACAGCCATTAAACCGTTAGTGGATGCCGCCGGTTTAGGCCGTATCACATTAACCAATATGTTGTCTGTTTCTAGCTATGGTAAAGCCGCAGTCGATGAGTTAGCAGGGCAAAGCGCACGTTTATTAAATGGTATTCCTGCGGAAGAAGGGCGTTTTAGCAAGCAATTAGCTTTCAACATGCTGCCATTGTTGGCGGATATGGATGGCAGCGTGGCGCACGAACGTCGCTTAGTTGAACAAGTACGTAAAGTGTTGCAGGACGATGGCCTACCTGTCGCGGTTAGCTTTATTCAATCCCCTGTTTTCTATGGTAATGCGCAAGTGGTTCACCTCGAAACGTTACGCCCAATCAGTGCGGAAGAAGCGAACGATGAATTTGAACGTTTTGACGATATTCAGGTCTCAGAAGAGGGCGATTATCCAACGCAAGTGACTGAAGCATCGGGTAATGACCAACTCAGCATTGGTTGTGTGCGTAATGACTACGGTATTCCCGAAATTTTACAGTTCTGGTCAGTGGCAGATAACGTACGTTTCGGTGGTGCATTAATGGCGGTTGAAACGGCGGAAAAACTGGCTCAGGAGCTGTTTTACTGATGTCCGAGTCAACAAAGTTGCATCGTATCGCGTTAGGTATTGAATACAACGGCAGCCGATATTTTGGTTGGCAACGCCAGCAAGAAGTAAAAAGTGTACAAGGCTGCCTAGAGGAAGCATTGTCGAAAATCGCCGCTGAGCCGATTAGTGTGTTTTGCGCGGGGCGAACGGACGCAGGCGTTCACGCAACGGGGCAAGTGGTGCATTTTGAAACGTCGGCTGAACGCAAAGAAGCGGCTTGGACGATGGGGGCAAATACTCACTTACCGCCAGATATTGCGGTACGTTGGTGTCAACCTGTTAATGATGAGTTTCATGCACGTTTTAGTGCAACGGCGCGCCGTTATCGCTATGTGATTTTTAATCACCGTTATCGGCCTGCCATTTTATCCAGTGGTGTGACCCATTTTCATTATCCACTGGATGAAAAACGAATGCACGAAGCGGCGCAAGCACTGATTGGGGAGCGTGATTTTACCTCATTCAGAGCAGTCCAGTGTCAGTCTAGAACACCTTGGCGTAATGTTATGCACGTCAATGTGAGCCGCCACGGGAATTATGTGGTGGTAGATATTAAAGCCAATGCGTTTGTTCACCATATGGTGAGAAATATTGTTGGTAGTTTGCTGGAGATTGGCTGCGGAAATCAAGAGATTGATTGGATGGCTCATCTTCTTGAATTAAAAGACCGAACTAAAGCTGCCGCCACGGCAAAAGCGGAAGGGCTCTATTTGGTCAGTGTGGATTATCCAGAGAAATTTGCGCTCCCAAGTAATGTCATGGGGCCACTTTTTCTTGGCGATGAACTGATGTAAATCGACGTTAACTTTATCTCATAATTACTGCAAATAGCACGGATGCTATTATTAATGAGGATTATATGGAATTTATCAGTTTTATTATCGACTTTATTTTACATATCGATGTGCACCTCGCTGAACTGGTCAGAGATTATGGCACGTGGGTATATGGTATTCTATTCCTGATCCTATTTTGCGAAACAGGGTTAGTGGTCACACCATTTTTGCCGGGGGATTCGTTATTATTTGTCGCGGGCGCCATTTCGTCCTTAGACAGTAACGACCTTAACGTGCATTTAATGGTAGCGCTAATGATCACTGCGGCAATTATTGGTGATGCGGTAAACTATACGATTGGGCGTATTTTTGGGGAAAGATTATTTAAAAATCCAGATTCAAAGATTTTTCGTCGAGTCTATTTAGACAAAACCCATGCATTTTATGAGAAACACGGCGGTAAAGCGATTATACTGGCGCGTTTCGTGCCGATAGTTAGAACTTTTGCACCTTTCGTTGCAGGAATGGGCAAAATGTCTTATCGTCACTTTGCATTTTATAATGTGACGGGCGCATTTATTTGGGTATTATTATTCACTTATGCAGGGTATTTCTTTGGTGAATTACCGTTCGTACAAAAGAATTTGAAATTACTGATAGTCGCGATTATCTTTGTTTCAATTCTGCCGGGCGTGGTTGAAATTATTCGTCATCGCCGAATTGCAGCAAAAGAAAAGCGTGCGGCAGCGCAAAAAATCGATAACCACTAAGTGGTTTAAAAAGTTTTTATCTACAGTGAGATATCATTGTGGTTTAATGGCAAAAAATTACATACTGGTGATAACCAGAGTGAATCAGACAAAAAGGTCCATTAATGAGCTGGATTGAAAAAATTTTAAAGAAAGGTAACTTGACCCAATCTCACAAAGCCAACATCCCAGAAGGGGTTTGGACTAAATGCGATAGCTGTGGACAAGTTTTATACGGTGCTGAATTAGAACGCAATTTATCTGTGTGTCCAAAATGTGACCACCATATGCGTATCCATGCCCGTCAGCGCTTAGAAACTTTCCTTGACGAAAATTCTACGACAGAACTCGGTAGCGAACTTGAGCCAAAAGATATTCTCAAGTTCAAAGATTCAAAAAAATACAAAGACCGCATTACCGCAGCACAGAAAGAAACTGGCGAAAAAGATGCAATGATCGTGATGAAAGGAACCTTAAAAGGGATGCCTGTCGTCGCTGCTGCGTTTGAATTTGCTTTTATGGGCGGTTCAATGGCCTCCGTCGTGGGGGCGCGTTTTGTCCGTGCGGTAGAGCAAGCGCTGGAAGATAACTGTCCGCTGGTGTGTTTCTCGTCAAGCGGCGGTGCACGTATGCAAGAAGCGTTGTTATCATTGATGCAAATGGCGAAAACCAGTGCAGCTTTAGCAAAAATGCAAGAGCGCGGTTTACCATACATTTCTGTGTTAACTGACCCAACCATGGGCGGTGTTTCAGCAAGTTTAGCCATGTTAGGTGATATCAACGTGGCAGAACCGAAAGCGCTGATCGGCTTCGCAGGTCCGCGTGTTATCGAACAAACTGTACGTGAAAAGCTGCCACAAGGCTTCCAACGCAGTGAATTCTTACTGGAAAAAGGCGCCATCGACATGATCGTTCGTCGCCCTGAAATGCGTGATCGTCTGGCTGAAATTTTGGCGATGTTAACCAACAAACCAAGTTTCACTGAAACGCCAATCATTGTGGCAGAAACGGTAGAAATCGACCTAAATGCCATTGATGAGATCAATGCCGAAGAACCAGAAAAGGATTCTGCAAAGCATAAAAAAAATGATGAGTAATCTAATCATTCCTACAGCCAAGTCTCCTTTGGAGGCTTGGCTTTCTTATCTCACTGACCTGCATAGCCAAAATATCGACATGGGGTTGGAACGAGTCGGCCAAGTTGCTCGGCACATGAACCTGACGCAACCTGCTCCTAGAGTTATCACCGTCACAGGCACCAATGGAAAAGGCACCACCTGCCATACGCTGGAATCAATTTTGATGGCAGCGGGGTTAAAAGTGGGTGTTTACAGTTCTCCGCATTTAGTGCGCTACACTGAACGTGTGCGTATTCAAGGGAAAGAACTTTCCGAGTCTGATTTCTGTGAAGCGTTTGCCACCATTGAAGCGCAGCGTGAAAATATTTCGCTCACTTACTTTGAATATGGCACGTTGGCTGCACTACAATTATTTAAGCAAGCTAAACTGGATATCGTTATCTTAGAGGTGGGCTTAGGTGGGCGTTTAGATGCCACCAACGTGGTGGATGCAGATATTGCAGCCATTACCAGCATTGCGCTCGATCATACCGATTGGCTGGGTTCTGATCGTGAACATATCGGTCATGAAAAAGCGGGTATTTTCCGTCAAGGTCATTATGGCGTGGTGGGCGAGCCTGATATGCCAGAGTCGATTGGGCAATATGCCGATAAAATTGGCACGGTACTGTTCCGTCGTGGCGTAGATTGGCAATATAGCGAACAAGCAGCGAGTTGGTCTTGGCAAAGTTCGCAACGTGAGTGGCATAATCTGCCATTACCGAATGTGCCGCTGGCAAATGCAGCAACAGCATTAGGTGTGATTAGCTGCTTACTGCAAATTGATGCAGATATTGCAAAAAAAGTCACGGATACCGCTATTGTTCAAGGTTTAAAATCAGCTCAATTGCCGGGGCGTTTCCAAATTATTGGCGAGAAGCCATTAATGATTTTGGATGTGGCGCATAACCCCCATGCGGCAGGGTATTTAGTCAGTAAATTAGCTGGCTTACCTGCGGTTGAAGGTCGCCGTATTCGTGCAGTTGTTGGAATGCTTGGCGATAAAGACATTAAAGGCACTCTTGAGTGTTTATCGCAGGAAGTGACGGATTGGTATCTAGCCCCATTAACTGAATTTAGAGGGGCAGATGTGGCTCAATTGAGCCAGCATATCGCTAAAGCCAATGTGTTTGATAGTGTTGAAAAAGCGTGGCAGCAAGCCTGTGTTGATGCGCAAGAACAAGACGTGATTGTGGTTTGTGGGTCATTTCACACCGTCGCTCATGTCATGATGTTATTAGAAAACCAAAAAGGATAGTGCTGGTGGCTAGTAAATTTCAAAATCGTCTTGCTGGCGTCATTGTTCTGGTTGCGGCAGGGGTCATCGTACTTCCTGCGCTTCTTGATGGCGATAAGAAATATAATGAAAATGAATTTGCGGCCATTCCTATTATCCCGAAACCGGGTGACGAAGAAGATATCGAAGCGATTGCACCATTAGCACATAATAGTGCGAGTGCTTCTTCGGAAGGGGCTTCTGAGGCCATGCTATCAGAGGCGATTACCCAGCAGCAAAATGAACAAGTGGCGGCAAATGTCCCTGCGACAGTCGAGCCAATAAAACCTGAGCCGAAGCCAGAACCTAAACCAGAGCCTAAGCCGGAACCAAAACCACAGCCGAAACCAGAACCTAAGCCCGAACCGAAACCAGAGGTAAAACCTGAGCCGCAAGGCAAAGCGTTTGTGGTTCAAGTCATTGCATTGAACAATGCGAACAAGGTTGAGGAGATTGTGGCGAAGTTACGGTTATCGGGTTACCAAGTGTATACCGTTCCAGCTAAGCCCGTGAACAATAAACTTACGCGTATTTATGTCGGGCCTGAGGCATCTAGACAAAAGCTAGAAGCTGCTCTTCCTGAACTTAACGCGATTACAGGGACAAAAGGGATAATTCAAACATTTAAACCCTAATAAATAGACACAATAATCCCTAAAAGGTAAGGGGATTTAGTAACTTACTGCGGCGATTATGATTTTTTCTTTTCGCCGCTATTTTTTGTAAATTGATAGAAAAATGGTTACGCAAACGTTTTCGTTTTCTGTTAGAATGCACTTCGCTGATGTCGTGAGTGCAAATTTTGGATGAAATATGGTCTGGATAGATTACGCAATTATCGCCATTATTGGCTTCTCGGCACTGGTTAGCTTGATCCGTGGTTTTGTTCGTGAGGCACTATCACTGGTGACATGGGGCTGTGCTTTTTTTGTCGCAAGTACATTTTACCCTTATTTAGCGGACTACTTTACCCGCTTTGAGGATGTACTGGTGCGAAACGGCATCGCCATCGCCGCATTATTTATTGCCACATTAATTGTAGGCGCGGTGGTGAACTATGTGATTAGCTCTTTAGTGCAAAAAACGGGTTTATCAGGCACTGATCGTGTTCTGGGGATTTGCTTCGGTGCTCTGCGTGGTGTGTTGATTGTATCGGCTTTGTTGTTCTTTCTCGATACCTTTACACCGCTTCCTCAAAGTGAGGATTGGCAGCGTTCAGAGTTTATTCCACAGTTCAGTCATATTATCAGGTGGTTTTTTGACTACCTGCAAAATGCGTCAAGTTTCCTACCGGAGAACATCTCTCCGTCTGGCTGATGAGGAAAGACCAAATGTGCGGTATTGTCGGGATCGCTGGTGTTACACCAGTTAACCAATCAATTTATGATGCTTTAACAGTGCTCCAGCACCGTGGGCAAGATGCAGCAGGTATTGCCACTATTGATGGCAAAAATAATATTCGTTTACGTAAAGCGAATGGCCTTGTGAAAGATGTGTTTGAAACGCGCCATATGCTTCGGTTACAAGGTTGCATGGGGTTAGGGCATGTTCGTTACCCAACCGCAGGCAGTTCAAGTGCTTCAGAAGCACAGCCTTTTTACGTGAACTCACCGTTTGGTATCACGCTTGCTCATAATGGTAATCTGACAAACGCACACGAACTCACACGCAGTTTGTTTGAAACCGCGCGTCGCCATGTTAATACGACGTCGGATTCTGAGATTTTGCTTAACGTGCTGGCCTATGAACTGGATAGATTTGACCATTTCCCTCTTGAACCAGACAACGTTTTTAGCGCAGTCGCCGCGATGCACAAAAAGCTGCGTGGCGCCTACGCTTGTGTCGCCCTGATTATCGGTCACGGTATGTTAGCGTTTCGCGACCCTCACGGCATTCGCCCGTTAGTATTAGGCCGCCGTATCACCGAAAATGGCGAACATGAATATATGGTTGCCTCTGAAAGTGTCGCGCTCGATACACTCGGCTTTGAATTTTTACGTGATGTCGCTCCAGGCGAAGCGGTATATGTCACAGAGAAAGGCCAATTATTCACCCGCCAATGCTCTGACAACCCACAATTGACACCATGTATCTTTGAATACGTCTATTTTGCCCGCCAAGATTCCTTTATCGACAAAGTGTCGGTGTATAACGCAAGGTTACGTATGGGGCAAAAACTCGGCGCGAAAATTGCGCGTGAGTGGGAAGATCTTAACATCGATGTGGTGATCCCAATCCCAGAAACCTCTTGCGATATTGCCTTAGAAATCGCCCATATTCTGAATAAACCCTACCGCCAAGGTTTTGTTAAAAACCGTTATGTTGGCCGTACGTTTATCATGCCGGGTCAACAAGAACGTCGTAAATCGGTGCGTCGTAAACTGAATGCTAACCGTGCTGAGTTCCGCGATAAGAATGTATTATTAATCGATGACTCTATTGTGCGTGGTACAACCTCTGAGCAAATTGTTGAATTAGCACGTGAAGCGGGTGCGAAGAATGTCTATTTTGCATCAGCTGCACCCGAAGTTCGCTTCCCGAACGTGTATGGTATTGATATGCCAAATGCCAACGAGCTGATTGCTCATGGCCGTGAAGTGGATGAAATTCGCAAATTAATTGGCGCAGATGGGTTAATTTTCCAAGATTTATCTGACTTAGTTGATGCTGTTCGTGAGGAAAACCCAGAAATTACTGAGTTCGAATGTTCTGTATTTGATGGCATTTATGTCACCAAAGACATCGACCAAAGTTATTTAGATTATCTGGAAAACTTGCGTAAAGACGACGAGCTGAAGTTGAAAGATAAGAGTGAAGTTGAGGATTTGGAAATCTACAACGAAGGCTAAAATTTTCGTCATAGTTTGAGTTACAGCGTTGTTGGCTCTATTCAGTTACCTGAGTCACATACTTTAGTATGCTCCTTGGGTAGCCTATTTGCCGCCTAGCTGTAACTCTAACTATTAGGAAATAGCTAGCTAAATAAAGAGATAAATTGTCGTTATATTTTATTTTAACTCATTAAATTTCAAGTGGTTTTGTAGGGAAATAGTTGCTTATTTACCTTTTATAGATTGATATTAGTCGATTTGTTGCCTATTAAAATTAATAGGCTCCCCTAAAAATCTATCAATATTATCACTTGTTATGAAACTGTTAACCGGAGGATATTGGTCAATATGATAAATTTTATTGGATTTATTAATAAATAAGTTTGACTTTATTTCTCTAATACTTTGATGATTATTTTTTATAAACTGATGTAGTTGATCGGAGTCTAATTGGTTTGAATATATCATATGTTTATCTTTAGAATCTACTGAATTGGAGTGACTATTAATTAAAGTAATTATTTTATCTGCTTGATTAAACGAATTGTGATAGATCCCATTAGTTGTAACATTCTCATTGTTAATTTCATTTGTAATAACGTATTTTTCATTGGCTAAAATTCTATTTCTTAAAATAGACTCTTGCTTTATATTGTCTAATTCTGGTGTTGCTAAATCAACTTTAAAATAAGAAAACGCATAGTCATTTTTTTCTGTGTTTTTATTTATTATATATTTTTCTGTGTTTTCTTTCATAAATAAAGATAAATGTGCTGAGAAACTCTCACTACTGCTAAACGTTCTCAAACCCGTGTTTGGATCTAAAAATAGATAACTATCAGTATTAGAATCATCAGTTTCCTTTCCAGTAAATAAAGTATGATTACCTGTTGTCATTATATATGCGGACCGATTAGCCCTGTCATTTTCAATGATACTCACCATATCAGTTAAAGTGGTTTTATTATAACAACTATTAAACCGATTGTTCCTAGTCTGGATGCCCATGCTACTCATTTTTTCATTGCTATTTTTGAATACGTTAGCAACTAATCTATATATAATATGTTTGATGATATCTAATTGTTCAAAATAGGTTACATGGCGGTTCATGATGCTTTTAATTAGGTTTGGTGATAAATTAAAATAGGAGTTATCAATGGGTTCTTTATTTTTACTGTAATGACTGTAAATGGCACTAACCAGTAGTTTAATATTATTATATATTAAATCTTTAGAATGGTTCGTCATTAATTTCTGTTCAGTATATATTACGTTATATAAGTCATTGTATGCAAAAAAATCGGGGTTAACTCCTTTTTTGTCAAGATCGGTCACGTCAACATCTTTAAATTTAATCAATAATTCATTGCAAATTTTTGTGAAATTTAAACATATGTTTGATATGAAAAAGTCATTTAAATGTAATTTCTGTACTTCTAAAATATCAATCAGTGATTGGTCCTTTATTAAATCATCAAGAGTATCTTCAGAGATGCAATAAGATTTATAATCGGATTTAACAGGGACTGTTTGCTGTAAAGATTTTATATTTTCAATGAAATTAGAAATATTTCCTTTCAGTAGTTGTTGGGCTGATAATATAGATAATCCAGTGCAAAAACCTTGGTGATCTGGATCAATATTCTTTATATTGATTATTCTATTTTGAAATTTATCATTTCTTATGATGTTTTCATACATATTGTCTTGGTTTATTTGAAAGCTAAAATTGTCTTTTAATTGTGTTTTCATAATTTTCTGATTTTTTATAACGTGAATGTAGATACACAAACTATATGTTTTACTTTGTGTTTTCTTGCGTAAATCGATACTGTAAATGTCTGCTAATAATAATTATAAAATATAAGCCATGGTTAATTTTATAATTAACCATGGAATTCATTGATTTTTTTAAGAATTAGAATGAATAATGATTCTAGCCTAGGTTTGAACAATTGATATAAATTAGCGTTTCATCATCAACAATTTCAATGTACTTAGTGTATAATGCAAATAATTAAAATTATTGGAAGACAGTATGAAAAAGCTGATTATTGGGTTAACTGGAGCGAGTGGGGCGATTTATGGCGTCAGGTTGCTTGAGGTACTGAAACCTGTCGAACAGGTTGAAACCCATTTAGTGATGAGCGCCGCTGCCCGCCAAACATTAGCACTAGAAACCCAATACAGCGTGAAAGACGTACAGCAACTTGCAGACCACAACTACGATAGCCGCGATATTGCAGCGGCCATTTCATCAGGTTCGTTTCGTACCGCCGGCATGGTGATTATGCCTTGTACCATGAAAACCCTTTCTGGTATTGTTCATAGCTATACCGACACCTTAGTGACAAGAGCGGCGGATGTCGTACTTAAAGAAGGCAAGAAATTAGTCCTTGGAGTACGTGAAACGCCATTGCATGTTGGGCATTTGAAATTAATGGTGCAAGCGGCTGAAATGGGGGCGGTAATTATGCCACCCATGCCAGCGTTTTACCATCAACCGCAAACTATCCAAGACATTGTTAACCAGACAGTGAACCGCGTTTTAGACCAATTTGATATTGAACTTGAGCAGGATTTATTTAATCGCTGGCAAGGGGCTAAATAAATTAAGACAATATTTATACTTGGTTATTAAGTGTTTTTGAGCCAAATATAACACTAGGGTCAGTATTAAGATCAAAATTACCCATAGAAATATTGGGTGCGACAGGGTAAATATTGCCTTTTTTATCAATGAAAATGCGCCCATCCGTTTTTTTCAATAGTGTGAGGTTATTTTTTATAACCTGATGAAGATTATCAGCATCAATATTTGACGAGTAGATGGTCTTTTGCATATCATTCTTTGATTTAGTGTAATGAAACGCTAATGTGACGAGGTGATTTTTCTTGTCAAAATGACGGTGTACAATGCGATAGGTTTTATTTTTTGGTATCAAATTTTTGAATGATTTTCTTTTGAATACGGCCTCAAAGTTATCTAATACCAGTAATTTGTTTGTTTTTAAATTGCTATCAAAAATCTTTTTATTATTATGGTTATTTAAGCTGGGGTCTATCCTATTAAGTTTAACAAATGAAAATTGGTAATTAGAGTCGCTGTCTTTTACAATTTCATACTCTTTATGTTTATCCATGTAGTTTTTTAGAAAGATAGAGAATTCATCAAAATCATTAGATTTATATATGCCTTTATTTGGGTCAAAAAATTGATAGGTTTCACTTTGCTTGTTTCTCTTAATGTTAATAGCACAAACATGGTTTGGGTATAAAATTAGATGATTTTGATTTTCATCTTTGAGTGCTTTAATTATATTTATAAAATCATTTAGTTTCGTTATTTCTACATTTTCATCTTGCATTTTTACGGTGGAAATCAAATTTTGTTTTTTATTTATATCCGCCCAGTTTTTTTCTATTTTTTCGTGTGTGAAAATTTGCATTGAATCTAATAGACTATTAATTTTCGTTTGATTCGCTTTAATGCTAATGGTCGATTCAATAATACCAAACTTTTCCAGTAGTATGTCAGTTTCTAAGTCGGAAGTTTCACTTGAATTTAATGTGCATATTTCTTTTGCATGCTTTCTGTTTTCTGAAATTATGGGGGCAATGATTATTTTTAGCATTCTATGTTTCTCGTTTTTAACCTCTTTAAGATTTTCATTTAATGCTAGGTCTATTAATTTCAAAACATTTTTCTCTTCAAGTATGGGGGAAGATAATGGAATGGGTAGTGCTAAATTAAAGTTTATTACTGATTCATCGTTTAACTTTTGTATATCAAATATTTCCTTAAGAAGTTGATTTCCCTGTTTAATTAGATGTTTTTTTTCTGTGTGCTTTTTATAGTCTGAAACAGATGTCATCGCTAAATCACTGCGTTTTTTTTGCAACATAGCGTTGTTAGCGGCAATGTTATCTAGATATCCGTTGTAAGTATTGATAAAGTCTTGCTCTAAACCTTTATCACTATAATGTAAGAATTTGACAGATGTGCCATAACAAAAGCCAAAGAAAGGCTCTTTTGAATTTGCAATACCCAGTATGTTTTCCTTGAAAAATTTAGAGCCATCTGTTTCTAAAAAATTTAAAAATTTTGATTGGGTAAAGGGTGTTTTATTTAATGAAGTTATTTTGTCGGGCATTATGATATCCTTAATTTATCTAATGAATAGATACCATACTTATGTTTTCTATTTGTATCTTTCAAATCTCAATGATTTTTTATTTACTATATGTAATAGATATAAATGTACATGATTTGCATAAAGCATCTGTATAGGAATGTGTAGCCATCATCTCGTCATGTCTATCTCGAGATAGTAAAGATATGAGTATACTAGGAGCGTTAAAAGGGATTAGTTTTCTTTGGCAACCAATAAATCTTCTAATGCAATTTTCAATTCGATAAATTCGAATTCAAACCCGGCTTCTTCTAAACGTTTAGGTATAGCTTGCTGCCCACCTAATACTAAAGCCGCGGATTCACCTAAAATAGTTTTGATAACAAACGCAGGCGTGCGGACAAAAGAAGGGCGGTTGAGTACATCCCCTAAAATAGCCGTGAACTGGTCATTATGCACAGGGTAAGGCGCAGTCATATTGAAAGGGCCTGAAAGTGTTGGAGTCGTCAGTAAAAAGTAAATCGCGTTGACCATATCGTTGATATGTATCCATGGCATATATTGTTTACCATGACCAATTGGGCCACCAGCACCCATTTTAAAAATAGGCAGAATTTTACCTAATACACCGCCATTGGGGGATAAGACAAGGCCTGTGCGTAATAAACACACACGTGTTTTGTCGGACGCGGCATTTTCAGCAAGGGCTTCCCAGTGTTGAGCGAGTTGATGGGTAAATTCGTCATGGGGTTGTTCGTCTTCAGTGACAACAACTTGACCTTGGTCACCATAGTAGCCTACGGCAGAGCCCGATAAAAAAACGGAAGGCGGTGTTTCGCTAGCGGCAATAAGTTCAGCGAGTCGCTGGGTGATTTTCCAACGGCTATCACAAAGGCGTTTTTTTTGCTCGTCAGTCCAACGTTTTTCAGCAATGGGTTCGCCCGCTAAGTTAATAACGGCATCAAAGCCATTGAGATTATTGACATCATTTAACGTCGTCCAACATTCAACGGCCTTACAAAAGTGGCTATACACTTTTTGTGGCGAACGGCTTAATACAGTGACCTGATGATCAAGGGCGATTAATTTTTGAACCAGAGGGGTGCCGATGAGCCCTGTGCCGCCTGTTATGAGTATTTTCATTGCCATCCCCGTCATATTTCAAACCGCAGCGTTGTTGTCTGCACTCAATACCTTAAGTCACATACTTATGTATGCTCCTCATCCCCGTCATATTTCAAGCCGCAGCGTTGTTGTCTGCACTCAGTACCTTAAGTCACATACTTGCGTATGCTCCTCATCCCCGTCATATTTCAAACCGCAGCGTTGTTGTCTGCCCTAGTTGCCTAGCGACTATCTCATTAAGATCAAGTCATCACGCTAATACAATGTTTCCATAGGTTTTATGATTTAACTATAGCACCTGTGAGCACAAATTGTGTGATTTGCCTACGTTATCGCAAAAAAGACAAAAGCTCTATGAGCAATGTGATAAGAAGTGTTTATTTGTGATAGCAACCAAGTGAAAATTGGGCTAGGATCGACGACTAAGTGCGAGTTAAAGCCCGTTGTATTGTCTGACATGTCGTGGCAATCAATCTATGACATAAGCTATTTTAGCTTAATTATAAAAGGTTTACAGGATGGAACAACAAACCGAAGTCGTTGAATGGGTCGATATTGTCGATGAGGATAACAGCGTTATCGCTCAGGCAACCCGCAGCCAAATGCGCGCTGAAAATTTACGGCATCGTGCGACGTATATTGTTGTGCATGATGGAATGGGGAAAATCTTAGTTCAACGACGTACTGACATTAAAGATTTTCACCCCGGCTTTCTCGATGCCACCGCCGGTGGTGTTGTTACCCAAGGTGAAAATATTCTGGACTCCGCAAAACGTGAAGCGGAAGAAGAGTTGGGGATTGCTGGCGTACCATTTGCAGAACATGGCCATTTTTATTTCGAAGATGCGCATTGCCGCGTGTGGGGTGGGTTATTTAGCTGTGTTAGTCATGGCCCATTTGCACTGCAAGAGTCTGAAGTGGCAGAGGTGAGTTGGTTAACCCCAAAAGAAATCAGCGCTCGTTGTGATGAATTCACCCCTGATTCACTAAAAGCACTTTCGTTATGGCTGACGCGTAACAATGAGTCCGAAAAAGCCATCACTTGTGCTGAAAACTCATAATCACTCAGATTTAAATCGTAAAAGGACTATTTTTTGTAGTCCTTTTAATTTTTTCACCAAAATTCAAATCTCTAGCAAGGTTAATTTTTGATTAATATATAACTATTAGTTATATCCAACTTGCACCTTACACGATGTATCCATTTCAACTCTCGATATAATAAGCGAACTTATTATTTCGCTTGTCATATTGTGAAATTATTTAGCGATACAGAACGACGGATTGAGAAAATAACAATGACAATTCAAAAAGCAGAGTCACTTTTAAAACAACAACACCTTGAAAATGTTACAAATAAAGCGCGTGAAATTATGGCGCGTGAGGGGATTGAAGCGCTAATTGCAACGGTTGGGGATAATTTTTATCACTTAACAGGTTTTGCGAGTTTCTTTATGTACACCTTCAGGCAAACAGGTTCTGCCATTGCCGTGATCTTCCGTGATCCCACAGTAAAATCACTGGTGATCATGAATGAGTTTGAAGCGGCAAACTTAAGCTTGGAAATGCCAAACGCACAGATTAAAACCTTCCCAATTTGGGTGGATGTTGACGACCCTTATAACCCTGATAATGGTAAAGTGGTAAAAGCAAGGCCGATCAATAGCCCAATTGAAACCATTTTTAACTTATTAAAAGACGCTTTATCTGAGGCGGGTGTGTATGGCAAGCCTGTCGCGATTGAGCTTAACCAAATTACCTACACGGGTAAAAATTGGTTAGATAAAGTCATTCCAGAACTGAATTTGGTTGATTCTTCACCGCTTTTTAATGAATTACGCATGATCAAAAGTGAATGGGAAATCAATCATCTGCGAAAATCAGCCCAAATTACTGAGGCAGGCATTGAAGCCGCTAGCCAACTGATTCGTGTTGGTTGTACATCAGCAGAACTGACCGCCGCTTTTAAAGCCAAAGTCATGTCTTTTCCTGAAACCAATTACAGTCGTTTTCATTTAATTTCAGTGGGAAGTGATTTTTCCCCCAAAATGTTGCCAGACAATGTGCCAGCAAAAGAAGGGGACTTAATTAAGTTTGATTGCGGTGTGGATGTGGCGGGATACGGTGCTGATATCGCACGTACTTTTGTGGTGGGTAAACCGAATGACAAAGTTAACGGGATTTACCAAACTATATTAAAAGGCCATCAATATATGCTAAGCCGTATTGCACCTGGTGTGGCGTTAAGCGATGTATTCAATGAAACAATGGCATTAATTCGTTCATCAGGTTTACCACACTATAACCGTGGTCATTTGGGGCACGGTGACGGCGTATTTGTTGGTTTAGAAGAAGCGCCTTTTGTTAGTGCAGCAACCACTGAAGTGTTCCGTGCAGGCATGGTCATGAGCTTGGAAACGCCGTATTACGGTATTGGCGTGGGCGGTATTATGATTGAAGACATGTTACTGATTACAGAAGATGGCGTTGAAATGTTAAGCCATTTGCCTCGTGAATTGGTTTCTCGTGGATAATAAAAATAAGGACTTTTTATGAGATGGTATCACTACCTCGTTATTTTCCCGATTTTGGCGTTAACCGTCGGGATCTATTATGCCAATGAGGTTGAACCCTTTGTCATGGGGCTGCCTTTCCTGATGTTTTGGATAGTGGCATGGGTGATTGTGACAGCACTTGTTATGTTATTAATTAATGTGTTAGACAGTAAAAACCTTAAGGAAACGTCATGAGCTCCGCATTAATTATTATTGCCGTTTTTTTCCTTTTCAGTGTTTATTTGGCAATCAGAGCCAAAAAAGGAAAAACTATGGACCACGAAGGATGGTCTGTAGGTGGGCGAAGCTATGGAGCGCTACTCGTTTTCCTACTCAGTGCAGGGGAAATTTATACGACCTTTACATTCCTTGGGGGCAGCGGCTGGGCATACGGTAAAGGGCCAGCTATTCTCTATACCCTAGCGGTTAATGCCTTTATGGGGATCTTTTTGTATTGGGTGCATCCGCGTGTTTGGCGGTTTGCAAAAGATAATGACGTCAGAACTATTTCTGAATTATTTACTAAGAAATATAACAGCCAAGGGCTCGGGCTATTAATTAGCTTAATTTCCATTGCGGCGATGGTACCATTATTTGTTCTCCAACTGAAAGGCCTTGGTATTATTGTTTCACAAGCCTCCTATGGGGCTATTCCTGCGGATATGGCCATTTGGATTGGAATTATCGCAGTCACGTTGTTTGTGATGATTTCAGGTATTCATGGGTCAGCTTGGACATCCGCTCTGAAAGATTTAATGATCTTAATTGTCGTGGTGTTTATTGGGATTTATATTCCGCTGCATTATTACGGTAGCTTTGGTGATATGTTTAAAGCGATTGATACCGCCATGCCAAGCTTCTTAACCTTCCCAAAAACAGGGCTGAATATTCCGTGGTATATTTCCACAATATTCCTATCTGTTGTGGCGTATTTCTGTTGGCCTCATTATATGGCAGCGGTATTTACGGCAAAAGATGAAAAGTCCCTCAAGCGAAATAGTATTTTAATTCCGGCGTACAGCTTGATTATGCTATTTGCCTTTTTTGTTGGTTATGCGGCGATATTACAAATTCCACACCTTGAAGGCTCTGCGGTGGATTTATCTCTGTTTGAAATTTCGAAAGAAACCTTTTCACCTGTTGTGGTTGGCTTTATCGGTGCAGCAGGGATGTTAACGGCGTTAGTACCCGGTTCTATGTTGTTGTTAACCACCTCAAATATGTTAGCGGGCGTGGTACAAAAAGCGGTAGGTGTGAGTGAAGAAAAACGCCAGTCTGGTGTGTACGCGCGCTATATGGTGCCGTTAGTTGCCTTGGTGAGCTTGTATTTTATTTTCCACAGTAATGACACGTTAGTGGCAATTATGTTGCTTGGCGTGAACATAGTCGCGCAATTTTTCCCTGCGTTATTAATGAGTTTTAAACAGCACAACCCAATGACATCTGCGGGTGCAATTTGTGGTATTGCGGCAGGGGTATTATTCCTTGCGATTACCTATATTGAAAAAATATCGTTAGCACAACTCTTCCCATGGTTAGGGGAAGGCTTAAGCTTTATGAATATTGGTATTGCTGCATTTATTCTGAATATTATTGTTGCGGTGGTTGTTTCGTTATTGACCCGAAGAAAATAATATTGGGATATTTCATTAAATAAAATACCCGCGATTTTTGCGGGTATTTTTGTGTGCATTATTTACGTGCCATTTGAACACAGAACACGCCTGTCACCACTAAACCGATGCCCAGTATCTTTCCGAGTGGAATTGGGTTTTGTGGCATACCAAACCACCCAAAGTGCTCTATCAAAGCTGAAATCATTAATTGACCTGCAATCACCATCACAAAGAAGGTCGTGCTACCAATTTTTGGCACTAAAATAAGAGCAGAAGTGAGGTAAAGCATACCCGCTATTCCCCCAAACCAAATCCAAAGGGGCTGATGAAACAATTCCGCGCTAAAATTAGGTTTTGGAACCTTAAAAACAAAGAGTAATGGGATCAGGACAATAATGCTGATCACCAGTGAAACGGCACTGGCCCAAAGTGGATGGCCTAAGTGGCGGGCTAATACTGCATTGCTTGCTGCTTGGATAGGGACAACGACCCCAGCAAACAGCGCCACTAATGCTAAAAGTATTCCAGATAATGAAAGTGTAGACATATCAACCTCAGTGTTAACAGGGGATCATTATTGATTTAAGATAAGATTAACGAGCAGGGAATTAATTGGGAAATGAACAATTTTATAAGGTACTATTCGCCAAATGAATAACTTAAGAAGATTAGATTTAAATCAATTAGTTACCTTGCTAATTTTATTGCGGGAACGCCATGTCAGCCGTGCGGCACAAGCCCTTCATAAAAGTCAGCCTGCGGTTAGCCACTCACTGAATCAGCTGCGTGAGCTATTTCAAGACCCTCTGTTGGTACGGCAGAATGGGCAATACCAATTAACCAGTAAAGCGGAATCACTATATACACCGTTACTGAAAGCACTGGAGCAATTAGACTACTTGATTGCTCAACAAAATTTTCAACCTGCTTTGTGCCATCAACGGTTTAATCTTGCATTGTCTGATTATGGTGCAGCCATTATTGCTCAACCATTAACGCGTTTTCTGCGCGAGCAAGCACCTGATGTTGATTTAAACATTTGGCATTGCAGTCGAGAAGAAATGCAAAATAAGTTATTAGAAGGAAGTTTAGATCTGGCGTTTGGGGTCTTTAATTCACTTGATAACACGCTTCGTGCCCAATCGATTTTCCAAGATAAAATGGTGAGTCTGGCCGATAAGTCAATTTGCCCAGCGGGAACAATGACGTTGGACGAATGGTTGTCACACCCTCATATTGCTGTGAGTATGAAACCGTTTGACACCAACGAAGTTGATGCGCAGCTAAAACGGTTAAATCAGCAAAGACGTGTGGCAGTGACAGTACCTTATTGGCAAGTTGCACCACAACTTATTGCAGGTACTGACCTTATCTTAACAGCGGCACAAAGAGGTTTTCCGCCAGAGATGAATCAACATTGTGTGATATTTGAGCCACCCGTTGAGATTGCACCATTGGATTTTCAAATGATTTGGCATGAACGCAGTGATACGGATAACGCACTGAATTGGTTAAGAGAAACTATCATTAATTTATTCGCACAATAAAAAATGCCAGCCAATGATGCTGGCTGGCATTTATCGCAATAATAAATGAATTACGCGTTTTCGTTCTGTACCGCTTGGATTGCAGTTAACGCAACGGTATAAACGATATCGTCAACTAATGCCCCACGAGACAAGTCATTGACTGGTTTGCGCATACCTTGCAGCATTGGGCCGATTGACACGAGGTCAGCGGAACGTTGTACTGCTTTATAGGTGGTGTTACCCGTGTTCAGGTCTGGGAAGATAAACACGGTTGCTTTACCGGCAACTGGGGAGTTAGGCGCTTTCGATTTCGCCACATCAGCCATTACCGCCGCATCGTACTGCAATGGACCATCAATCATCAGGTCTGGGCGTTTTTCTTGCGCTAAACGGGTTGCTTCACGCACTTTTTCAACATCACTACCTGCGCCTGAATCACCAGTTGAGTATGAAATCATTGCAACACGTGGGTCGATACCAAAGGCTTTTGCAGAATCCGCAGATTGAATAGCGATTTCAGATAATTGCTCTGCTGTTGGGTCTGGATTGATTGCACAGTCGCCATAAACAAAGACTTGCTCAGGTAACAGCATAAAGAACACAGAAGAAACCAATGAGCTACCCGGCGCCGTTTTGATCAACTGGAGCGGTGGGCGGATGGTATTCGCGGTGGTATGCACTGCACCTGAAACTAAGCCATCAACTTCACCTTTTTCGAGCATTAATGTGCCCAGAACTACGTTGTCTTCCAGTTGTTCACGAGCAACAACTTCGGTCATACCTTTGCTCTTACGCAGTTCAACAAGGCGTGCAACGTATTCTTCGCGGACTTTAATTGGGTCAACGATTTCAATACCCGTGCCTAATTCAATGCCTTGTGCAGCGGCAACACGACGGATATCGTCAGGGTTACCTAACAGAACGCATGTTGCGATCCCACGCTCAGCACAGATAGAGGCGGCTTTAACGGTACGAGGTTCATCACCTTCAGGCAGAACGATACGTTTACCTGCTTTACGTGCTAATTCAGTTAATTGATAACGGAACGCTGGCGGAGATAAACGGTTTGGACGCTCAGAGTCAGCCACTAAGGATTCAATCCAGTCGCTGCTAATATGGCGAGCCACATAGTTTTGAATTTTTTCGATACGCTCATGGTCATCTGCTGGCACTTCTAAGCTGAAACTTTGCAGGTTCAGGGAAGTTTGCCATGTGTTGCTTTTCACCATGAAGACAGGCAAGCCTGTTTCGAATGCTTGTTCGCATAATTGGCGAATTGGCGCATCGATGTTGTAGCCACCCGTTAACAGAACCGCACCAATTTCAACGCCATTCATCGCAGCTAATGATGCAGAAACCAGTACGTCAGGGCGGTCTGCTGAAGTCACTAACAGTGAACCTGGGCGGAAGTGCTCAAGCATATGTGGGATGCTACGTGCACAGAAAGTGACAGATTTAACACGACGTGTTTTGATCTCACCTTCGTTAACAATCTCTGCACCCAAGTGTTTTGCCATGTCGATTGCACGCGTCGCGATTAAATCGAAGTTCCACGGAATGGATGCTAGCACTGGCAGGTTCAGTGCAGAAAGCTGTTTCGGGTCGAGGTTAGCCACTGTCGCTTTCGTTGAATCGTCAAAGATTTCAGACAGGTCAGGGCGAGTACGGCCTTGTTCATCAACAGGTGCATTCACCTTATTAATGATAACACCGATAATATTCTTATTACGTTGGCCACCAAACTCGTTACGAACTAGCTCTAAACGCTCTTGCATTTGTGTAATTGAGCTATTGCCTGTCGCAGTGACAAAAACAATTTCCGCGCCTAATGTTTTGGCAATTTCATAGTTTAATGACTGAGCAAAAGAGTGTTTACGCGTGGGTACCAAGCCTTCGATTAAAATCACTTCTGCATTTTTGGTGTGATCGTGGTAGCGAGCCACAATCTCTTCCATTAACACATCTTTTTTAGATGAGGTCAGCAGTGATTCAACATATTCCATCGTCAGTGGTTCAACAATGGTGGTGATACTTGAATGGGAACGCAGGACTTCAGTAGTTTGGTCTTTATTGCCAGAGATGCGGGGCTGTGCGATAGGTTTGAATACGCTTAATTGAACACCTTTTTGTTCCATTGAGCGAACGACACCTAGGCTAACGCTAGTTAAGCCAACGCTGGTGCCGGTAGGTATTAACATAATTGTACGGGACACGGGAACCTCTTTATTTCGGTTACTCTAATGACAAAACGATACCGCCAGCATTTGCTGGCGGTAGATGTTTCTTATGCGGTTAAACGCGCAGTATCTTGAGCGATAACCAACTCTTCATTGGTTGCGATAACCATTGCTGGGCGGCTATTATCGGTTGTGATTAAACCTTCTTTACCGAAGCGTGCCGCTAAGTTACGTTCGTGGTCATATTCGAAACCAAGAATAGCCAGTTTCTTCAGGGTAATTTCACGAACTTGTGCTGAGTTTTCACCAATACCGCCTGTGAAGATGATAGCATCAAGACGGCCTTCCATCAGTGCACTGTATGCGCCAACATATTTAGCTAAACGGTGGCAGAAAACATCCATTGCACGCGTTGCATCTTCTTTTGTGCCATAGTTGTCTTCAACATAGCGACAATCACTTGTTACGCCTGTTAAGCCTAATAGTCCAGATTCTTTGGTCAGCATTTTGTTGATTTGATCAACGCTCATGCCTAAAGAGTCATGTAAATGGAAAATAATTGCAGGGTCGATATCGCCACTGCGCGTTCCCATGACTAAACCTTCTAATGGCGTTAAGCCCATAGAGGTATCAACACATTTACCGTTGACAATCGCAGTGACAGAACCGCCGTTACCTAAATGGCAAGTGATAACGTTTAATTCTTCAACAGGTTTGTTGAGTTTTTTCGCCGCTTCACGAGAAACATAGTAATGGCTTGTGCCGTGTGCGCCGTAACGACGGATACTATGTTCTGAATAGAGTTCGTATGGCAGGGCATACAGATAGGCTTCTTGTGGCATTGTCTGATGGAACGCAGTGTCAAATACAGCCACGTTTTTATTGATCAGATGAGGGAACGATTTTCTTGCCTCTTCAATACCAATTAGGTGAGCAGGGTTATGCAGTGGAGCAAATGGGATTGCCGCTTCAATGCCTTCAATCACTTCGTCAGTGATTAAAACAGAAGAGGTGAATTTCTCGCCGCCGTGAACAATACGGTGACCGATCGATGTAATTTGCGCTGACAACTCAGGTTTTTCAGCAAGAATGGTGTTGACAATGAAATTCAATGCTTCGCTATGCGCCGCACCAGCACCTAAAGGAGCTTCCTTTTTAGCACCATCCATTTTCCATTTAATACGGGCTTCAGGGAGGTTGAAACACTCAGCTAAACCGGATAAAAATTCGTCACCGTTAGTTGGATCAATGATGGCGAACTTCAGCGAGGAGCTACCGCAGTTTAGAACCAGTACCAGCTTACTTGACATGGAAATACCTATCGTTAATTGTTGTTGTGAAGCCTTTTAAAAACATGAAAAGACTCAGATTAAAAATATGGTTCGCTAGAGCCTAGCGTATTTATGACCTGAAACATCATGATTGATATCATGTTAAAGGCGAAAAAGTTAAAGATCTTGGTAATCTTCAAGGGTTTTATAACGCTATCGTTATTCTTTTGTGCAAAGTGCTATATAAAAGAAAACTTCGCATCTGGTGTTGAAATAACGACCAAAACCCCAATATATAACTGTTGTCTATCTTTTTATTAAAAAGATGGATAAAGCGATAAAGTAACAAATTCAACAGCAATTCTAAATGTGGCAGATTCTACTAAAAATATTTTATATTTTATATGTTTTTTTTAAAAATAGGTCGTTTGATTGATTAAAATCATAAGTGTCATATAAAGTGTAGTTATAGCACGAAGTTAGATATTTATCAGAATAGCTGATTTTCATTAAGGTCGCTTAATTTAAGGTAAATTCAGTAAATAATTTGTTTAACTTAAGTGTGCGTTCTCACTCACAATGGCGTAAGCTTAATGATAGCTAGTCAGTTTTAGAAGTGCATAGGAAACGATTCATGAGTACATTACAAAACACACCCCCAGGTTTTTTTAAACGCTTCAGATTAGGCAATCGCTATCTGAAAACTTTTCCTATGGAAAAAAAACTGTCACCTATTTTCCCTGAAATTCGGATTAACAAAGCTGTTCGTTTTGGTATTCGCTTTATGCCGCCGATTGCTATCTTCACATTAGCATGGCAAATCGCTTTAGGTGGGCAGCTTGGCCCTGCAATTGCAACGGCATTATTTGCCTGTAGTTTACCAATGCAAGGGTTATGGTGGTTAGGGAAACGTGCGTCAACACCTCTGCCATCAAGCTTGCTGAGCTGGTTTTACGAGATCCGCGACAAATTTACAGAGGCGGGAATTGCGATGGCCCCCGTTGAGCAACAGCCTGATTACATGGCGTTGGCTGACCTTCTTAAGCGTGCATTTAACCAACTCGATCGCTCTTTTATGGAAGATGTTTAACAAAAAATCGCTGTACAATTTTTATTAAAAGCTAGAGTTAACAATAAGTAATGCAAAAAGTGTATCTAGATCAATAAAAGCGATGTTTTCACTGTCTTAGATGTAGGTTGAGTGCGAAGATAAGCCATACTTTTCTGTAGGAGAGCCATGATGGAAATGACTAACGCCCAACGCCTGATTTTATCGAATCAATATAAAATGATGACTATGTTAGACCCAGATAACGCAGAACGTTATCGCCGCTTGCAAACGATTATTGAACGTGGCTTTGGGTTACAAATGCGCGAACTGGACAGAGATTTCGGTCATTTAAGTGAGGAAACATGTCGCACTGTGATTGAAATTATGGAGATGTACCACGCACTGCAAGTCTCCTACAGTAATTTGCCTGAAAAACAAGATATTGATGGCCGCCGTGTGCAATTTTTAGGTTTTGATGCAGCAACGGAAGCGCGTTATTTAAGCTATGTGCGCTTTATGGTGAATACAGAAGGGCGTTATACCCATTTTGATAGCGGGACTCACGGGTTTAACTCGCAAACGCCAATGTGGGAGAAGTATGTTCGGATGTTGTCGATTTGGCATGCGTGTCCAAGGCAGTATCATTTGTCAGCAGTGGAGATTTCGCAAATTTTTAACGCTTAGTTTTTCTCGTCGTATTTTGCGCTGTAGCGGTGTTGGCTTCACACACTAACCCTAGTCACATACTCATGTATGCTCCTAGGGATTAGCGTGCTTGCCGCCTAGCTACAGCACAAACTCCTTAGAGCAAACTTGTTCTTCATACCTCTGCCTTAGCGACAAGGCGAATTATTTAGAGCAAATGGGATTAATTGGTATAAAAATTCAATTTCAAATTCAATTTCACATTTCTTTTCAGCTTTAACTCACCAGTGCATTCAAATCTAAGTCATTAACGCAAATCTTGATTATTTTTGTTATTGAGGTTGCGCATTGGCGTCTATTTAGCGTTAACTAAGAGATAGAATCGATTCAAGTACATGAAAGGGGTAGACGTGAAATTAAAGGCAAAGGGTTTTCTATTTGATTTGGATGGGACATTGGCGGATTCGCTGGCGGTAGTTGAGCGTTGCTGGTGTAAATTTGGTGAGCGTATAGGTAAAAATCCAGAAGAAATTATTAGCTTTATTCATGGAAAGCCTGCTCTGACCAGCCTGCGCCATTTTTTGCCTGAGGCAAGTGATGAAGAAATTATGGGTTATTTTCGCTGGCTCGAAAAGATGGAAAGTGAAGATGTTGAAGGCGTTGTCGCCTTACCGGGTGCGGTTGCTTTGCTAACACGTCTGAATGAGATTGGTGCACCTTGGGCGATCGTGACCTCAGGGACTGTACCCATCGCACATGGACGCCAGCAAGCTGCGGGATTACCAGAGCCGAAACACTGGGTGACATTTGAAAAAGTGTCTAAAGGTAAGCCTGATCCAGAACCTTTTATGCTAGGGGCAAAAGCGCTTTCTCTACCTGAAAAATCGTGCATTGCCTTTGAAGATGCTCAAGCTGGCATTCATTCTGCACTTAGCGCAGGTTGCCAAGTGGTTGCAGTCCATGCACCAGAGAGCTTACCCCGCCGTGATGAAATCGATGTAATTGTCAGTTCACTGGAGCAAATTTCTGTTATGGGACCTGACATTAATGGTGATTATGAACTTTTAGTGTCAAAATTGCTTTAATCGTGATCTAATCAAAGAAATTCTCCGTAAAACATGGTTAACTAAAGAAAATCTTTAGCAATGTTTTTTTTCGTCGAAAGGGGATATTTTGAACGGAGAATTGCTGTGGGTATTAACCCTCCTGTTGATAGCGATTGTTCTTTTTACCACGAATAAAGTCCGCATGGATGTGGTGGCGTTATTGGTAATTGTTGCGTTTGTACTCAGCGACACCTTAACGTTAGAGCAAGCGACTTCAGGTTTTGCCGATCCGAACGTGTTATTAATAGCCGCATTGTTCGTTATTGGTGATGGTCTTGTTCGCACAGGGATCGCATATCAAATGGGGGATTGGCTTGTTCGCGTTGCAGGAAGTAGCGAGAGCAAGATGTTGGTCTTTTTGATGCTAACGGTGGCTGGGCTCGGTGCTTTCATGAGCTCAACAGGCGTTGTGGCTATTTTTATTCCTGTGGTACTGAGCGTTGCTGCGCGCATGAAAACATCGCCAAGCCGGTTGATGATGCCGTTGGGCTTCGCGGGGCTTATCAGTGGCATGATGACCTTGGTTGCTACGCCGCCAAACATGGTGGTAAATAGCGAATTAGTCCGTGAAGGCATCAAAGGTTTCCAGTTTTTCTCCATTACCCCTATTGGTATTCTTATTCTACTGGCTGGCATTGCTTACATGTGGCTGACACGTCGCTGGTTAGGCAGTAATGAGCCCGATAAACTTCCTGAACGCTACCGCCGTACCTTCCGTGATTTAATCCGTGATTACAAGCTAACTGGCCGCGCGCGCCGTCTTGCTATTCGTAAAGGCTCTCCGTTAATTGGCCATACCCTTGATGAACTGCATTTACGTTCACGTTATGAAGCCAACGTAGTGGGGATAGAGCGTTGGAGAAAGTTTCGCCGCGTGATGGTCAGCGCGACAGGGGGAACGGAGCTGCGTGAACGCGATGTTTTACTGGTTGATATATCGGTAAGTGATGATGATTTACGTCTATTTTGTAGTGAACAATTGCTTGAGCCAATGATTTTACGTGGGGATTACTTCTCGGATCAGTCTCGCGATGTGGGGATGGCTGAAGTGTCCATGAACCCAGACTCTGAGTTACTGGGTAAAAGTATACGGGATATCAAGTTTCGTACACGATATGGCTTGAACGTTGTTGGTATTCGCCGTGACGGTAAGGCCTTGGATGGTAAGCTAGTGGATGAGCCGCTGCGCCTCGGTGATATTTTGCTGGTGATCGGTGATTGGAAGTTGATCCGTATTTTGTCCACTAAGCCGCGTAACTTTATTGTGTTGAACTTAGCGGCAGAAGTTGAAGCGGTCGCCCCTGCGGCTTCACAAGCTCCTCATGCTCTATTTTGCTTAGCATTGATGGTCGCCATGATGGTGACCAATGAAATTCCTAACTTTATCGCAGCATTAATCGCATGTTTGCTGATGGGGAAATTTCGCTGTATCGATATGGAAAGTGCCTATAAATCAATTCACTGGCCAAGTATTATCTTGATTGTTGGGATGATGCCTTTTGCGCTCGCGTTGCAAGAAACTGGCGGGATAGCCCTTGCGGTTGATGCATTAATGAAAATCGCGGGCGGTTTAGGTCCTCATGTGATGCTACTGTGTTTATTTATTCTGTGTGCCACGATTGGCTTGTTTATCTCAAATACAGCCACTGCGGTATTAATGGCACCAATTGCTATTGCTGCGGCGCGGCAAATGGAGGTTTCTCCTCTGCCTTTTGCGATGGTAGTGGGCATTGCGGCATCTGCGGCCTTTATGACGCCAGTCTCTTCACCTGTAAATACCTTAGTACTCGGTCCTGGTGGTTATAAATTCTCTGATTTCTTAAAGATTGGAGTGCCATTTACGATTATCGTGATGTTTATCAGTATTGCGGTTATTCCTCTCCTTTTCCCTTTTTAAATAACAGCCCTAATCAATAGCGCTGTTATTTATCACTCATAATATGGGTAATTGTAATGAGCTTATTTGCTTTAATTCAGCTTAAGTTAAATTAAGGATAAGTCTGATGTCACTTATCATGCATTCATTTTTATAATTAAAACTATTAATTAAATTAGCCTTATTTCCTGAGAACTTAGAATGCATATTATCATTGCTGCGATTTCAGCACTAGCTGCGCTTGTTTGGGCATTACACTCATTACAAAATTCAGGTGTTGATCTTAATTCGTTTAATCCATTTACCTGGGCTCGACGCAGAAAGTGGCAAAAACAATACGGCACAAAACCGATTTATAATTTATCGACAGCGACGGACGCCGCCGCTGCCATTATTGTGGGAACATTAAAGCAAGAGGGGGAAATTTCCCGAGAGCAAAAACAAACGGTTATTGACTTATTTGCTTCTAATTTTAACTTGGGAAATCAAGAGGCAATGGATTTGTTTGCTTCATCTGCTCACCTCGTGCATAACGAAATAAACTTCGAACACAGTATTCCACATATCCTTAAATTAAGTATCAAACAATTCACGCCATCAATGATAACGACATTTCTTTCGCTATTAGAACAGGTTGTTGAATTAGAAGGCACGCCTACAAAAATACAAGCTAATATTATTGAAAGAGTCGGTATTGAATTTAAAAAATCGAATAAAAATAAGATTGGTTGGAAAAATTAAAACTAATTTACACCGTATAAATAAAGACCCATGTTATGGGTCTTTATTATGTTTAATTCGAAGGGGTTAATTACTAATTTCATCTAATGAAAGCGTAAAACCCGGAACGAATTTTTCCATAAAATAATCCATTTCTGGGCTTTGTCTTTCGGCTAACATTTTTTCAAGGCGCTTTTTAGCTAATTTAAATTCACTATTTCCAGCCGATAACTCTTCTAAGCATTTTAAATAAGCGCATAAGGAATCGGCTTGTTTAACAATAAAATGTTCTTCTTCAGACTGTAAGTCCTCAATAATGAGTTCCCGAAAGTCACCTTGTAACTCTTCAGGTAACATATCCAGTAATTTTTGTTGGGCAAATTTTTCTATTTTTTTGTATTCATGTGCAATTTGCTGATTATGGTATTTGATTGGTGTCGGTAGATCCCCTGTGATGACTTCGCTAGCGTCGTGATACATAGCAAGCAAGGCAATGCGAGAGGCATCGACATTCCCGCCAAATTTTTTATTTTTGATGATAGCGAGTGCATGAGCGACCATTGCGACTTGCAGGCTATGTTCGGAGACATTTTCCGTTCGGACATTGCGCATGAGTGGCCAACGGTGGATAAGTTTCATTCTGGCAAGGTGTGCAAAAAAGTAGCTCATAAGACCTCATAAACAGCGGTAAACAATAGGTAAATTATAACGTGTCTAAGCGCAGAGGGGTATGCATTTATGACAAGTTATCGTTTAAAGAATGCCTGAGTATAGGTATTTAGCACTGTTAATAAATAATATTTAATTTAATGAATGGCTAAGTATTATCTAGCCTATCATGAATATATTATTAAACACTAAAGGGGGGGATATGGTTGATAACGATCATAGAAGAAAAGGGTTTGTTTCTATAGAAAATTATTGGGGAGAAGAAGTAAAATCAATCTCTGTAGAACATAAATCGGGAAATATAGAGAAAACAGAGGGATTTGTTGAAAATATCAAGCACGGTGAAAAGATAGATGGCGTATTTCATTTTTATTACCAAACGGGGTTGTTTTCACCTGAGAATACGTGGTCTGTATCTGTATTAACGAATAATGGTGATATTTATAAGACTGAAGGCTATTTCTCCTGTTCAATTACAGATTCGGATGAAGGTGTGACGGTTATTGGAATTAATGGTGATGCTAAAACAGTCTATGTTACTTTTCCTGAATCGGGAAGTTGTTCTAAAAAACTAATACATGCAAAACACAATTCTATATTCGATAATCAATTAGAGAAGTACATGAGATAACAATAAAGTTATACTTATTATTGTTTGATTTGGCTGTGTTAATAATTATAATGGAAAATCATTAAGTAAATTTCCAAGGAATTTTATGAAATACTTTCCTTTTATATTATTAGGTTTTTTTCTGGTTGCAGTATATATAATTTCCATTATTTGATAATCAAAAAAATACATTCTTTTAATGATGAGTCGATATTGAATATAAAAAGCCTCCGTAATAGGAGGCTTTATTGTGATTAATACTAATCTAAATTGGAGGTTATTGGCGATAACCTTCAAGGAAACGGCCAAATTTATTAATTGCCATTTCAAGGTCGTCAGCGTAAGGCAAAGTCACAATCCTAAAATGGTCAGGCTCAGGCCAGTTAAATGCGGTACCTTGCACTAATAACACTTTTTCTTGCAATAGCAAGTCTAGGATCATTTTTTGGTCATCGTGGATATTAAAACGTTTAATATCAATTTTCGGGAACATATACAGTGCGCCTTGCGGTTTCACACAAGATACACCAGGAATTTGATTAATAAGTTCCCATGCACGATTACGTTGTTCGTATAGACGCCCACCCGGTTGAATAAACTCGCTAATACTTTGGTAGCCACCGAGTGCAGTTTGAATCGCATGTTGCATTGGAACATTGGCACACAAACGCATAGACGCTAACATTTCTAACCCTTCAATGTAGCTTTTTGCGTGTTTTTTCGGGCCATTAAGTACCATCCAACCTTGACGGAAACCCGCTACACGGTAGGTTTTTGATAAACCATTGAATGTAATCGTTAATAAGTCAGGCGCTAATGCCGCAATAGAGTGATGAACGGCATCATCGTACAGAATTTTGTCGTAAATTTCGTCAGCATAGATAATCAGGTTGTGTTGGCGAGCCAGCTCAACAATTTCTAATAGCAAATCTTTGCTATATACCGCACCCGTAGGGTTATTTGGGTTAATGACGACAATACCGCGGGTTCTTGGGGTGATTTTGCTACGAATGTCTTCGATATCCGGCATCCAGCCTTGTTGCTCATCACACATATAGTGAACCGCTTTCCCACCTGAAAGGGAAACGGCCGCCGTCCAAAGTGGATAATCAGGTGCAGGCACTAACATCTCATCGCCATTATTAAGCAATGCTTGCATCGCTTGGACGATCAATTCAGATACACCATTACCGATATAAACATCTTCGACCGTCATTTCGTGAATACCACGTGCTTGGTAGTGTTGAACGATGGCTTTACGGGCAGAATAGAGACCTTTAGAGTCACAATAACCTTGAGAGCTAGGCAGGTTGCGCAACACATCGACAAGAATTTCGTCAGGGGCTTCAAAACCAAACGGTGCCGGGTTACCAATGTTCAGCTTGAGGACTTTGTTGCCTTCCTCTTCTAAGCGCTTAGCTTCTTTTAATACGGGCCCACGAATGTCATAGCAGACATTATCGAGCTTGCTGGATTTAGTTAAATTATTCATTGTTCTCTCATTACCCTAACGGGATTTCTTTGGTAGGGGGACCGGCTCTCTTACCTTACTGTACTCCTCCCTCAGAAGCTTTTGAAGATGCAAGGTTATTTTTGGTGTAAAAGGTTGGTTAAAGTATAAATGTGATGTTTGACATCTTATTATCTCACATAGGTTGATTCTATGTGCTATTTAGCGTACTTAGAATGAATTAATATTCCAATAATATTGCGTGTTTTGGTGTGTAAGTATGAAAAAAAGTAAAAAATGACAGTTGAACTAAAAAATTGTATCAAAATGTAATATTGAGGCTAGATTCGTAAATTTAGACATAATTTTCACCTCATATTGCGTGTTTTTTATATTTTTTTAGGCTTTTTTGTTAGTAATATTGATTGTTTCTCTCACTATTTTTTAACTTAATGTGCGAGCTTTTATTTTAACTAGTTGAAAAGAAAGTAAATTTATAAATGATGAAATGAATTTTATAATGTGCTTACATTAAAATAATTGTGATTACATTAAATATGTTACTATTTAGTCGAGCTTTATAATGGGTTTCTTGAATCAAGTTCTATAAAAGAATACGTTTTTTGTTAAACCTATTTTTGTTTTATTAGTAGTACTCTGGGTTGTCGGCATTGATGTTATTCGTTAATAACAGGCTGGCAGTATGCAGATAAAAGTAGTAGAAGTCATTGCAAATCTAAGGATTAGAGATGCACTAGCTTATAATAGTTATAAATTAAATCGCTGATTCTCATGGAGGAGAGCAGAACACCAGGTAACATAAATATTATATAAGAGAATGAACGATGATAAATTCCAATCGTCCCATCATGAACCTAGATCTGGACTTGCTGCGTACATTCGTTGCAGTCGCTGATCTAAACACATTTGCAGCCGCAGCGGCAGCAGTGTGTAGAACGCAGTCTGCGGTTAGTCAGCAGATGCAACGTTTAGAGCAACTTGTCGGTCGTGAGCTTTTCGCTCGTCATGGGCGTAATAAACTCCTCACTGCACATGGATTACAATTATTGGGTTATGCAAGGCAAATATTGCGTGCTAACGATGATGCCACGGCCTCATTAACGTATAATGATGCGGATGGTGAATTACGCATCGGTGCGTCTGATGATACCGTCGATATTCTGTTGCCATTCTTACTGAATCGAATCGCTTCTGTATATCCACGTATTGCCGTTGAAGTGCGTATCAAGCGTGCGCAATTTATTGAATCTATGCTGGATAACCATGAAATTGATCTAGCGCTAACAACGGCAAGAATTAGCCATCACCCAAAAACGGCATTAAGAACTGTCCCAGTGTTATGGCACAGTGCCCCTGATTTTCAATTGCGCCATAATGAGCCAATTCCATTAGTGGTGATGGATGAAACTAACCCATATCGTAAATTGTGTACTAATGCATTGGATGATGCAGGCCTCGCTTGGCATGTTGCTTATGAAGCTGCATCCTTGCCAGCAGTACGTGCCGCAGTGACGGCTGAAGTTGGTGTTACTGCTCGCCCAATGGAAATGCAAAATGCGGATTTACGTATTTTGAATGAAACGGATGGATTACCGCGTTTACCTGATATTCAATACTGGCTATATAAAAATGCGGATGAGCAGAAAGACTTTGTTTTGACTGTCTTTAGTGCCATTGAAAACAAAAAAATTCCTTATGTTGCAACATCAGCGAGTGAACTGGCTGAGGGCAATACAGAAACTAATTAGTCAGTTAAAGTTAATCGTTTCAAGTGAACGTTAGTCGCTCACTGCAAACAAACAACATAATGATTAAACGGCAATTCCAAATTTTTATGGGATTGCCGTTTTTTTTGTCTGAATGTCTGCTTTGAAAGTGGAGGGCGAAAGCGCTTCATAATCTAATTATTTTCCACAAAAGCAATGTGTGTCTTAATTCAAAGTAATATATCGCCTAAAGCAATATTCGCTGGGTTAAGATGTAACCACACTAAGGCTATGGAAATGGTATTCTTTTTTAGATGTACCTATCTATAGATAAAGATGCTTAGTAACTGAAACGATTATTTCATATTGTTGTGTTAAATTTTCAATAATGGAGAAGACGTATAAGAAATCATTTTAAAACTAGGTATAAATATTGAGCAACGGTTATTAGAAATCGTTATCAAGTTCAAATTTATCATTTTTTTATCGATTTCAGTACACAAAACCCGCAATTAACCACTTAATAAGTATGGTTAAATGTTGAAGACCATGAAATAATTGTGATGTAGCTGGCAGAACCAGAATTTCATTTTTTGGTTAACGATTTGTTACGCTATTAACAATCTTTTTTTGCTGGATTGATAAAATAGCGCTGCATTGTCAGCGAGTTAGTTCAACTATTGAGTAAAAAAGCGTTACAGTTTCTTAAAGTTAAATTGAACGCCATGTAAACAAATTGAGTACTTTTTCAATAAATCTGTGCGTTAGATCAAATAAAAAGCGCAATTTTTCATCTGTTAAGACAGGTTTTTCCTGCGATAATGGTGTAGTAAAAACGAATAATCAGTTAAACTAGTTTGAGTGTTTACTTGTGTTTCATTACACTGACACGTTTTAGCAGATCATGAGTACTTTTTGTTGTTTTAATGTTTTTTGAGTGTGAAGTTTTTGTAACAAATACGGGTTATTTTACCTAATTTGGGTAAAGTAAATTGTAATGAGAGAGGACAAACCAAACGCAGTCATCGGACTGATTTATGTTTGGTGATGATTTTTGGTCTTTCTTCTCGATTAACTGGGCAATTGTGGTGCAATACTGCCGTGTTGTTAAAAAGAGCAGTTTACGCACCATAAGTAATGAGTAAGCAACGAGTATGTCTACATCAATCCTAGCGTTAGCCCATAACTGGGCGTTTGCGATATTCCTTATCGGCACTATCGGTCTTTGTGCTTTCATGTTGGTCGCAGGTCACTTCTTGGGTAGCCGCGCCAAAGCCAGAACAAAACATGTCCCTTATGAGTCAGGTCTTGATTCGGTCGGTAGTGCACGTCTTCGTATGTCAGCTAAGTTCTACTTAGTCGCCATGTTCTTCGTTATCTTCGATGTTGAAGCCATGTTCTTATTTGCATGGTCAGTTGCCATCCGCGAAGCCGGTTGGGTAGGCTTCATCGAAGCCGCGATCTTTATTCTGGTATTGTTGGCGGGATTGTTTTATCTGGTTCGCGTAGGAGCATTGGATTGGACTCCAGTCCGTTCCCGCGGAAAAGTGAAGCATCCTAGTGAAGTTATTAAAATCAGCAATCGTCATCCGCAGTAAAAAGCGAGGCATTATACAATGGATTATACGCTCACCCGCATAGATCCGAACGGTGAGAACGACCGTTACCCACTGCAAACTCAGGAAATCGTTACCGATCCACTGGAGCAGCAAGTTGAAAACAGTGTGTACATGGGGAAACTTTCTCATGCACTTCACGATGTGGTTAACTGGGGGCGCAAAAACTCTCTATGGCCATATAACTTTGGTCTTTCATGTTGCTATGTAGAAATGGTAACTTCGTTCACGGCTGTTCATGACGTAGCCCGCTTTGGTGCGGAAGTACTTCGTGCTTCACCTCGTCAAGCCGACTTCATGGTTGTAGCAGGAACCTGTTTCACAAAAATGGCGCCTGTTATTCAACGTCTGTATGACCAAATGCTCGAACCGAAATGGGTTATCTCCATGGGTTCATGTGCCAACTCTGGTGGCATGTATGACATTTATTCTGTTGTACAAGGCGTCGATAAGTTTATCCCTGTGGATGTGTATATCCCTGGTTGCCCACCGCGCCCAGAAGCCTATATGCAGGCTCTGCTTCTGTTGCAAGAATCTATCGGTAAAGAGCGTCGTCCGCTCTCTTGGGTCGTTGGAGACCAAGGGGTTTACCGTGCCAATATGCAATCAGAAAGAGAAAGAAAGCACGGTGAACGTATCGCAGTGACTAACCTGCGTACACCAGACGAAATTTAAGGCTTAAAGCCATACAGCGTAACAGAGCAATGTTGTTGCGAAATAATAAACCTGATCAAGCGTTATGGTGAAGAATGATGACAGATCAGATAGCGCAAGCGAGTAGTAACCAGCCAGGATGGCAGACACAGGATCATTTAAATGACCCTGTGCTTCTGGAACTGCGCAATCAATTTGGGCCGGATGCCTTTTCTGTTCAAGCAACCCGCACTGGCATGCCAGTGATATGGGTTCGTCGTGAACAATTACTGGAAGTAGTCGATTTTCTTAAGAAATTACCGAAACCGTATGTCATGTTATTTGACTTACACGGGGTAGATGAGCGTCAACGAATTCACCGTCAAGGTCTGCCAGAAGCAGACTTTAGTGTTTTCTACCACATCATCTCCATCGACCGTAACCGCGATATCATGTTAAAAGTCGCTCTAAATGAGAAAGACTTGAACGTGCCTTCTGTGGTTTCACTGTTCCCAAATGCTAGCTGGCATGAGCGTGAAGTGTGGGATATGTTTGGGATCACCTTCCAAGGTCACCCAAATCTGCGCCGCTTGCTGATGTCGCCAAACTGGGAAGGTCACCCACTGCGTAAGGATTACCCTGCGCGTGCAACTGAGTTCGACCCCTTTGTTCTGACAAAACAGAAACAAGATCTGGAAATGGAAGCATTAACTTTCAAACCAGAAGAGTGGGGCATGGCGCGTGGAAATGAAAACGAAGATTTCATGTTCCTGAACTTAGGGCCAAACCACCCATCATCACACGGTGCGTTCCGTATCGTATTGCAACTTGATGGTGAGGAAATTATCGACTGTGTGCCTGATATCGGTTACCACCACCGTGGTGCTGAGAAAATGGGTGAACGTCAGTCATGGCACAGCTACATTCCATACACTGATCGTATCGAGTACCTCGGCGGTTGCGTGAATGAAATGCCATACGTGTTAGCCGTTGAAAAACTGGCTGGCATCGAAGTGCCTGACCGCGTGAAAACCATTCGTGTCATGCTGTCTGAGCTATTCCGTATTAACAGCCACTTGCTGTACATCAGTACTTACATCCAAGACGTCGGTGCAATGACACCGGTATTCTTTGCGTTTACTGACCGTCAAAAAGTGTACAACGTGATTGAAGCTATCACAGGCTTCCGCATGCACCCAGCTTGGTTCCGTATCGGTGGTGTTGCACACGATTTACCACGCGGTTGGGAAAAACTGCTGCGTGAGTTACTTGACTGGCTGCCAAAACGTTTAGAATCCTATGTTACGTCAGCACTGAAAAACTCCATCTTAAAAGGCCGTTCGATTGGTACAGCAATGTACAACAAAGAAGAGGCACTGGCATGGGGCGTAACGGGTGCAGGTTTACGTGCAACAGGCGTTGATTTTGACGTGCGTAAATGGCGTCCATATTCAGGCTACGAAAACTTTGAGTTCGATATTCCAATCGCGCACAACGGTGACTGTTATGACCGTGTGATGATCAAAGTGGAAGAGATGCGCCAGAGTATCCGTATTCTTGAGCAATGCTACAAGAATATGCCAGAAGGCCCATTCAAAGCCGACCATCCACTGACGACGCCGCCACCAAAAGAGCGTACGTTGCAGCACATTGAAACCCTGATTAACCACTTCTTGCAAGTGTCTTGGGGCCCTGTGATGCCTGCGAATGAATCATTCCAGATGGTTGAAGCCACGAAGGGTATTAACAGCTACTACCTGACCAGTGATGGCAGCACCATGAGCTACCGTACACGTATTCGTACCCCGAGTTATGAGCACTTACAGCAAATTCCTTCGGTGATCAGAGGTAGTTTAGTTTCAGACTTAATCGTCTATCTGGGTAGTATCGATTTTGTAATGTCGGATGTGGATCGCTAACCATGCATAATGAACATAACGAAAATGAGAAGCACAACGAGCTCAATGTCGTGAATGTGTTTGAACCGCAAGTCAATCATGGCTTTGTCTTAACTGAGAAAGAGCGTGAAGAGATTGAAGGTGAGAAACACCATTACGAAGATGCGCGTGCTGCCTCAATTGAAGCACTGAAAATTGTGCAAAAAAACCGCGGTTGGGTTGAAGACGGAGCTATCCATGCGATTGCTGACGTCTTAGGCATCCCAGCCAGTGACGTTGAAGGTGTGGCCACATTCTATAGCCAAATCTTCCGTCAACCAGTGGGTCGCCACATTATTCGCTATTGCGACAGTGTTGTTTGCCATATTACAGGTTATCAGGGCTTAGAAGCTGAAATCATTAAACAGCTGAATATTCGCCCGGGTCAAACAACAGCTGATGGCCGCTTTACCTTGCTGCCAACCTGTTGCTTAGGTAACTGTGACAAAGGTCCAACGATGATGATCGATGAGGACACGCACAGCTACGTACAGCCTGAAAATATTCAAAAATTACTGGAGCAGTATCCATGACAAATTCTGTTAATCCAGTGATCCGTACTGCCGAAACTCATCCTCTAACATGGCGTTTGCGTGATGACAATCAGCCTGTTTGGTTAGATGAGTATCGCAGTAAAAACGGATACAAAGGTCTTGAGCGTGCGCTCAAAGGCATGGCACCCGATGAAGTTGTGAATCTCGTAAAAGACGCTGGCCTGAAAGGGCGTGGTGGTGCGGGCTTCTCAACAGGTCTGAAATGGAGCCTGATGCCGAAAGACGAAAACATGAAACTGCGTTACTTCTTATGTAATGCGGATGAAATGGAACCGGGTACCTATAAAGACCGTCTATTGATGGAGCAACTGCCTCACCTGTTAGTTGAGGGGATGATCACAGGCGCTTATGCACTGAAAGCTTATCGTGGTTATATCTTCCTGCGCGGTGAATATGTTGAAGCAGCGCAAAACCTGCGCCGCGCCATTGAAGAAGCCAAAGCGGCGGGTCTGTTAGGTAAAAATATTCTCGGTTCTGGATTCGATTTCGAACTGTTTGTGCATACCGGAGCTGGGCGTTATATCTGCGGTGAAGAAACTGCGTTGATTAACTCCTTAGAAGGTCGTCGTGCAAACCCACGTTCTAAACCACCATTCCCTGCAACATCAGGTGCTTGGGGCAAACCAACTTGTGTAAATAACGTCGAAACTATCTGTAACGTGCCTGCAATTTTAGAGCACGGTGACCAGTGGTATATCGATTTAAGCGCAGGTAAGAGTAAAGATGCCGGCACGAAACTGATGGGCTTCTCAGGCCGAGTGAAAAACCCGGGTCTGTGGGAATTACCGTTTGGTACTACAGCGCGTGAAGTCCTTGAGGACTATGCGGGTGGGATGCGCGATGGCTTGAAATTAAAAGCATGGCAGCCGGGCGGGGCAGGGACAGACTTCCTGACCAACGACCACCTCGACTTACCGATGGATTTCGAAAATATTGCTAAAGCAGGCAGCCGTTTAGGTACTGCGCTGGCAATGGCGGTTGATCATGAAATCAACATGGTTTCGTTAGTGCGTAACTTAGAAACCTTCTTTGCACGTGAATCATGCGGTTGGTGTACGCCATGTCGTGATGGATTGCCGTGGAGCGTGAAAATTTTACAAGCACTGGAAAAAGGCGAAGGCCAACCGGGTGACATCGAAACATTAGAGCAACTTTGCCGTTTCTTAGGTCCGGGTAAAACCTTCTGTGCTCACGCACCGGGTGCAGTCGAACCGCTGCAAAGTGCCATCAAATATTTCCGTGATGAATTCGAAGCGGGTATCTCGCAAAAAGATCTGCGTAATTTAGTGCAGATTGCAGGTATCCAGCCAAACCTGCTGAAGCAGCGCTGGTAATCGTTTCGCGATTGAGCAACCGCGAACGAGATTTTTCACGAAGAACGTATTTTTGATTAACGCCTGCTTTATGCGGGCCTTTGGGAAGCATGCTGACTATGGCTACAATATATGTAGACGGCAAAGAATATGACGTTAACGGGTCTGAAAACCTGTTACAAGCCTGTCTTTCTCTCGGGCTAGATATTCCTTATTTTTGCTGGCATCCGGCGCTGGGAAGCGTTGGCGCTTGCCGCCAGTGTGCGGTTAAGCAGTATCAGAACGCGGATGACACCCGCGGTCGCCTAGTAATGTCTTGTATGACACCGGCAACGGAAGGCACGTTCATCTCTATCGATGATGAAGAAGCTAAGCAATTCCGTGAAAGTGTTGTGGAATGGCTGATGACCAACCACCCACACGACTGTCCAGTCTGTGAAGAGGGCGGTAACTGCCACCTGCAAGATATGACGGTGATGACCGGCCATAACATGCGTAAATATCGTTTTACGAAACGCACACACATTAACCAAGATCTGGGGCCTTTCATCAGTCATGAAATGAACCGTTGTATCGCGTGTTATCGCTGTGTTCGTTACTATAAAGATTACGCAGATGGTACGGACTTGGGTGTATATGGCGCACATAACTATGTGTACTTCGGTCGTACAGAAGACGGCACGCTGGAAAGTGAATTTTCCGGTAACTTAGTCGAAGTCTGCCCGACAGGGGTATTTACCGACAAGACCCACTCTGAGCGCTATAACCGTAAATGGGATATGCAATTTGCACCGGGTATCTGCCAACAGTGCAGTATCGGTTGTAATACCAGCCCGGGTGAACGTTATGGTGAAATTCGCCGTATCGAAAACCGTTATAACGGCTCGGTAAACCACTATTTCCTGTGTGACCGCGGTCGCTTTGGTTACGGCTACGTTAACCGTAAAGACCGTCCACGTCAGGCTGTCTTGAACAAAGACGGCGTTAAACAGGTTATCTCTGCGATTGAAGCAATGCAAAGCGGTGCGCAAATTATCAATCAAGCGAAAAAAGTGATTGGTATTGGCTCGCCACGTGCAAGCATTGAAAGCAACTACGCATTACGTGCATTAGTGGGCGCAGAAAACTTCTACTCAGGTATCTCTGCGGGTGAGCAAAGCCGTTTAGCGCTGATGCAAAATATCCTGCAAAATGGCGGTATCTATACGCCAACACTGCGTGAAGTTGAAGGCTACGATGCAGTACTGGTTCTGGGTGAAGATTTAACTCAGACAGGTGCGCGTATGGCGCTGTCTGTTCGTCAAGCAGTGAAAGGTAAAGCACGTGAAATGGCCGCAGCACAGAAAGTTGCTGACTGGCAAATCGCGGCAATCATGAACATTGGTCAACATGCGAAATACCCGCTGTTTATCACCAACGTTGATGATACCCGTTTAGACGATGTTGCCGCTTTCAATTACCGTGCACCGGTTGCTGACCAAGCGCGTTTCGGTTTTGCTATCGCCAATGTGATTAACGGTGAAGCGCCTGCGGTTAACGACTTACCTGCAGACCTGAAAGCGAAAGTGGAAACTATCGCACAAGCCCTTTCAAGTGCGAAAAAACCACTGATTATCAGCGGTAGCCATAGCGCGAGCGATGCAATGATCCAAGCCGCAGCGAACGTGGCATTTGCACTGAAAGCGAAAGGCGCGCAAGTGGGTTTATCTTACTTAGCCTCTCACGCGAACAGCTTCGGTTTAGCAATGATGAACGCACAGCCATTAGACAGCGCATTAGCTCGCATTGAAGCGAACGAAGCGGATGTGGCTATCGTTATCGAAAATGACCTTTACCGTCACAGCAGTGTGGATGCAGTCAATAGCGCATTAGCGAAATTGAGTCACCTGATTGTTGCTGATCACCAGCAAACTGACATCATGGATAAAGCAACACTTGTTCTGCCTGCGGCGAGTTTCGCTGAAGCAGACGGTACGTTGATTAACCAAGAAGGTCGTGCACAACGTTTCTTCCAAGTCTTCGACCCAACGTATTACGACAAGGCTATCGTGATGAACGAAAGCTGGCGCTGGATGCACTCGCTGCAAACAGAAGCGCAAGAACGTGATGCAGATTGGTCGCAACTTGACCATGTGATTGCTGACTGTGTGGCTGCATTACCGCAATTTGCCGGTATTGTGGATTCTGCACCGAAAGCGTCATTCCGTATCCGCGGACAAAAATTAGCGCGTGAACCACATCGTTACAGTGGTCGTACAGCAATGCTGGCGAACCAATCTGTGCATGAGCCACGTCAACCGCAAGATATTGACTCTCCATTTGCTTTCTCAATGGAAGGGAACAACAGCCCAACCGCACCACGCCAGCAAATTCCATTTGCTTGGGCACCGGGTTGGAACTCACCTCAAGCGTGGAATAAATTCCAAGCGGAAGTCGGTGGCCATTTATTATTTGGTGACCCGGGTGTGCGTTTGTTCAATTCAACGGAAAGTAAACTGGGTTACTTCACTGATATTCCAGCCGCTTACCAAGCAGCGGACGCTCAGTGGGTGGTGGCGCCGTATTACCATCTGTTCGGCAGTGATGAAATGTCACAGCGTTCAGAGGTCATTCAACAGCGCATGCCTGAGCCCTATATCATGCTGAACACGCAAGATGCTGCGGCACTTGGCTTGGCAGCAGGGACAAAAGCTGAATTTAGCCATGCAGGCCAAGGGTTCAACTTGACTGTACGTCTCAGCAATAACCTGTCGGCAGGTCAAATTGGCTTACCATTAGGGATGCCGGGTATCGCACCTTCAATGGCTGGCGTGTCAGTCAATAATCTGCGGAGGGGAGCATGATGGATTGGATTTCTCCTGAAGTGATGGAAGTATTAATTTCCATCCTCAAATCTGTCGTCATTTTATTGGTTGTTGTGACTTGTGGGGCATACATGAGTCTGGGAGAGCGCCGTATTCTCGGTCTATTCCAGAATCGTTATGGTCCAAACCGCGTTGGCCCATTTGGGATGGGCCAGTTAATCGCCGACATGTTCAAAATGCTGTTTAAAGAAGACTGGATCCCACAGTTTGCGGACAAGAAAATCTTTACGCTTGCGCCAGTTATCGCATTTTGCTCATTGTTCCTTGCGTTCGCCATCGTGCCTGTCAGCCCGACTTGGCACGTAGCAGACTTAAACATCGGGATTTTATTCTTCCTGATGATGGCAGGTCTGGCGGTGTATGCGGTGCTGTTCGCAGGTTGGTCAAGTAACAACAAATATTCATTATTAGGGGCGATGCGTGCTTCGGCACAAACCGTCAGTTACGAAGTGTTCTTAGGCTTGTCTTTAATGGGCGTAGTCGCACAAGCGGGTTCATTCAACCTGATTGATATTGTGAACTCCCAAGAAGGCATGTGGAACATTATTCCTCAATTCTTTGGTTTTGTGACCTTTGCGATTGCGGGCGTTGCGGTATGTCACCGTCACCCGTTTGACCAACCAGAAGCAGAACAAGAAATTGCGGATGGTTACCACGTTGAATACTCAGGGATGAAGTTCGGTCTGTTCTTCGTCGGTGAGTACATCGGTATCGTAACGGTTTCCGCCCTGATTGTGACGCTGTTCTTTGGTGGCTGGCATGGCCCGTTCCTGCCGTCATTCTTGTGGTTTGCTATCAAAACTGGCTTCTTCATGATGATGTTCATCTTGATCCGTGCCTCTTTACCGCGTCCACGTTATGACCAAGTGATGTCTTTCGGCTGGAAAATCTGCCTGCCATTGACACTGCTTAATCTGCTGGGTACTGCAGCAGTGATTTTATACAACGCTCAGTAAGGGGTGATTGAACCATGACATTGAAAGAGTTATTGGTCGGTTTCGCCACCCAAGTACGTAGTATTTGGATGGTCGGCCTACATGCGTTCGATAAACGCGAAACGCAAATGTATCCAGAAGAGCCGGTTTATCTGCCACCCCGTTACCGTGGTCGTATCGTGCTAACGCGCGATCCAGACGGTGAAGAGCGTTGTGTTGCGTGTAACTTATGTGCGGTTGCTTGCCCAGTGGGTTGTATCTCACTGCAAAAAGCCGAGCACGAAGATGGACGCTGGTATCCGGAATTTTTCCGCGTTAACTTCTCGCGCTGCATTTTCTGTGGTCTGTGTGAAGAGGCTTGTCCAACCACGGCAATCCAATTAACACCTGACTTTGAAATGGCCGACTGGCGACGTCAGGATCTGGTTTACGAGAAAAATGACCTGTTGATTTCAGGTCCGGGTAAATATCCTGATTATAACTTTTACCGTAAATCGGGTATGGCGATTGCAGGTAAAGACAAAGGTGAAGCGGATAATGAAGCGAAACCGATTAACGTCAAAGACCTGTTGCCATAAGGAGCGATATTCATGGAATTTACATTTTATATCGCCGGTCTGGTTGCAATACTTGCAACTTTGAGGGTGATAACTAATACCAACCCGGTGCATGCACTGTTGTATCTGGTTGTTTCTCTGCTGGCACTGTCAATGGTGTTCTTCTCACTCGGCGCGTATTTCGCGGGTGCGTTAGAAATCATCGTTTACGCAGGCGCCATTATGGTCTTGTTCGTGTTCGTCGTCATGATGCTGAACCTAGGCCGCTCTGTGCAAGAACAAGAGCGAGCTTGGTTAACACCGAAAAACTGGATTGGCCCTGCGGCATTATCTGCCGTGTTACTGGCTATCCTAGTTTACGGCATCACGTCTTTATCTTTTGAGAAAGGCATTGATGGCACAGTGATTGGGGCGAAAGAAGTCGGTATTAGCTTGTTCGGGCCATATGTTCTGGCTGTGGAACTTGCTTCACTGCTGTTATTGGCAGGTATCGTCGTCGCATTCCACGTTGGACGTGACCGTAAAGAAAACGGTGCTGACCTTGTTAGCATCGCGGAGGAGCAAAAATGATACCTCTAGAACATGGTCTGATTTTAGCGGCAATCTTATTTGTGATGGGGCTTAGCTGCCTTGTTATCCGCCGCAACTTGCTTTTCATGTTGATCGGACTGGAAATCATGATTAACTCAACTGCACTGGCATTTGTCGTCGCAGGGAGTTTTTGGGGGCAACCAGACGGCCAGATTATGTATATCTTGGCAATCGCGCTGGCTGCAGCGGAGGCGAGTATTGGATTGGCGTTGTTACTGCAACTCCATCGTCATCGTCAGAACCTGAATATTGATAAAGTCAGTGAGATGCGCGGATGAACCTACTCTATTTAACTATTCTGTTGCCTTTACTGGGGTCGGTGTTATTAGCCTTCTCCCGTGGACGCTGGTCAGAAAACGTTTCGGCCATTATTGGTGCGGGGTCGGTCGGCTTAGCTGCCCTCGTCGCATTCTATGCTGGTAACGAATTTTTAGCTCAATCTGTATTAGCAAACGGTGAATACCCACCTTATCCGCAAGCACTTTGGACTTGGATGTCTGTTGGTTCGTTCAACATCCCATTTACCCTAGTACTTGATGGTCTGTCATTGACTATGTTAGGTGTGGTAACGGGTGTGGGCTTCCTTATTCACGTATATGCTTCTTGGTATATGCGTGGCGAGGAAGGTTACTCACGTTTCTTCGCTTACACCAACCTGTTTATCGCGAGCATGGTAGTTTTAGTCCTCGCTGATAACATGATGCTGATGTATCTCGGTTGGGAAGGGGTGGGGCTGTGCAGTTACTTGCTGATTGGTTTCTATTACACCAATCCAGACAACGGCAAAGCTGCGATGAAAGCGTTCTTTGTAACGCGCATCGGTGACGTATTCCTTGCTATCGGTATGTTTATTCTTTGGAATGAACTGGGCACCCTGAATTTCAGCGAAATGGCGGTGTTAGCACCTCAGAAATTTGCTGAAGGTTCAAGCGCAATCAACTGGGCGACCTTGATGTTATTAGGTGGTGCAGTCGGTAAATCGGCTCAGCTACCATTACAAACATGGTTAGCCGACGCGATGGCGGGTCCAACACCAGTTTCTGCACTGATCCACGCCGCAACCATGGTAACTGCGGGCGTTTACTTAATCGCACGTACCCATGTTCTGTTCCTGTTAGCGCCAGAAGTTTTACACTTAGTTGGCGTTGTGGGTGCAGTAACATTAGTACTGGCAGGTTTTGCCGCGGTTGTACAAACGGATATCAAACGTGTCCTCGCTTACTCCACCATGAGCCAAATTGGTTATATGTTCTTGGCGCTGGGTGTTCAAGCTTGGGATGCGGCGATTTTCCACCTGATGACACACGCCTTCTTTAAAGCGTTGTTGTTCCTGTCAGCAGGTTCGGTGATCCTCGCTTGCCACCACGAACAAAACATCTTCAAAATGGGCGGGCTGCGTAAGCAAATCCCATTCATTTACGCTGTGATGTTAATCGGCGGAAGCGCACTGGCAGCATTGCCACTGTTTACCGCAGGTTTCTACAGTAAAGATGCAATTTTGTGGGGCGCGCAGCTTGATGGACAAACTGTGCTGTTGTGGGCAGGTATCCTCGGTGCATTAATGACCGCAATTTATACCTTCCGTATGATTTTCATCGTGTTCCACGGTGAAGCGAAAATCAAAGCGCATAAGGTTAAAGGCATCACTCACACATTGCCACTTGGCATTCTGGCTATCCTTGCAACGTTTGTTGGTGCATTAATTCACCAGCCGTTAGAAGGGGTGTTCCCAGCGGAAGCCGCAGGAAGTGAAGACGGTAAAGTCTTACTTGAAGCGATTTCAGGCGGGTTTGCAATCGCAGGTCTGTTGATTGCCGCATTCCTCTATCTATTTAGACGTTCCATTGTTGATGCTATCGCGAAAACGGCGGTTGGCCGCTTCTTCAGTGCATGGTGGTACCAAGCATGGGGATTCGACTGGCTGTATGACGTCGTCTTTGTGAAACCGTTTAAAGGGATTGCATGGCTACTGGAAAGCGATCCGATTAACTCACTAATGAATATTCCTGCACGCTTATCAAGCTTAGCGAACAAAGGACTTTCTGTGAGTCAAAACGGCCAGATCCGTTGGTATGTTGCCTCATTGGGGCTGGGTGCAGTGCTGATTCTTGCTCTGCTGCTTTTGGTTTAATTAAGGGACACATTGCGCCATGCTACTACCCTGGCTAATACTTATTCCCTTCATCGGTGGCCTGCTGAGCTGGCAGGCTGACCGGTTCAGTCACCGCGCTCCACGCTGGATTGCGCTGGCGACGATGGGATTAACACTTATTCTTTCCGTGCAACTGTGGTTACAAGGGAGTTACTCTCTGGCTAATCCGCAAGGCATTCCACTGTGGCAATCTGAGTTTTTAATGCCGTGGATCCCTGCACTGGGAATCAACATTCACTTAGCGATTGACGGTTTATCACTGTTGATGGTCGTTCTGACCTCTATCATGGGTGCGTTCTCGATTCTGAGCTCATGGAGTGAAAACCAAAAGAACCAAGGTGCCTATCACTTTAACCTTCTGTGGATTATCACAGGGGTGATGGGGATTTTCACCGCGGTTGACCTGTTCTTGTTCTTCTTCTTCTGGGAGATGATGCTGATCCCAATGTACTTCCTGATTGCAAATTGGGGACACAAAGGCTCAGAAAACAGACAACACGTTAACGCGGCGACCAAGTTCTTTATCTATACGCAGGCAAGTGGTTTGATTATGTTAGTGTCCATCATTGGATTGGCACTGGCACACTTCAACTCAACGGGTACCTTAACATTTGATTACGACCAGTTATTAGGCACGCAAATGTCTAGCGGTGTCGCATTCATGTTGATGTTAGGTTTCTTTATTGCCTTCGCTGTTAAAATGCCATTAGTACCATTCCATGGTTGGATGGCAGATACCCAAGAGCAATCCCCAACCGCAGGTTCGGTGGACATCTCCGGTATCATGCTAAAAACCGCGGCTTATGGTCTGTTACGTTTTACGTTACCGCTGTTCCCAGAAGCGTCTATCCAGTTCACGCCAGTGGCGATGACACTGGGTGTGATCAGTATCTTCTACGGTGCATGGTTAGCGTTCAAACAAACGGATATTAAACGTCTGGCGGCTTACAGTAGCTTATCCCATATGGGGTTTGTGACCGTGGCGATTTATGCAAGTTCAGTGTTAGCGTACCAAGGTGCTGTGATCCAAATGATCACTAACGGCTTGTCTGGTGCAGCGTTGATTATCATCAGTGGTCAACTGTACGAGCGTACGCAAACGCGTGATATGCGCATGATGGGTGGATTGTGGAAACGCATTAAATGGTTACCAGGAATGTCCCTGTTCTTTGCTGCGGCAACGTTAGGTATGCCAGGTACAGGTAACTTCATTGGCGAATTTATGATCCTATTCGGTAGCTTCAGCCAATTCACATTAGTGACCTGCATTATGGTATTTGGTGTGGTGTTTGCTTCTATCTACTCACTGTGGATGATGCAACAGACTTACTACGGCACACCAAAATCAGAAAAAGAAATGAAAGGGTTAACGGCGCGTGAATTCGGTGTGCTACTGGCTCTGGCTGCTTTACTGGTTATTATCGGTTTCTATCCACAACCAATTTTAGATACATCAGTTGGTTCAATGGAAACATTGCATAACCTGTATTCTGCTTCACTAACAACATTAGGGCTGTAATTCGCCATGACAATAACTCCTCAAGAACTGATCGCAATACTACCACTGATGATCGTCGGATTGACGGCGGTGGTTGTGATGCTGTCCATTGCGTGGCGACGCGATCACCTGACTAGTGCCGCGCTGACAGTATCGGGTTTTATCATTGCGTTGCTTTCACTCATTTGGGTAGCCGATGGCTACCTGATGGATGTGACTTCGCTTATCCGTGTTGATGGCTTTGCTCTGTTCTACAGTGCGCTTGTCCTGATCGCAGGTATTGGTACCAGCATCTTTGCTTACCATTGGCTGGAAGGCTTTGGTGACAACAGAGACGAATTTCATCAGTTAGTGGCGATTGCCGTGGCAGGTGGTGTGCTGTTATCCATGTCGAACCACATGGCGTCAATGTTTATCGGTATCGAACTGATTTCATTACCTCTGTTTGGTTTAGTGGCGTATACCTTCGAACGTAGCCGTACCTTAGAAGCCGGGATCAAATACATGCTGTTATCCGCAGCAGCGTCTTCGTTCCTGTTATTTGGTATTGCATTGTTGTATGCAGAATCAGGTAGCTTAAGCTTCGCTTCAGTGGGTCAAAGCCTGTCTGACAATCAAATCCATGCACCACTCGTGATGATTGGCTTTGGTATGTTAATTGTTGGCTTTGGTTTCAAACTGTCTCTGTTCCCATTCCAACTGTGGACACCAGACGTATACCAAGGCGCGCCAGCACCCGTTTCTGCGTTCTTAGCAACGGGAAGTAAAATTGCTATCTTTGCTGTATTAGTGCGCATCTTTATGGAAGCGCCGATTACCAGCAGCAATACACTCGCCATTGTTATTTCAGTGATTGCCATTGCCTCTATTCTGTTTGGTAACTTACTGGCTATCACGCAGAAAAGCGCAAAACGCTTACTGGGTTACTCCTCTATCTCCCATATGGGTTACCTGTTAGTGGCACTTGTTGCCCTGCGTACCCATGCAGACTATGCACAAGTGACGATTGCCATTTATTTAGTCGGTTACTTGTTCGCAAGTTTGGGCGCATTTGGTGTGATCAGTATCGTTTCGAGCCCTTACCGTGGTGATGACCAAGACGACTTCAGCGCATTTCGTGGGTTGTTCTGGCATAAACCAGTTCTCGCGACAGTGATGACGGTTGCGCTGTTATCCTTAGCGGGCATTCCAATTACATTAGGGTTTATTGGTAAGTTCTATGTGATTGTTTCCGCAGTGAAAGCTGAACTGTGGTGGTTAACGGGTGCTGTCGTGGTAGGTAGTGCGATTGGTTTGTACTATTACCTGCGCTTTATGGCAAGCCTATACAGCCGTGATGCAGAACATGCTGAGCGTTATACTGGCCCTGAAAAAGCAACGTTGGGTACAGTTTTTGCGGCTATCTGTGCAATTGCAGCCATAGTCTTCGGTGTTTGGCCACAACCGCTTATTGATATTTCGGCATTAGCTGTAGCAATCGTTGGTTAATGAATACAGTCTAAGTAATATGAAGCCGGTTACTGCAAAGTAACCGGTTTTTTTTTAATAAGGCAATTGGCGTTGGTACTGATATTCCACATCATTCAAATAGGTCATTAGCATCTGGCTTGCGGTATTTATTTGGGCTAGGTTAAGGGTCTGCTCCGACATTTTTTCACTCATATATTGGCACCATGAATCCCAATAATTCTTCAGTAATTCAACTTGCTGAATAATAGTTTGCTTATGCATATCAATATTTGTAATTTCATTCGATAAAGACATTAACTGTGAGAGCCTGAATATATTGGTGTCAATGGTATTAAGTTCTTCTTTATGCTCAATAATTTGGTCACTTAGATAAAGTCGCACATCGACTAGCTTAGAGAACTCAAGGCCATCATCAACCATAGAAAGCAGGTTTTTAATATAGTTAATAGCGGCTTTTAATATTTCTTTTTTGTTGGGGGAAATATTTAAAGAGTCAATTAATTCCTTACCTTTAAAATATTTATCAAAAAAATCAGTGAGCTTGGAACGCAGCACAATGTCTTCTGCTGCTGTAATGATAGAGTAATTATTGTGTAGTTCATTTATTTTTGCTTGCATGCTATGTTTTGATGCAAATAAAACTTCTTTTTGGTTTGTATATTGGGAAAACTTTAATTTGTTAGGTTCGTTAAGATGAAATACGAGCAGTGATTCAGTGGTGTAACGTATTTTAGAAATTAACTTTTCTAACTCTAATTTCGTGTCCATTAGGTCATCAATAAAACCTGCAGTGAATACTCGCCTCTTTAAATCTGCATAGTTATCACTAGGTGTTGCTGAAGAATTGGGTTCATATAATTCACTGTTTAGGATGTAGTTTAGTTTGATTCTTAATATGGGTATTGAATTTCGAATAAGTTCATTCAGTCTTTCTGTTTTTATTGCAATTTTTTGTATTCGACCATAAATAATATAATCATAATTTATAATGTTTTTATTAAAAGAAACAATATTATTTGAAATACATCTTAACTGGTAGATATCTGTTGAGGGTAGCATTGGTAAATCAAAGTTGTCATGCATATTAATGCCTTTTATTGGGATGATGTGTCATATGTTTGTAGTTCATCAAATAATTTAATTAAATGAACTGAGTAGTCTTGAATTGAACCCCAAGAAATAATAATTCGTTTGAATTGAGCAACAAATCGAATGAGCTTGTCTGCATTGTTTATTCGTTGGAAAATTTCTATGGATTGCTTTATTTCAGTCAAAATAACTAGCCACATATAATCAAGATGATCAATGGCGAGGCGAGCATCTTTAAACAAACTTTCAATTTTATGCAAGTTAAGTTGGATATCAAAAATGGTTTTTTGAATTAGCTTTTCATTGTTAATCTTGATGTTTAGTTCGGCAATTTCTTTTAATAACTCATTCTTTTTGGCTCTTATTGCATCTGCTTTCGGCCCAAAGATGCTGCTGGTGATGACTAAACCAATAATTCCCCCTGTTAATCCTGTAAAACATAATTTGACAAAGTGGGAGTACTCTTGCTCTAGTTGTACAATATCTTGTTTTTTAAATTCTATCATTTCTTTTAAAAATGATTCTGAGCTATCGCGATTGACGGGTTCGAGTTGTTGATAAAGGCCTTTTATATTAAATAGTAAAGATTCAACATGTTCAAAGTTTGAAAGGTATCCACCTGTAATATAAGCTCTAAAGTCCGATACTGTGTTTTTGATTTTTATTGTTTTTATAGATTGCTGTTTTATATCACTCTTAATTAAATTTAAAATGCTAACAAGTTCAGTGGCAATTTGTTGGTCATCATTTTGATAGGTGATTTTATCTAAATCATTTTCGGTTAAATCATCTAGACTATCGGATATTTTTTGCAAAATTGGCATGTGGTTAATGTACTCAATAATTTGATTGCCCGTTTGCATGATATTTCGACTAGTAAGGGATAAATTAACTGATTGCTCTTTTACCTGTTGTTCTACATTATCCCAACTGTTTGCATGTGTACGTATATTGAGGATTGCGTTTGTCAGTTCTCCAGATTCTATGGGAAGTTCTGTAGATTCATTAATGCCAAACCATTTTAAAATATCAGTCTCACGTAAAGGTAATGCAAGTGCAAAACGAACATGTTTGTGAATATTAATTAAATCTTCTAAAGTAAATATACCTGCTGAGCGAGCAGAAAGTGTATCCTGATTAGTTAACAATGCTAATGTTGCATTTCCTATATTTTCTTTTTCAATAATTCGGTCGTAACATTCTTGAGTTTGCATTATTTATTCCAACTTATTAGGTTAATGAGTTATGAACAGCTAATTTGTTCATTATTTGAATGCATATATATAGTAGGTATAGTGACTAATTTAAGAAAATTGCAGCAATAAATTATAAAGTAGAGGCTTTATATTGATAACCTACTAGAAACGTCAGGCTAGGGTTGATACTAAAAAATGAAAATCAGCGCTAAAAAATAACTCAATGTGTGTATCCCTATAGTAAAAAGTAACATTTATAAAATTGATCTAATTAATAGGAACGCTAATTTTTATAAAGCTAAGCGGGTATGAAATGAAGATAAAGGCCTAAAAGCCTCTTTGCCATAAGGCAGAGCATAGAGCTACCTGTTTAACCTTTGAAATCGTTGATACAAAACTGTTGATTGGTCAATAAATTGGCAACGAAAAACCCAGAACAGTGATAAAGCCACAAAATATCAATTAATTAAATGAATATGTCATTATATAATTGATAGAATAAACTATACTAGACGCAAGAAGAACATCACATTCCAGCCTTAGTCGGTTGTTATGAATCAGCAAAAACAGTACTTGCGGGAGAATAGCTATAGAGACAATGATTCATCAATGTATTAATGCATTTCATTGCGCTATGTAGTCTTTGATGTCAATCGATGTGCTGTGGCAGTAGGGATCTAAAGTGATAAATAAAAAAATTGATAAAGTTATAGCTGAAATTCTGGATCATTTGTCTACATTGGCACTGGGAAACAAAGAATACACACGACTTGTTTGGCAATTTGATGAACAAACGGCTTTTCCTGGCTTAGCATGGCTGTCTTCACAGACTTGTTACCCACAATTTTATTGGTATCAACGTACCGGTGCAGAAGAGTGCAGTGCGCTGGGGCGCGTTAAATCCTTTTATTCTATCGAAGATGCTGAATATTTCTTATCCCAATATCCTCAAACACCTGATGTGCGTTTATGGGGGTTGAACGGTTGGAATGCAGTTGGGGATGGGCTGACAAATGAAGAAAAACAACAAGCGACATATTGTTTTCTCCCACGTTTAGAAATTCACCGATTGCGCTCAACCATCAATGTGAGCCTAAATATTGATGGGAAAGCGGACATTCAAGCTGCAATTGAATTTCTCTCGGAACTAACCACTGTATCAGATGTACCGCTAACGCTTTCTGCTTCGATTACTGAGCAAAAACATATTCCTTGCCATGATGAATGGTGCCGTTTATTAAATGGCGCTATTCGTGATATGAAGATGGGCAAAATGGAGAAAGTGGTGATGGCGCGGGAAACGCAATTATCCCTTTCACAAGCGATATCAGTTGCTGAGTTTTTATCTGCAAGCCAACAAGTCAATCATCATTGCTATCACTTTATGATGGCATTTGATAAACACACTGGGTTCATTTCATCAACACCTGAGCGCTTGTACTTGCGACAAGGCGAGCAACTTAATTCCGAAGCACTTGCAGGTACTGTAGCCAATGATCCTGATGATGTTATTGCTGCGGAACACTCCAAATGGCTGATGGAAGATAAAAAAAATCAGCATGAAAATTTAGTGGTGGTGGATGATATTTGCCAGCAATTGCAGGGCGCTGTTACGGGGATTGATGTTTCCTCAGCAAAAGTGATTCGCTTAAGAAAGATACAACATTTATATCGCTCAATTGTAGCAACCCTGATTACCCCTTCTGATAGCGATTGCTTGCAGCGTCTTCAGCCAACTGCGGCAGTTTGTGGTTTACCAAGAAAAATAGCACGGCAGTTTCTTGCAAAAAATGAGCCTTTTTCTCGAGGATGGTATGCGGGTACTGGCGGGTTTATTAGTTTGAATAAAAGTGAGTTTGCCGTTTCATTGCGCTGTGCTCAAATTAATGGTTCTCAAGTTTCACTATACTCAGGCGCTGGCATAGTGAGAGATTCGGATCCGCAACAAGAGTGGGAAGAAATTGAAAATAAAGCAGCGGGTTTAAAATCGTTGTTTGGTAATGGCTAAAGACCTTAGAATAAAAATGGTTATTTTCTTTTTATTTTCAATTAGTTCACCAAAAATTGTTCTGAGATCAAGAAAATTTTTTCGATCAGTCTAAACTAATTGATAATTAATAATTTGCTGAGCATATTATGTCGAATTCTGCATTTAATATCCGTTGGGCTGAAGTGATCATTGAAGCACTGAGTCGTCACGGAATGAAACACATCTGCATAGCGCCAGGCTCTCGTTCTACGCCATTAACGCTGGCTGCAATTAGCAACGCAAAATTACACTGCCATACGCATTTTGATGAACGTGGCCTTGGGCACCTTGCGCTAGGACTCGCTAAGGCAAGTGACGAACCTGTTGGTGTCATTGTTACCTCAGGCACTGCTGTGGCTAATTTGTATCCATCATTAATTGAAGCAGGATTAACGGGGGAAAAAGTTGTTTTCCTTACTGCTGACAGACCCCCTGAATTGATTGATTGTGGTGCGAATCAAGCAATTCGCCAAACACATATTTTTGCATCACATCCTGCCCAGACATTAATGTTACCACGCCCAACGCGAGATATTTCAGCCAAATGGCTGGTGACAGCGGTGGATAACGGCATGAATCAACTTCATCATGGCGCGTTTCATATCAATTGTCCGTTTGCAGAGCCACTTTACGGTGCGAGTGAAGGGGATTATGAATGGCAGCAAACATTAGGTGATTGGTGGAACTCAAATCACCCATGGTTAAGTGAGCCGCTAACCCAAACTGTTGCTCTCGTGGCAGATTGGTATTTTTGGCGCCAGAAAAAGGGTGTTGTTATCGCTGGGCGCATGGGGGCAGCTGAGGGGGAGCTTGTTGCTGCATGGGCTCAAGAGCTAGGGTGGCCAATATTAGGTGATGTACTATCGCAAACAGGGCAACCGTATCCATGTAGTGATTTATGGCTACAAAATCCAAGTGCTCAAGCCATATTGCAGGACGCTGAATTAGTGGTGCAATTTGGCTCAAGTATTACGGGTAAACGGTTACTGCAATGGCAAGCTAATTGCCAACCGAAAGAATACTGGATTGTTGACCCCATACCACAACGCTTAGACCCTGCAAATCATATGGGACGTAAGCTGACATGCTCAATTAAAGGCTGGCTTGAAAATCACCCTGCACAGCCACGTAGTCTGTGGTGTGAACCATTATTAGAACTTGCTGAAAAAACCCAAAAATATGTTGAAAAACAACTATCAGGTCAATTTTCTGAAGCCGCAGTTGCATATCAGCTCCCTGAGTTACTTCCCCCGCGTGGACAATTATTTGTGGGTAATAGCTTAATCGTACGTTTGATTGATTCATTCGCACAGTTACCGGTGAGTTACCCTGTTTATAGTAATCGAGGAGCCAGTGGTATTGATGGGCTCATTTCTACATTGGCTGGCGTACAACGTGCAACAGCGAGACCCACGTTGGGGATCGTGGGGGACATTTCTGCGTTGTACGATTTAAACAGCCTTGCTCTATTACGCGAACCTTCTGCACCGACTATTTTGATTATTGTAAACAATAATGGTGGGCAAATATTCTCCATGCTGCCAACGCCTGATGATGCGAGACAAAACTATTATTGTATGCCGCAGAATGTCAGCTTTGAACCCGCTGCGAAAATGTTTGGATTGCAATACTGTGCCCCGACAGACTGGGATGGCTTAAAAAATACAGTCCAGCAATTTTGGCATAATCAACATGGCACACTTGTTGTTGAGCTAGTTGTTGAGGGGGATGAAGGTGCACGTACGTTAAAACAGTTACTTAGCGTTGCAGTGGAGCTTTAATGCTAGCTGCCACATTACATAACCCGGAAAAATCAGGCCCTTGCCTCGTTTGGCTTCATGGGTTGCTGGGCAGTGCGGATGATTGGCTTTCGGTGATTGAGCAGTTTAATGATTATCGATCATTAGCCGTTAATTTACCTGGGCACGGTGGCTCACAGAATGAGACGTGCCAAAGTTTCGAACACTTTAATGAACAATTAAATGCACTTTTGCAACACTATCAAATAGATGAATATTACTTAATAGGTTATTCATTAGGGGCTCGTCTTGCCATGCACTTTGCCTGCTTTTACCAGCCAAAAGGGTTGCTAGGGTTGGTCATTGAAGGTGGAAATGTTGGGTTGGATGACTTACAGGCAAGGCGCGAACGTGAAAAGAATGACAAAACATGGGCGCAACGTTTTCGTACTGAGCCCATGAAAAAGGTGCTGAATGATTGGTACCAACAAGCTGTTTTTGCAGATTTATCGGCATTTCAGCGAAATAAGCTGATTGAATTGCGCCAAGAAAATAATCCGCAAGGTATTGCGGACATGCTTGAGAGCACATCATTATCTCAGCAACCATTTTTAGTCCCAAATTTGCACCAACTGACTTGCCCATACCACTATTTTTGTGGCGAGCGAGATCAAAAGTTTCGAAGCGTTTCGCAACAATACACATTGCCATTAACGCTGATTGAAAATGCGGGGCATAATGCTCATCGGGAAAACCCTACGGGCTATGCAACTGCACTTCACCATTTTTTATCACACTGTGGTTAAAGGAATTTGAGAATGATTTATCCAAGCGAAGAAAAACTGTACGCACCTATTGAATGGCAAGACTGCTCCGAAGGGTTTGATGATATTTTGTATCATAAATCCCCTGAAGGGATTGCGAAAATTACCATTAACCGCCCACAAGTGCGTAATGCGTTTCGTCCTCAAACGGTTAAAGAGATGATCCAAGCCTTATCAGACGCACGTTATGATGACCACATTGGTACCATCATTTTAACAGGTGAAGGTGAGAAAGCTTTCTGTGCAGGCGGTGACCAAAAAATTCGTGGCGATTACGGCGGGTACCGTGATGAAAGTGGGACTCACCACTTAAACGTTTTAGATTTTCAACGTCAAATTCGTACCTGTCCAAAGCCTGTTGTTGCAATGGTCGCGGGTTTTGCCATTGGTGGAGGCCATGTTTTACATATGATGTGTGACCTAACGATTGCGGCGGATAATGCGATTTTTGGTCAAACAGGGCCAAAAGTAGGTTCTTTTGACGGCGGCTGGGGCGCATCTTACATGGCACGTATTGTAGGTCAGAAAAAAGCCCGTGAAATCTGGTTCTTATGCCGTCAATATGACGCAAAAGAAGCGTTAGATATGGGGCTGGTCAATACCGTCGTTCCTTACGCTGAATTGGAAAAAGAAACCGTTCGTTGGTGCCGTGAAATGTTAGAAAACAGCCCGATGGCACTGCGTTGCCTGAAAGCCGCATTAAATGCGGACTGTGATGGTCAAGCGGGCCTGCAAGAGTTGGCAGGTAATGCCACCATGCTGTTCTATATGACTGATGAAGGTCAAGAAGGCCGTAATGCTTTCAACGAAAAACGTGCGCCTGATTTCTCTAAATATAAGCGTAATCCGTAATGCGTAAAGCCAAGATTTATTCGTTCAGCCTGCCTATGGAGGCAGGCGTTATCCTTCGTTATCAACGCCTCAAAACACGTGATGGGCTTTTGGTGTGCTTGCAAGATGGGGATAGCGAAGGTTGGGGGGAAATTTCGCCTCTACCTGAATTCAGCCATGAGACTTTGGAAGAAGCAACCGCTGAAACCATTACTTGTCTGAATGAATGGGTGAAAGAAGGCAAAATTTCTGATAGTCAACTTCCTTCAGTAGCATTTGGTGTTAGTTGTGCCGTCGCTGAGTTAACTGGCGAATTACCCAAAGAAGCGGATTATCGCAAGGCACCACTGTGCAGTGGTGACCCTGATGACTTAATTTTGAGCCTTGATGCAATGGAAGGCGAGAAAGTGGCAAAAGTCAAAGTGGGGCTGTATGAAGCCGTACGTGATGGCATGGTGGCAAATCTATTGTTAGAAGCGGTTCCAGAGCTTAAGCTTCGCCTTGATGCGAATCGCAGTTGGACACGTGCAAAAGCGGACGGTTTTGCTAAATATGTTAACCCTGACTACCGTGATCGTATCGCATTCTTAGAAGAACCGTGTAAAACGCGTGAAGAGTCTCTACAATTTGCTGCTGACACGGGCATCAACATTGCATGGGATGAAAGTGTGCGCGAAGAAGGGTTCAAGGTCGAGGCTCTAGAGGGGGTTGCGGCGATTGTGATTAAACCAACACTCACGGGTAGCTTAGCCTATTGCCGTTCTTTAATTGAAGATGCTCATCGTCTTGGCTTACAAGCGGTGATTAGTTCTTCTATTGAAAGCAGTTTTGGCTTAACTCAGCTCGCTCGCGTTGCGCATTGGTTAACACCGAATACAATCCCTGGTCTTGATACGGTTTCTTTAATTCAATCACAGTTAATCCGCCCTTGGCCACAGTGCGAGATTCCATTACAACAGTTAGAGGATTTAACCGTTGTATGGCAGAGTTAACGCCGTTTAATGATTGGCCTTGGCAGCACTGGGCCAATCTTCAACCCGATTCAATTGCTGTATATTCAGATGGTGAAAGCCTAACGTGGGACTCGCTTAACCAACAGGTTAAGGATCTTGTCACTTATTTTTCAATGCAAGGTGTGACAAGGGGGCAATGTGTCGTACTTCGCGGGAAAAACTCGGTTGAGTTATTACTTAGTCAATTGGCACTGATTGCCTGCGGCGTCCGTGTTCTACCGCTTAATCCACGTATTCCTAAACGCGTGTTAAACGAATTATTACCTCATCTAGATGTCAGCTCAGTGATTGATTTTACGGATGATACCGAGCTGCTTTCTCATTATCGAAACCTCGATTACCAACTGTATTATCACTTTATTGGTGAAGATAATTTTCAACCTATCAATTTTCAGATACAAATGGCTCAGCCAGCCACGTTGATATTAACATCTGGGTCAACGGGCTTACCGAAAGCCGCAGTTCACAGTGTTGAGGCCCATCTCAATAGTGCTGATGGTGTCTTGAGTGCGATGAATTACCAACAAGGTGATTGCTGGTTACTTTCCTTACCACTCTTTCATGTTTCTGGACAAGGCATCATTTGGCGTTGGTTACTTAAAGGCGGAGCGCTCGCACTTAAAAATCAACCACTCACAGAAGCCTTGCAAGGCGTTACGCATGCCTCATTGGTACCAACACAGTTATGGCGTTTGCTTAATGATGAAACAGACGTTCAGCTCTTGCTTAAAGAAGTGCTATTAGGTGGTGCCTCAATCCCGTCTTCATTAACGGATTTAGCGCAGAGCAGGGGTATAGCATGCTGGAGTGGCTATGGTATGACCGAAATGGCTTCGACAGTTTGTGCTAAGCGCGCAGATGGTAAACGTGGTGTAGGTTTGCCGTTAAAAGGGAAACAAATTCGTATTGTTGCTGATGAAGTTCAAGTTAAGTCAACGAGTCAGGCTTTAGGTTATTGGTTCGATGGGAAAATTAGTCCTTTAAATTGTATTGATGGATGGTTTAAAACGAATGATAAAGGCGCATTTATTGATGGTGAGTATCAAATACTCGGTCGCCTCGATAATCTCTTTATTAGTGGTGGGGAGTGCGTTCAACCCGAAGATATTGAAGCAGTCATTAATTCTCACCCTAATGTATCGCAAAGTTTTATTATTCCCATTGATGATACAGAATTTGGTCAACGCCCTGTGGCCGTAGTGGAGTGCGACTCAGATTTGCCTCTCAGTGAATTATCCGTTTGGTTAAAAGACAAACTTGCTCCCTATCAGTATCCGAAAAGCTTTTATCAGTTAGAGCCTAGTTTAAAGAGTGGGGGGATAAAAGTGTCTCGTCAGCAAGTAAAAAACTGGGTTTTAGCCCAAGGCCGGTGAATTAGATAACAATGCGGGTGGATAGACAATATTATTTTTGCGGAGATTATCAAGCCGGGGCAGCGGCTTGATAAGTGAAAAGAAGAATTAGGCCTTCGGATCTGGGCCAAATCGATTATTACCCTGAGTCCCATCAAGAATGCTAAAAACAAATAAGATGATCCCACCGAAAGGAACAAATGAGATCAGATACCACCAACCTGATTTGTCTATATCGTGTAAGCGTCTAATAGTGACGGCGATACTCGGCACAATAATCCCTAAGCTATAGATTAGCAATATAACAGACGCAATATAGCCGATACTGCCAATTTCACCTGTATAGCTATCCATTGAAATACTGATTAATATAATCAATGCGCAAAAGACAATCGCGTTGAATAATGTAAACATCCAATATTCTTTACGTCTAGCACGCCCTTCAAAATTCGCATAATTATTTTTTAATACATCCAAATACCAATTCATTTTGATTTTCCTTAACCTAAATTTAAAGTGGGGGAGTATATCGATTGAATTAGTGAATGTAAATACAGAATGGTTTAGGGAACGAGTACGACGGGCAGATTACCCGTCGTGGTATATTTTTATTTCTTTAATTCATTCAACGCTTTCTCAACACCTGCACCGTATTCTGGGTGAACTTGTTTGAATAGGGCAATTTGGCGTAGTTGCGTGGCTTCCGTTGCATCAATTAGTTCACCAGCAATACGTTTAAACATACGTTGGTGTTCGGCATCATCTAATAATTCATATAATGCACGTGGTTGGCTGAAATAGTCTTGGTCTTCACGGTGATCCCAATGATCAGCAGCGCCCTCAATAGATAATGGGGGTTCACTAAAATCAGGTTGCTCTTGGAATAAACCGGTTTCGTTTGGTTCATAAGTCACATGATTACCACTATTACCATCAACACGCATTGCACCATCACGATGATAATTGTGGAATGGGCAGCGAGGTGCGTTTACTGGAATTTGGTGATGGTTAACACCAAGGCGATAGCGGTGTGCATCCCCATAGGAGAACAGGCGCCCTTGCAGCATTCTGTCTGGTGAAAAACCAATACCTGGGACAACATTAGCAGGGCTAAATGCTGCTTGCTCAACATCAGCAAAATAATTATCTGGGTTACGGTTTAGTTCGAAATACCCCACATCGATTAACGGATAATCTTTATGAGGCCAAACTTTAGTCAGGTCGAATGGGTTATAAGGTACACTTGACGCTTCTTTTTCAGGCATGATCTGGACTTGTAAATTCCAGCGAGGGAAATCACCTTTCTCAATTGATTCAAATAAATCGCGTTGAGAACTTTCTCTGTCCTTACCGACTAATTGCTCTGCTTGCTCATCAGAGAGGTTTTCAATACCTTGCTGGCAACGGAAGTGGAATTTTACCCAGAAACGTTCATTATTGGCATTAATAAAGCTATAAGTGTGGCTGCCAAAACCGTGCATGTGACGATAGCTTTGCGGAATACCACGGTCACTGGCATCGATGGTTAATTGGTGCAAAGACTCAGGTAATTGGGAGAAAAATGCCCATTTGTGTTCCATCGTACGTAAGTTAGAGCGTGGGTCACGTTTGACGACGTGGTTTAAGTCAGGGAATTTTAAGGGATCACGGAAGTAGAATACGGGGGTATTGTTACCCACCATGTCCCAGTTACCTTCTTCTGTGTAAAACTTGAGGGCGAAACCACGAATATCACGTTCAGCATCCGCAGCGCCACGCTCACCTGCAACAGTCGAAAAACGGGCAAACATTTCTGTTTTTTTACCTACTTCGGAGAAAATTTTTGCGCGGGTATAAGGGGTAATATCATGAGTGACGGTAAAGGTACCAAATGCACCAGATCCTTTTGCGTGCATACGTCTTTCAGGGATCACTTCACGGTCAAAATGAGCTAATTTTTCTAAGAACCAGACATCTTGTAACAACATTGGGCCGCGTTTACCAGCGGTCATGACATTATTATTGTTGGCGACGGGCGCGCCAGAGGCAGTCGTAAGGCCTTTTTTCTTCATCACAATGCTCCTGATTTTGAATTTAATGACTACATAAACCTAACTAAAAAGTTATAATTTTGTAATAAAATGAAAATACCACTACAATAAACTTGTGATTCAGTATAGTAATTATGGATATGATTATCTAATTAATATAACCAATCACTGTGATTGAATGTGAGATAAGTGGGATTTTTTAATATTTCAGTGGGATGAAATTATCTTTTGGCTGAATAGGTTGCGTAAATCTGAGTAATTTAGGCTGAGAAACGGGTGTAAATCGCGTAATATCCGTAGGTAATAATTTCAAGAGGATAAAATAATGCGCAAAGTTGTGTTATTAGTGGCGGCCATGTCCCCATTTTTTATGAATTCTGCTCAAGCAGTATCTGTGAGCGCACAAGCAGGTAAACACTATACTGAATTATCAGCAGGCTTAGGTAATCAAAATGCAGGCCTTGCATTTAATGGTTCTTGGGCACGTAGTGATCATGATGGTCAGATGGGAAGTTTAGGGGCTACATTCGGCCTCCCTGTTGGGCCTTTTGCTGCGTATGTTGGGGGTAAAGGTTTGTATTTATCGCCAGATAATAATAGCAGTGGCGCAGCATTAGCAGTGGGGGGGGGGTTAAATTGGCAGGCATTGCCTTCACTGAATATTTATGGTGAAGCTTATGGCGCGCCAGAGTCACTGACTTCGGGTAGCAAGTCTTACGTTGAAGCGAAAGCGGGGGCTCGTTATACCGTATTTAAACCGTTATCTATTGATGCGGGTTACCGTGTAATTGAAATGAAAGGCTCTCACAATAAGTCGAATGAGAAAATTGCCGATGGCCTTTATTTAGGCGCTGGTCTTTCATTCTAGTATTGTCATCTAATGTTTATTGCCCTTAGTTCCTTATGCAAAACTTGCTGCTAGGGGCATATTTTTTATTTGGCTGTAATTAAATACTTTTAAAGCAAATGATTATCTTTTTGGTTATTTATCTCAGATGTTCATATGACCCTAGGGTATTACTGTAATGAAGTTAAAATATCACGGCTTAACCCTGTGCTTTTCATGATGATTTCGGGGCTAACACCATTTTTAAGTAGCTGGGCAGTCATAGTGATCATGGCCTCAGTTCTACCTTCTTCTCTACCTTCTTCTCTGCCTTCTTCTCTACCTTCTTCTCTGCCTTGTTGAATACCTTCTTGGCGGCCTTTATTTTGTAGGCGCTGTGCAATACTCATAATAGTCTCCCTATGTTGGTCTGTTTGCTCTTCTAAGATTTGAACGACTTCTTCAAAGCTTGTGGCATCTAACGCAATAAATAGGTAATTAAGGTTAGTAATTACATGACAGTCATATAAAATTATAATTTAACTTATTGTTTTTTCTTCTGTTTAATCAAGTTTTTAAATTGAGTGTCGATAGCATTATCATAGTGTGGATAGAATATCGTGACTTAACCCCGTGCTTTTCATGATGATTTCGGGACTAACGCCATTTTTAAGCAGCTGTGCAGCCATAGTGAGCTTGGCCTCTTCTCTGCCTTCTTCTCTGCCTTGTTGAATACCTTCTTGGCGGCCTTTATTTTGTAGGCGCTGTGCAATACTCATAATAGTCTCCCTATGTTGGTCTGTTTGCTCTTCTAAGGTTTGAACGACTTCTTCAAAGTTTGTGGCATCCAACGCAATAAATAGGTAATTAAGGATGGTAACCACATCGCTATCGCTATTATAGTGCTTATTGAGCGCTTGTGCTAAAAGTGGAAGAACCCGCTGGAACTCATCACGTAAATATTTATGTTTCATGGCCAGCTCCATCACTGCGACTTTACGGTGATTCACTAACTCGTTATCGTCTATAACCGTGACATCGACTAAAGGAAAAGGCTCCGTATATAGCTTATTTGCTATCTTAGAGAGGGGAAAGCAATCAGTCCATAATAAAGAATGTGGATAGGGGGAGCGACCCCCGTGGTAAAAAAGAACGGGTACTACAAGCGGTAACGCGGTATTTCCTTGTTGCATATGCTGGTTCATCGCTAAAAAAGCGTAATGTATTAAGCGCCATGCCATTAATTTATCCGGGGTAGATTGGTGTTCAACGAGTAAATAAAGATACCCTTGCCCGTGTGTAGTTTGAACAGAATATAAAACATCAGATAAGCGGGAGCGTAATTGTTTATCAATAAAAGATGAGTTTGTGAGTGCTAATGTATTGAAATCACATAGTGATTTTATATGTTCAGGTAAGTGAATTTCAAAGAAGTCTCGTGCACTATCAATGTTTGTCATGAATCCCTTAAATGCTGCGTCATGCGCAGCAGAAACACTTTTTCTTTGCATCCAACTCGCTCCCTCATTTATCTATTAACTACAATAAAGTAAGAGGGCCTGATTGTCTCTTCGGTATTATTAACTGTGATATAGCGTAATAAAAGAAAAAAATTTTGCTTTATTTGCTAATAATGAATGTTAAAAGATTAAAAAATAGGGGAGGATGCATTTGATTTATGGGGATTACAAATAAAAGAAAGGCCCCAAATTGATGTTATTCAGCTCGGGGCCTAATCGGGCAGTTCATTAACCGACGTTTGGTAGGAAGCCCGCGACAATGGAAAATTGGATAGCGATAACAGCGACACCACAGAGTAAGATTATTGCTAAAACGGGTGTGCCACCTTTAACGCGATACCCACCTTTAGCTTCCACCTTGCGAACACGCATAGTGAGAAGAGCAGGGATAATCAAAGCAAGAACAGATAATGCAACTGCCGCATATGTTAAGGCTTGCACGAAACTGCTATAAAACAGAGCGCACAACAAGGGTGGAACAAAGGTCAACAAACTGGTTTGAATACGACCAACAAAATGATTACTGCGTTTGAACAAGTCGGCAAGGTAATCAAACAAGCCTAATGCCACACCTAAGAAAGAGGTTGCTAGGGCTAAATCCATAAATAAGCTGACGGCTAAGTTAACACGCGGATTAGCGACCACATCACGTACTGCGGTTAACAAACCATTGAGGCCTGATTCTTGAGCCAAAATACCTAAGAATGTATGAGATGGTATTGAACCTAATGTAGCGATTTGCCACAGAATATAGGCAACAAGAGGAATTGCACTACCTGTGATGAAAATCATACGTAATTTACGCACATCACCATTCATATAGTTCACTAAGCTAGGAACACTACCATGGAAGCCAAATGAGGTGAATATAACGGGAATAGCGGCAAGAACTAGGCCTTTTTCGATGGGCATCGTACTTAAATTGACCGCTTCTGCATGGGGGAGCATGACAAAAATCATGATCACCATAAAAATGGTTTTAGCCGTAAATAAAATACGGTTAATAAAATCAACAGAGTGGGTCCCGATTGTGACGACTGCACCACCCACCACAGTAAATAGAATGATAGCAGTGCTTGGCGTAATTTTAACACCCCACCAAGAGGATAAGCTGTCAGAAATCAATACACCGGCCCCACCAATATAAGCGGTTGTGAGCGCGTACATTAACAGCAACATACTTAAGCCAGTGACGATTTGCCCTGCTGGACCAAGATATTTTTTTGCGACAGTCCCTAAGCCCATATTTGCAGGGTTATGTTGGTAGACCTCAACTAACAATAATGAGGTATAGCTCATTAACATCCATAATCCGACAAGCAAACAGACTATGCCTGTAAAACCGACGCCTGCAGCGGCCAGTGGCATTGCCAGCATCCCTGCACCTATTGTTGTTCCTGCAACGATTAACACACTGCCAAGGGTACGATTCTTCACAAGTTCCTCTAATTGAATCTGAATAATTAATAAGTGATGCAGATTATGCGATTGTGCGTATTGTGTCAAATGTAAATTACAGATGGTGTAAATATATATTTACATTAATTTGAGTGCGAAAAGGAAGGAAATCGTCTAATAAAAAAAGGTTAATTACTCAAGAAAAAATGATGAATAAAGATAACTAATGGTAAATTTAATTTGAGAGGTTTGTTAAAAAAAGGCAAGTAATTCATTGATTTTTTAGGGGTGTAGACTGAACTGATTAGTATGTCAGTTACTTAAGAAAAATAGTGTGATATGAACAGAATAAATACAACAAAAATAAAACTATATTGGTTTTTAAATTATCATAAATCAAATTAATGCTTGAAAATCATCTCGATAATAGGAGGCAAATACATATAAAAGGATGGAACTATGGACTTTATGATTCAACTCGCCATTATTCTTGTTTGCTTGTTCTATGGGGCAAAAAAAGGGGGGATGGCATTAGGGCTGCTTGGTGGTGTCGGTCTTGTCATCTTGGTTTTTGGATTTGGCTTGCCACCAGGAAAACCACCTGTTGATGTTATGCTTGTGATTATTGCTGTTGTTGCCGCATCAGCAACGTTACAAGCATCAGGTGGTTTGGATGTCATGCTGCAAATTGCAGAACGATTATTACGAAAAAACCCAAAATACATTTCTATTGTGGCACCTTTCGTTACCTGTATCTTAACCATTTTGTGTGGTACAGGGCACGTGGTGTACACCATTTTACCTATCATCTATGATGCGGCGATTAAAAATAATATTCGACCTGAAAGACCGATGGCGGCAAGTAGCATAGGTGCACAAATGGGGATCATTGCCAGCCCTGTGTCTGTTGCGGTTGTGTCCTTAGTTGCCATGCTTAATGGTGTGACAATCAATGGCAAGTCTCTTGAATTCCTCGATTTATTGGCGATTACAATCCCTTCAACCTTAATCGGTATTTTAGCGATTGGTATTTTTAGCTGGTTTAGAGGGAAAGATCTCGATAAAGACCCTGTATTCCAAGAGTTTATCTCTGTTCCTGAAAACCACGACTACGTGTATGGCGGCAGTGTGACACTGCTTGACAAAAAACTGCCAAAAATTAACTGGGTCGCGATGTGGATTTTCTTAGCATCCATTGTCGTTGTCGCATTACTAGGCGCATTCTCTGAGTTAAGGCCGTTAGTGAATGGCAAGCCGCTATCAATGGTTTTAGTGATTCAGATGTTTATGTTGCTGGCAGGTGCGCTCATCATCATTATCTGTAAAACTAACCCAGGGCAAATTTCAAAAAATGAAGTATTCCGTTCAGGGATGATTGCGATTGTGGCGGTATATGGTATCGCGTGGATGGCAGAAACCATGTTCGGCGCTCATATGGATGAAATTAAAAGCACCTTGGGGTCGTTAGTGAAAGACTTCCCGTGGGCATATGCGGTTATCTTATTACTGGTTTCTAAGTTTGTTAACTCGCAAGCGGCGGCTTTGGCAGCGGTTGTGCCTATCGCGTTAGGAATTGGTGTTGACCCTGCTTATATTATTGCGTCAGCACCGGCGTGTTATGGTTACTATATTTTACCGACTTATCCAAGTGACCTCGCAGCGATTCAATTTGACCGCTCTGGAACAACGCGTATTGGTAAGTTTGTTATTAACCATAGTTTTATCTTACCGGGATTAATTGGGGTCGGTGTATCCTGCGTATTTGGTTGGGTATTTGCCGCGCTTTATGGCTATCTATAATAGGTAGAGCGCATCAATTAGGATAAATAAATAGAAAAGCGATTGCATTAGAAAATGGTGCAATCGCTTATTATATTAGCCGATTTCGATATCAGTCAGAGGGTGACAGCAACAGGGTAATATTTCCCCATCCTGCACAAATGCCAGAGGTTTGCGTTTGTAACCCACTTTCCCGCGCAATAATGTTACTCGGCAAGAACCGCAATAACCTTCACGGCATTGATACTCCACAGGTATACGACTATCTTCAAGCGCTTCAAGTAAACACGAATGAACGTCAGCATGGTAGGGGACATGCACACCCTGCGTCGTACGCAGGGTGATTTTATGACTGGCCATACTTACAGTTCAAAGTCGCTCAAATCATCGGTATTGACTTCAGAGTCAATCTGACCAACTAAATAAGAACTGACTTCAACTTCTTGTGGCGCCACTTGAACGTTATCTGATACCAACCATGCATTGATCCATGGGATAGGGTTAGAACGACCTTCAAATGGCAGTTTTAGGCCAACAGCTTGCATACGAATGTTGGTGATGTATTCGACATATTGGCACAGAATATCTTTATTCAGGCCAATCATTGAACCTTCACTGAACAGGTAATCTGCCCACTCTTTTTCTTGCTCTGCTGCCTGCACAAACAAGTCATAGCATTCTTGCTCGCACTCTGCGGCAATTTCTGCCATTTCAGGGTCATCTTGGCCTGAGCGTAACAGGTTCAACATATGTTGAGTGCCTGTTAAGTGTAAAGCTTCATCACGTGCAATCAGCTTGATAATTTTAGCATTACCTTCCATTAGCTCACGTTCTGCGAATGCGAATGAACAGGCAAAGCTGACATAAAATCGGATTGCTTCCAGTGCGTTAACACTCATTAAGCACAGGTATAATTGTTTTTTCAGCGCACGCAATGAAACGGTGATTTGTTTTCCGTTACAGTTGTGTGTGCCTTCACCGAACATGTGATAATAGTTGGTCATTTCGATGAGGTCATCATAATAACCAGAGATATCTTTCGCACGTTTTAAAATTTCTTCATTTTCAACGATATCGTCAAAAATAATCGCCGGGTCATTCACGATATTACGGATAATATGTGTGTATGAACGTGAGTGGATGGTTTCAGAGAATGCCCATGTTTCCACCCAGGTTTCCAGCTCAGGAATCGAAATCAGTGGCAGTAATGCCACGTTAGGGCTGCGACCCTGAATAGAGTCAAGCAGCGTTTGGTATTTCAGATTACTGATGAAAATGTGTTTTTCGTGATCTGGCAGCGCATTGTAATCAATACGGTCGCGAGAGACGTCAACTTCTTCAGGACGCCAGAAAAACGACAATTGCTTTTCGATCAGCTTTTCGAAAATAGGGTACTTTTGCTGATCATAGCGTGCCACGTTAACAGGTTGGCCGAAAAACATCGGCTCCTGCATCTGGTCATTTTTTTTCTGTGAAAATGTTGTATATGTATGTGACATAACAATTCCTATTAAATTTTACACGCGCCGCCTTCACAATCGGAATCTGCTGACTCAACAACTTCTTCCAGATCGCCCTGAACATCTTCCGCACCATCACGGGTGTTATGGTAGTAAAGTGTTTTCACACCAAACTTATAGGCGAGCAATAAATCTTTTAGCAATTGGTTCATTGGTACTTTGCCGCTCTCGAAACGAGTTGGGTCATAGTTTGTGTTTGCAGAAATCGACTGGTCGATAAATTTCTGCATAATACCAACGAGTTGCAGGTAGCCGCTGATAGATGGCATTTGCCATAACAGTTCATAAGCCCCTTTCAGGTTTTCGTAATCTGGCACTACTTGGCGTAAGATGCCGTCTTTTGACGCTTTAATACTGATGTAGCCGCGCGGTGGCTCAATACCATTGGTTGCGTTAGAAATCTGTGATGATGTCTCAGAAGGCATCAATGCAGACAGTGTTGAGTTACGCAGACCATAAGTCTGAATATCTTTACGCAGCGCTTCCCAATCGTAATGCAGTGGTTCATTGGTTAACTTATCGAGTTCTTTTTTATAGGTATCGATAGGTAATACGCCTTGAGAATAGGTCGTTTCATTGAACCACGAGCAGGCACCTTGCTCTTTCGCTAAATCGTTTGATGCTTTTAACAGGTAATACTGAATAGCTTCAAAGGTTTTGTGAGTTAAGTTATTTGCGCTACCGTCTGAATAACGAACACCGTGTTTCGCTAAGTAATAGGCATAGTTAATCACACCAATACCTAATGTACGGCGACCCATAGAGCCTTGTTTAGCTGCAATAATTGGGTAGTCTTGGTAGTCGAGTAGAGCATCCAATGCGCGAACCGCTAGGATGGCTAACTCTTCTAATTCATCAAGGCTATCAATCGCACCTAAGTTAAATGCAGATAGTGTACATAATGCAATTTCACCTTCTTCATCATTGATATTATTCAATGGTTTAGTTGGCAGCGCGATTTCTAAACACAGGTTAGATTGACGGACAGGGGCAACCTGTGGGTCAAATGGGCTGTGCGTATTACAGTGGTCAACGTTTTGAATGTAAATTCGGCCTGTTGACGCACGCTCTTGCATCATTAATGAGAACAACTCAACCGCTTTAACGCTGGATTTACGAATAGTCTCGTCTTGTTCATATTGCACATATAAACGTTCAAATTCATCTTGGTTTGCAAAGAATGCATCATACAGACCTGGGACATCTGAAGGGCTGAATAGGGTGATGTCTTGGTTCTTAATCAAACGTTCGTACATCAATTTATTCAATTGCACACCGTAGTCCATATGGCGAACTCGGTTACCTTCAACCCCGCGGTTGTTTTTCAGGACTAACAGGCTTTCAACTTCAAGGTGCCAAATTGGGTAAAATAAGGTAGCAGCACCACCACGGACACCACCTTGAGAGCAAGATTTAACCGCAGTTTGGAAGTGCTTGTAGAACGGAATACAGCCTGTGTGGAAAGCTTCACCGCCACGAATTGGGCTACCTAATGCACGGATACGGCCAGCATTCACGCCAATTCCAGCGCGCTGAGAAACGTATTTAACAATCGCACTTGATGTCGCATTGATGGAATCAAGGCTGTCACCACATTCAATCAGAACACAAGAACTGAACTGACGAGTTGGTGTACGTACCCCCGCCATAATTGGCGTAGGTAAAGAAATTTTAAATGTTGAAACCGCATCATAGAAACGACGAATGTAGTCCAAGCGGGTTTCTTTTGGATAATGGGAGAACAGACAAGCCGCGACTAAAATGTAGAGGAATTGCGCGCTTTCGTAGATTTCGCCCGTTACACGGTTTTGAACTAAATATTTCCCTTCGAGCTGTTTAACAGCCGCGTAGGAGAAATTCATATCACGCCAATGGTCAATAAAACCGTCCATTTGCTCGAACTCTGCTTGAGTGTAGTCTTCCAGCAAATGCTTATCATACTTGCCCATTTCAACAAGGCGTTTTACATGCGTATAGAGTGCTGGTGGCTCAAATTGGCCATAGGCTTTTTTACGCAAGTTAAAGATAGCCAGACGCGCAGCAAGGTATTGATAGTCTGGCGTTTCACCAGTAATCAAGTCGGCAGCCGCTTTGATCATCGTCTCGTGAATATCAGACGTTCTGATCCCATCATAAAACTGAATCTGAGAACGTAACTCCACCTGTGAAACAGATACGTTACTTAGGCCTTCCGCGGCCCAGGTGATTACCTTGTGGATTTTATCGAGATCAATGCGTTCTTTATGTCCGTCACGTTTTGTGACTAACAGACTCTGGTTCATGAGTAAGTACACCTTGGTTGAACTACAAAATAGTGTGCTGCAAACATAAAAAAGCTCATGGTTAAATACCATGAGACTAGTATTGTTTAGTTTAGCTTCACTACTATATGTAGTAGTTTGTTGAGTAGACAATAACAAGATAATGTTAATATGCGATTTTATCAAGTGAACAAATTGACGGGATCTTGTGGATAACTGGTTGGATAAGAAAAGTGATCATGTCGGTAAGCTGCATGGTAAAAGGGACTAATAAAAAAAAGGCTTCCGACATGATGACTAAAATAAATTTTGTAAACTTAGACCGTTTGCTGATTTCTTAAACGTACTGCTTGCGATTTATTCTTTTCGTGATTACTTAACTACTCACTAATTGTATGGAGCATATAATTCACATCGACATTTGGCCCTAGCCAGAACTTATCAGTGATAGGATTATAATGTAAGCCCGTGATATGCTTATCTTTTAGCTGTGTTCCATCAATCCAACCGATTAATTCGGAAGGGCGAATAAACTTATTCACATCATGAGTGCCTTTCGGAACCATCTTCATGACATACTCAGCGGCAACGACCGCCATCAGCCACGCTTTTTTATTGCGATTGATGGTAGAGAAAATCACATGACCACCCGGTTTAACTAATTTTGCACAGGCTCTTACAACGGATTGCGGATCAGGAACGTGCTCTAACATTTCCATACAAGTGACGATGTCGTAAGCTTGAGGGTGTTTATCAGCGTGTTGTTCAACAGTTTCTTGAACATATTCAACAGGAATACCCGATTCGAGAGAGTGTAAGCGAGCGACCATCAGCGGGTCTGCACCCATATCAAGACCCGTGACTTCTGCACCTTCACGCGCCATGCTTTCAGATAAAATACCGCCGCCACAACCGACATCAAGAATTTTTTTACCAAAAATACCCTCAACACGTTGCATGATGTAGCCAAGACGTAATGGGTTAATGCGGTGCAAGGGGGCAAATTCCCCTTCTAAGTCCCACCAACGTGATGCAATGGATTCAAATTTCTCGATTTCTTGCTTATCGACATTCAAGTATGTTGGTGTTTGGGTATCACTCATTGATAAAACTCCTATTTTAACCCTATGACCGTTATTGCCTATTAAGATGATACGAATTAGGCGCGGTAATAGGTGTCCGTCAGACATTGATGGTCATAATCTAGACAATAATGCACTTAAGGCAGTTATTAATGAATAATCCCACAAGTTTCGGACACATAAACTTAATTTTCCGCTATTATACATAGCTTGAAAGACAAATACCCGTCTCTTATTTTTATTAAATTGGCGAATTGTGGTATAGTTCTACTCTTTGAATCCGAAGTTATGAGGGACAGTGGTTCCATGAGCGAGATTGCCAGAGAAATCACCCCAGTCAATATCGAAGAAGAGCTGAAAAGCTCGTATTTGGATTACGCAATGTCCGTTATTGTCGGCCGTGCGCTTCCAGATGTTCGTGATGGACTGAAGCCAGTACACCGTAGAGTACTCTTTGCGATGAATGTACTGGGAAATGATTGGAATAAACCCTATAAAAAATCTGCCCGTATAGTCGGGGACGTTATCGGTAAATACCATCCACATGGTGATAGCGCTGTTTACGAGACAATTGTTCGTCTTGCTCAGCCTTTCTCTATGCGTTACATGCTGGTAGATGGTCAGGGGAACTTTGGTTCGGTTGACGGGGACTCCGCAGCCGCAATGCGTTATACGGAAATCCGTATGGCGAAAATTGCCCATGAGTTACTGGCGGATCTTGAAAAAGAAACCGTAGATTTCGTTCCAAACTATGATGGTACAGAGCAAATTCCTGAAGTCATGCCAACGAGGATCCCTAACCTACTGGTTAATGGGTCATCAGGTATCGCTGTCGGGATGGCAACCAACATTCCGCCTCACAACTTAGGCGAAGTAATCAATGGTTGTCTTGCCTATATAGAAGACGAAGATATTAGTATTGAAGGCTTAATGGAGCACATTCCAGGGCCTGACTTCCCAACAGCGGCTATTATCAATGGTCGTCGTGGTATTATCGACGCGTATAAAACGGGTCGTGGTAAGGTCTATATCCGTGCCAGTGCCGAAGTGGAAGTCGATGAAAAAAATGGTCGCGAAACCATTATTGTCAGCGAAATTCCTTATCAGGTGAATAAAGCGCGCCTGATTGAAAAAATTGCTGAATTAGTTAAAGAAAAACGTGTTGAAGGTATCAGTGCATTACGTGACGAGTCTGACAAAGACGGTATGCGTATTGTGATTGAAATCAAACGCGATGCGGTGGGTGAAGTTGTTCTAAATAACTTATATTCATTGACTCAACTGCAAGTGTCTTTCGGTATTAATATGGTTGCTTTACACCAAGGCCAACCAAAAATCTTAAACCTGAAAGATATTATCGCTGCCTTCGTTCGCCACCGCCGTGAAGTGGTGACACGCCGTACGATTTTCGAACTGCGTAAAGCACGTGACCGTGCGCACATCCTTGAAGCATTAGCCATTGCACTAGCTAACATTGACCCGATTATTGAATTAATCCGTAAAGCACCAACGCCTGCTGAAGCAAAAGCAGGGCTGATTGCGCGCTCTTGGGATTTGGGTAATGTGGCTGCAATGCTTGAACGTGCAGGTGATGATGCGGCGCGTCCAGAGTGGCTTGAAGAGCAATTTGGTGTTCATAACGGTCAATACTTCCTGACTGAACAACAAGCACAAGCTATCCTTGATTTACGTCTGCAAAAATTAACTGGCCTTGAGCACGAGAAATTACTGGAAGAGTATCGTGAACTGTTAGTGCAAATTGAAGCACTGCTGTTTATCTTAAGAAGCCCAGAGCGCTTAATGGAAGTGATCCGCGAAGAGTTAGAAATTATTCGTGACACTTACAATGATCCACGCCGCACTGAAATCACTGAAAACACTGCTGACATCAACATTGAAGATCTTATCAATCAAGAAGATGTAGTTGTGACTTTATCTCACCAAGGTTATGTGAAATATCAACCTCTGACAGATTACGAAGCACAACGCCGTGGTGGTAAAGGTAAATCAGCGGCACGGACGAAAGATGAAGACTTTATTGAGCGCTTACTAGTTGCCAATACCCACGATACCATTTTGTGCTTCTCAAGCCGTGGACGTCTGTATTGGATGAAAGTGTATCAATTACCTGAAGCGAGTCGTGGTGCACGTGGTCGTCCTATCGTTAACCTATTGCCACTGGAGCCAAATGAGCGTATTACCGCGATTTTACCAGTGCGTGAGTACGAAGAGGGCTACACCGTCTTTATGGCTACTGCGAGCGGTACGGTGAAGAAAACGCCTCTACAGGATTTCAGCCGTCCAAGAAGTGCCGGTATTATTGCTGTGAACCTCAATGAAGGGGATGAACTGATTGGTGTTGATTTAACCAACGGTTCTAACGAAGTCATGCTGTTCTCTGCTCAAGGTAAAGTGGTTCGCTTTGCTGAAGATGCTGTGCGTGCAATGGGTCGTACTGCAACGGGCGTTCGGGGTATTAAATTAATGGACGACGATAAAGTTGTTTCATTAATTATCCCACGCGGTGAAGGGCACATCTTAACCGTGACCGAAAATGGTTATGGTAAGCGTACTGAAGAAGCTGAATACCCAACAAAATCTCGTGCAACTCAAGGGGTTATCTCCATTAAAGTGAGTGAGCGTAACGGGAGCGTTGTGGGGGCAATTCAAGTGGATGACACTGACCAAATCATGATGATCACCGATGCGGGAACGTTAGTTCGTACACGTGTTTCTGAAGTGAGCGTTGTAGGCCGTAATACACAAGGCGTGACCTTGATTAGAACGGCTGAAGATGAAAAAGTGGTTGGATTGCAACGTGTTGCTGAAACTGAAGATGATGAAAATGCAGATGAAAGTACCGACGAAAATGGTGCTGATGATGCAAATATCACTGATCAAGAATAAACAGCGCGTTTAACTGACACAACGGGCAGCTCAGAGATGGCTGCCCGTTTTATTTCTCTCTTTTGGGCTATTCATTTTTATCCCTTTTCATGTTTATCGTTTTTTAATATTGTAATCGAGTATAATTAATCACTGTGATATAGAATAACTAGGAAATCGCTTGAGATATCTACCCTCATTTAAAACATCATTAAGATTGTCACGGGATCTTTTTCGTATCCTCGGCTTGATGTTATGGGGCATGGGCGCTTTTATTACGTTATTTTTCCTCTATTCGCAATTTAATGAATACAAATCTGATATTCGTCAGCAATTCAATTCAGGGTTTGAAAGCTTACAATCCTATATTCAACAAACCGGTGAAACGCTACAAGCTATTCAATCGATGACTGAGCAGCATCGGGGCAAACTGGATGAGTATAAAAAGACGAATGAGAGTGAGCCTGAGTTCATGTCGTTACCCGGCTCTGCAAATTATTCCTTTTATAAGTTGACGCTAAACTCTGATTGTGACTATTTTCAATACCGTTCCCAACGGTATTTGCTGGCTTTTGAACAGCTAAACTATTTTTGGAAAGATAGTATTGCCGCGCCTCAAGGGTTAAACCATGTTTTTTTAATTGGTTCCCAAAGCTATTGCCTAGTGGACTACCCAATTCGCTCAACTGTTTCTGATATAGAAATGCTCAAAAAAGTCGGTTACGAAAGCGCGCGTTCTTATCAAAGCCTAAAATTACAAGGCAAGGAGCGCAATCTTTATACTATTGTCCATGGTGCTCAATCCGATAATGGCCAAATTTATTTGATCCAACCAATACAGAATTCGGGGGTTGTGACAGGGTTTATTGGTATTGAACGTGCGATAAATTTAAATCAGTTTAATATTAGTAAAAGCAAATCCATCGAAATTATGGTGGTGAATTCTCATAATCAACCTGTTTTATATTCTTCAACTGAACCAAATCCCAAAAATTCAGCATTATTGGCTATCTCTGAACCTACTTTTTTTGGTTTTAATTCAGATTACTCAAAGTTGATCTTTAAAAAACGGCTTTTGCCTGCGCAAATAACCGTTTTTTTCTCAATTTCCACCTCTGATATTATATCTAACCTTGAAAGCACCATATTTTATGGCGCAATGCTGAATATTTTTACTGGGGTTTTATTGTTTTTCTTGATCTGGTTGCTCGAAAGAAAAATGTTGGAGCCTGCTGCCAATACAGCGATCCGCTTGGAAGAACATGAACAGTTTAACCATAAGATTGTTGCTTCCGCACCTGTTGGTATCATTATCTTAAGGCTAACAGATGGCGGTAATATACTGAGTAATGAATTAGCACATGACTATTTTAGGTTACTCAATGACGATGATAAGTTGCGCATTCTTACTATCATTCGCCAAAAAACCAGTAATTACATAGATGTGGTGACAACCAACGGGACGCACTTACAAATTAGTTTCGTCAATTCTCGCTATCAAAATGAAGATGTGGCGATTTGTGTTCTGATAGATATTAGTATCCGTGTACAAATGGAAAAATCGCTGCAAGATGTCGCGGATGCTGCAGAACAGGCTAACCATGCTAAATCTATGTTTTTGGCAACGGTTAGTCATGAGTTAAGAACGCCGCTATATGGCATTATTGGGAATATTGAATTACTACAACGCTATGAATTATCAGAGAAAGCGACTCGTTTGGTCTCTACAATGGATAATTCGTCAGCATTATTGCTGCAAATCATTAGTGATATTTTAGACTTTTCTAAAATAGAGTCTAAGCAGCTAAAAATAGAAAATAAACTGTTTAATTGCCGTGAGATTTTTGCCTTTGTATTAGCTAATTATCTTCCATTAGTAACTAAAAAAAGAATTTCGCTGTATTCATACATTGAACCTGATATTCCAGATTTAATTTTGAATGATGCAGTGCGTTTGCAGCAAGTTATCTCTAACATTGTCAATAATAGTATAAAATTCACGCAGTCGGGGTTTGTATTACTCTATGTCTGGAAAGACAATAATTATTTAAAAATTGAAATCCGTGATTCAGGGATAGGGATGACACAAGCAGTTGTCATGCAATTATTTGACCCATTTTTTCAAGTTTACGATCAAAATAATACGGGACATAAAGGGACAGGGTTAGGTCTGGCCATTTGTGAAAAATTGATAAACTTGATGGATGGAGATATAGAAGTCAGCTCTCAGCATGGTCTAGGAAGCTCTTTCACAATACGAATCCCATTGTATGGACAGGAATATATTAAAAAAGTCATACCTGATTATCGTGCCAGTTACCGTATTGCTATCTTATGTAAAAATACATTTTTGATGAACTTTTTATCGCGTTTATTAGGTGATGCAAAATTCGTTATTGTGATGGGGAATGAAGTAGATACAAAGGCTGTCTATGATTTACTTATCACAGATTACCCACATATTGATGAAGTACAAAGTAGGCAACAAATCAACCTTTCCAGCTTTTATGCGGGGGAGTTTTATGAGTCTAGTCCAAACAGGTGGATTTATAATACTTTCCAACTTGATAAGTTACCGGTACTTATCGACAAATGGCTTGTTAAAGTTGCTGAAGAAAATGTAAAAAATCAAAGCACAAATGAATTAATTGAGGCTGACTGCCGATTAAGTGAATACCATATTCTGATTGTAGACGACCATCCAATTAATCGTATGTTGCTGAGTGAGCAACTTGCGAGTATTGGCTTTAGTACAGGAACGGCAATAGATGGGCTAGATGCATTGAAATATTTGAAAAGTAATCATGCTGATCTTGTTTTATCAGATGTCAATATGCCAAATATGGATGGCTATCAGCTTGCGCGGGAACTGCGCCGTTTGGGGAATACTTTGCCTATTATCGCATTGACAGCAAACGCAATGGCAGAAGAGAAGCAGCGCTGTATTGATGCAGGGATGAATGATTGTTTATCTAAGCCAACAACGATATCAATTTTACGTGAGACACTAACACGTTTTTGCTAAGAAAAAATAAAAACCCGCAATCGGGTTTTTATCGTTTAGAAGTGCTGGTATTTATTACTCTGAAGGTGAGTTATCAATGCTCACAGATGAGAGATAATTGAGTAAAGCAATATCATTCTCAACACCCAGCTTCAACATCGCAGATTTTTTCTGGCTACTGATTGTTTTAATGCTACGATTCAGTTTTTTAGCAATTTCAGTGACCAAAAATCCTTCTGCAAATAAACGTAACACCTCGCTTTCTTTTGGTGATAAGCGTTTATCTCCGTATCCACTTGCATTAACTTTCTCTAATAACTTGCTGACGCTCTCTGGCGTAAATTTCTTACCTTTTTGTAACGCTGCGAGTGCTTTAGGTAAATCAGCTGGTGCACCTTGTTTTAACACAATACCTTCAATATCCAGCTCAAGAATAGCGCTTAAGATAGCTGGGTTATTATTCATCGTCAGAACAATGATTGAAAGGTCGGGATAATGGCGTTTAATATATTTAATTAGTGTAATACCATCGCCATATTTATCACCTGGCATAGATAAATCAGTAACGAGTACGTCAGCATTCAGACGTGCTAAGTTATTAATCAAAGAGGTCGAATCCTCAAACTCACCTACGATATTCACCCATTCGATCTGCTCAAGTGATTTTCGGATACCGAAAAGAACAATAGGATGATCATCGGCAACAATGACATTTAGGTTATTCATATTATTGGTTACCTTCTGGCATTAGTTTTTTGACTGAATTATCCAGATCTCTAATGCAATTTCTTATTTCAAGTCCGTTTTCATCTGCTATGTAGCGCTCTAAGTCCTCACAAAGCTGATGAAGAACTGTAAACTCGAGCATAGCAAAAACTCCTTTTAAACGATGTGCAGTGTTTTTCAATTCGGTCAAATCCTCAACACTTTCACTATTATACAGTTTATTAATATCTATCGGTACTGTTGTGATAAACAAATCTTTATAACCACTATTCGCTAAAGCGATTTGATAGGTGGAAATAGTTTTATCAATTGAATCTTGTGAGGGAGTAGCTAAAACCACTGGTGTAACATCTAACTCATGAGTATTGGCATTTTCAATTAGTAATGAAATGGCATCAATAAGTTCATCAGCGAAGTTATAGTTTACTTCAATATAGTTGTTACTCAGCCTATTTGGTGCTGAAGTACATCCATCAACTTTTACAATATATTCAAAGGGTTCTTCATTGTTATCTGTGATTAACAGATCCCAATCGGGCTGTGTTGTGCTTTCACTTAAATCAAGAAATTCTGCACCATAATTGGATAGGGTGTTTCTGACTATTCGAGAAATATCTGCATTGTGAATATTTAGGCGTATATAGGTATCTTCTAATAATGCAGGGTATTCCCGTACTATTGTTTCATTAATCGCAGGCAATGAAATCTCATAGTGTGTGCCAATCGCATCACTAGAATGGATAGAAAGCGTCCCATTCATTTTTTTGACTAATAACTTACATAAATACAGCGTCATTCCAGAACGTGTGAATTGAGAAGTGTTAACCACTTGAGAGGTAAACGGGTTCTGCATATTACTAAGCTCTTGGTTTTTCAAGCCTGTTCCACTATCTCTGACATTTAGACTGACAAGATGTTTCTCTTCATCATAAGATAGCGTGAAAGTCATTTTTCCAAAAGAGGTGGTGGCAAGAGAATAATCCCAAATTAGTTGTAATAAGTGTTGTAAGTAAGTTGGGTTGACTTGAATAAGCGAGTCTGGGTTCACATTATTATGAAAATAGAGGGATAGTCCCTTACTATTAACTTGATACAGGTTTTGCTTAAGAAATTGGCTGATGAATTGGCTAATAGCCAACATTTCAGGTTTCAGTAATGTTTTTTGGGATTCAAGTTGATTAAGCAAAGATATATTTTTAAACCATGATTGGATGGCAAATAGCTGGTTTTCAATTTGTTTGAGTTGAGAATGCTCAGTAAGCGTTGTAGATAAAGCAAGCTGAGAAAATTGCTTATCAATAGTGGTGAGTGCAGGCAGTATTTCCTGGCACATATTCTCAAATATGGCCCTACGCATTTGAATATTCTTTTTGTGTTCTCGTGTAGCGAGTTCTTGGCGCTTTTGGGTAAGCACTTCTTTATCTTTATCCATAATGATAAACAGCGCGGCATTAGGCAAAGTTTCGCTTTCTACAAGTACCACTTCATAAATGTTATTTTCAATAGAGACTTGGATAAAGTCATGGTTATCCATAGCCATATCTTTAATATGAACCAAATCCATTGATGGTAGTAATTGGTTAGCAAGGTGATTACTGAGTATTTTTGTATTGGTATTAAAGTCGTAAACCAAAATGCCATACGAGATTCGATTGATAATGTCGTTATTTAGCGATTCTTTAAATCGTAGTTCTTGTAACATCGACGTATTTGGTGAAATCAGACGTTTACGAAGAAAGATTAAGGTGATGATGGCTAAAAATATCATCGCAATCATGCAAGTGATTAGCCAAAAATTGTAGCTGATAATATTAAAAATAATGGTTTTCAAAGAAATATGGTAATAAAGCTGATAGCCACTTCCCTCTATCGGTTGCGAGAATATGAGTTTAGTACCTGATAAAGTTGAATGAGAGCCAGTACTGCCAGTACTTGCAGGTCGAGAGTTAATGGTAAAAAAATCCCCATTCAAAGAGGAAGGGATCAATGAATTCATTGAAATATCAAATGAAATGACACTCGTTAATTGACCCGGCGAGTTAAACATAAGACGGTAAGTATAGTAATAAACATTTTCAGGCGAATACTTTTGCACATTTGAGATGATTTCTCGCCGATCGAGTAATGTTGATTGAGCCAACATATCCGCGCGCTTTTCTTCAGCTGTGAGGGTTAAATAGCTTTCTTTAAAGCGTAATTCAGGCTTAAGAACGGAATGAGTGGTGACAAGAACGAGGGTGTTATCTAACCCGTTAAGGTAATACATAGAGTTATATTCATTTCGAGCTCCCCAAACAATCTCCATATAGTTAGCTAACTTAGCTGCAAGCTCTTTACTGGACGTTTTATTTGGACCAAACACAATGGCATCGATTGTTTGATTTGCGCTGCTTAGCCAATAAATGTCGTGGCGCATTTCCATCGTTGATAGGGAGTCGATTGTTGGGACTATCGATTTATCATTTGCGAGTTTATAAATATGATTTGCTTGATAACGGTAGTCTTCAATTTGAAAAGCTAACCTTGATGCCATACTGGCTAGGGCAGTTTGACGGCTTTTCACCCATTCTTGGTAGTAGTTAAAAAGTGATAATGAAAGCATCACGATTAATAACAGAATAAATACAGCAAAAATGCGAGAAAGGGCATTAGGTTTTAATAATGTTTGTTTGTACATACTTGAGTACGCGGTCCCATCGGCAAAATTTATTATTAGATTAAAAATCATACGCCTAGAATAATCATTGGCAGCGATTTTGCACAGATATTACCATTTTTATTGGCAAATAGAGAACAATTGAGTGAAGATTAGCCAAACGAATTAAAAAAAGCAATTTTTTTACTTTCAGGGGTAGACAAGGGGGCGGGATTCCTCCATAATCGCGCCCCATGGAGAGATGGCCGAGCGGTCGAAGGCAGCGGTCTTGAAAACCGCCGATGGGTAACCATCCTAGAGTTCGAATCTCTATCTCTCCGCCAAATTAGCCGGCTTAGCTCAGTTGGTAGAGCAACTGACTTGTAATCAGTAGGTCACCAGTTCGACTCCGGTAGCCGGCACCAAATAAGAACCCGTTAACTCGAAAGAGTTAACGGGTTTTTTCTTGCTTATGATTCATCTCGTTGAATCATATCTAGTTATCGATGGGTTGTTTGGTTCTATCATCGCTAAAAAGAGTATTAACTTAAATTTTGTACTTCTTCTAACGGGAAGGGAGAACGCATATGTCTCTTGATTTATATTCTCAAGCCCCTCGAGCTTTGGGTCACCTTTTGCTAAGTATTTCACTTCACGTGCTTTATTTATTATAAAACCTCATAAAGCAATCTGTGAGTGAGGTTGTTTGATTTATAAGCTATTTTCATGTAATCAGAGGTGTTTAATTTGAACAACACATTGTAAGTGAGTAATTTATTGCTACAGATAATGAGTGTGTTACACGCTCAAGTAAAAGAAGGCCTTATATAACAGAAGTGACTTAATTTTTTATTGTTAGCCTTAAATCACCGATTGAGGCAGGATAGATTTCTTAAGGGGAGTCTATGAAAATTTGTATTATTGGTACATCAGGCGTTGGAAAAACAACGTTAGCAAAAAGGCTTTACCAAGAATTTAATATTTCCATGTATGAGTATGATGATATTTATTGGGACAAAACAGGGGATGAATACAGAAAGAATTCCCCTGATATCATTCAGTCTCGGGTTTCAGATATATTATTACAGGAAGAGTGGATCGTTGAGGGAGCCTATGATAAACGGCTGTTACCATTTTTTAACGACTGTATGCTAATTATTCATTTAACAGAATCTCATCACATTTGTGTAGGTCGTATTATAAAACGTTTTGTCTTTGCTCGCCTTACAGGGAAGAGCCCAAAAGAAACGTGGAAAAACACCTGTGAGTTATTATCTTTTACTAAAGAATTTGAGTCTAGATTAGAGGCGTTTTTTGTATTACACCCTGAGCTTGGTTTGAAAAAAGTTACGGTAAACGCGAATAAAATAAATATTATTGAGGTTGTTAAGAATTTTAAGTACACCCAATCAATCCCAAAAACACTATGACCTAACAATTTTTTTTAAAAAAAGTTTTTAGTCAAGGGATAGGTGACTTTTAAAAAAATAGCCCCTGGTGTTGGGGCTTAAAGGGATGGTACTACTAGGATTAACTCATAGGATTAGTTATACGCTATAGAACGTCATTTTTTGCAAGTCGTAGTTAAAATTAGATTGATTTTTGTAAAATAATGAAAAGCAAAAGAGAATAATGTTAGATTCAGGCGCGTTCTTACTGTAGATCTCACACACTATTGTAGGAATAAGATATATGGCATTGTAATGCAGGTATGATAAAAATATAAATTTTACTGAGTGAGATAAATAAGCATTATTAACAGGAAAATCGCTCTTAAGTAAATACACTTATATTAAATGAAAGAAAAGCCTCGTTAGATGACGAGGCTTTTTTTGTTAGAACCAGCTGTGTAGCATAAAATAGGATAATGAAAATACAAAAATAACCATTAGGTGTTGAAGCACCTTTAAAAATAAAAGAAATCTTCTTATTTGATTCATTGTTTCCTGCTCAGACTAACAAGGCATATAAAGAAATTAATACAACATATAGCGTAGTAACAATATCAAAAAAATTCCAATGACTAAAAGTAAATTTTTTAAAAAAAAGAAAAATAAAATAAAAAATAGGTGTTTTTAACTAGATTGCCGTGAGGGAAATATATAAAAGAAATATTGTAATAATAACGATGTGAAGTTAAGTATACTAAGGCTATATTATTTTAATAGTAATAAAAAACCCTCTTTAATTATGAAAGAGGGTTTTTTATCGTAACAACCTTTTTAACTTTAATTAAAAAGTATTTTCATATTCACGTGCTTTTTTGATGTCGTAATTATGTTCCCATTTAGCAATAACGAGCGCGGCTAATGCATTACCAACAACGTTGAGGGCCGTACGTGCCATATCTAAAATACGGTCGACACCTGCGATGAATGCAAGGCCTTCAAGTGGGATCCCTACACTGCCTAAAGTGGCAAGCAGTACAACGAATGATACCCCAGGAACGCCTGCAATACCTTTTGAGGTGATCATCAGGGTAAATACGAGTATCAGTTCTTGCCCTATGGATAATTCAATACCATAGAGCTGGGCGATAAATATTGCTGCAATACTTTGGTATAAGGTAGAACCATCGAGGTTAAATGAATAACCGATAGGAATAACAAAACTGGTTACGGATTTTGGTGCGCCGTATTTTTCCATTTTGTCCATGATGCGTGGAAGTACAGTTTCAGAACTTGCGGTGGAATAGGCTAACAGAAGTTCGTCTTTTAATATTTTCATTAACGTGAAAATATTAATTTTGCAATAGCGTGCAACAATTCCTAAAACCACCACCGCAAAGAAAATAATTGCGCAGTGAACAAGAATAACCAGTTTAAGTAACGGCACCAATGATGAGAAACCAAAGTTTGCAACAGTAACTGAGATCAGTGCGAATACCCCGATTGGTGCATACATCATGATCATATTAGTGACGCGGAACATGGTTTCAGAGAAGGTCTGTAATACATCAAGCAGTGGTTGTTTTTTCTCAGCAGGTAAAGATGATAGTCCTAAACCGAAAATAACCGCAAAGAAGATGACCGGAAGCATATCGCCACTCGCCATCGCTGCAAAAATATTGCTAGGAACCAAAGTGAGAATGGTATTGATAATCCCGGATGGGTGGCTTTCGACTTCTTGCGTTGTTTTTTCGTATTGAGAAATATCGACTTGGGTGAGCTGAGACATATCAATGCCAACACCCGGTTGAAATATATTTGCGAAAGAAATACCGACAATAATAGCAATTGTGGTAATCACTTCAAAATAGAGAATGGTTTTGAAACCGAGAGAACCTAACTGTTTTGTATTGCCGACACCAGCGATACCTACGATGAGCGTTGAGATAACAATAGGGACAACGATCATTTTAATCAACTGGATAAATATTTTACCCGCGGGAGAAAGGATATTTAAAATAAGCCAATCTTTGTACTCTGTATTGTCATGCAAAAGCGCACCAGCAATAACACCTAAAATAAGAGCGACCAGTATTTGCCATCCTAGGCCAAATTTAAAGGGCTTCTTATTAGTCACTTGGTTTAATGTCATAATGGAATCTCATTTATATTAATAATTTTTATGTATGCTTTTTTATTATCGTAAATTTTATAGCGAATATTCGAGAAAACTACAACTGTTAACTCGATTTATTTGAGTAATTTCAGCAAGTAATTTATATCAAATCGTTACCGTTGTTAAATAAATGCGACAAATGTTAATGAATTGTAGTATTTTATCGTTTGGTGTGAATTCCTATGGCATGAGAAAGTTAATTTTTGAAGTATATTAAAAAAATGAAAGTGTTTTATTCTGGTGTCTTTTTTGTTAAAAATTGGTTGGCTGGGTAAAAATAAAACTAGATTAGATAAAAAAAGCAAACAAAAGCACTTTTTTTATTACATGACGATATAAATAGAATATTAAAATTAAAGATAAGAATGTGATTAATTAACAATGCAGAGTTTTCTACTTTATAAATTTAAACTTACCTTACTGTAATACCAGTAAAAAATTTTATTGTAAGAATAAAATGATTCACTCAAATTTTTGTAATGTGAAAATGAGTGAAAAATTTAATCTACAGTAATTGGGAGAAGGAAAGAGAGAAGTAAATTGGAAGAAAAGACGAAATTAAAACGAGGTTTGGCTGCGTTTATAAGCTGCCAATAGCGTTCGCTCAGATAAATCAAGGTAGCTACGTAAGGTATTTGCGGCTTCAAGATTATGGCCTTCATCAAGTAGCTCAAGGATAAATTGGTTTTTATCAATATAAGGGGCATATAAAATTTTAGGGTCATTAAGATGGCCAAAAGCGAGACGCAGTTCAGCGGAGACATTTCGATAAAGCTTAATAAGCCGTTCACTATCGGTTAATTCGACAATCGCAGTATGAAATTTCATATTGGCAGTACCCACACTTATCCAATCCTCAACTTTTTCATGTTGACGCGCATCACAAACTGCATCCTTCATTTTTTGAACAGCAGGATGTAACGGATAGGCGTGTTCTAGTGCATTACATTCAATCAGTCGCCTAACATGATAAATATCAATAATCGCCGCCATATCGGGAATTGACACAAAAACGCCCTTATTTGGTGCATAGGTCAATAACCCTTCTTGAGTTAACACGCGAAAAACCTCACGAAGGGTATTACGTGAGATCTCAAGCTCCTCACTGAGTGTTGCTTCAGATAAGCGCTGTCCTGGTGTCATTTCCCCAACGGTGATTTTAGCGCGGATAACTTCTGCAATCGTGACTGACAAGGTTTGGGCAACAGGCGTTTTTTTCATAAAAAAGCACACTTGAATTTGATGGATAATGAAGCGGCTATATTCACATATTCACGTTTAGGCGGCAAGTTTCCTTTCAAAAACATCAAGGTGCATCCCAAGATTTGCACCCATATAGTGAAAGTGGCCCAAATTGCACTGAATTAGTGCATGCCAAGTAGGGGCATCACGTGTTCTTCGCTTTAATTGTTAAAAAAGTGATCTCGCCTTGATTTTTAAATCACAGATAACGATTTTTATTGATTGTTTATTCGGCATCTCATACTAATTGTTCAACAATCTATTAAAAATGAATTAACAATTATTCTAACAAGTAGAACAATGGCACGATAATTGCCTGAGTGATAATCGCAATAACAACATCTATAACGACACAAATAATTAAAACAATAAGCATAGAGGAGTACGTATATGGCAGCTCAAGAAAGCGCACCAAGCACTGCTGAGTATGTGAAAAGTCGCCGTTCTTCGTTGATTAGTGCCATCTTTTTGATGGCGACGTCTGCAATCGGGCCTGGTTTTATTACCCAAACCGCAACATTCACAGTCGCATTAGGCGCAGCTTTTGCTTTTGGGATCTTAGCGTCAATCGTGATTGATTTTATTGTGCAGCAAAATATCTGGCGAGTGGTGACATTAACAAAAACGCACTCTTCTGAAATCGCCAACGCAACAATTCCCGGAAGTGGTTATGTTTTGGCTGTGCTGGTGATTTTTGGTGGTTTGGTATTTAACATCGGAAATATTGCAGGGGCGGGGTTGGGGCTCAATGCGTTAGTGGGGCTTGATCCAAAATGGGGCGGGCTCATTAGCGGGTTATTGGGGATTTACATTTTCTCATCTCGTAAAGCGAGTACCTTTATCGATCGCTTAATGATTGGTCTAGGTTTGGCGATGATAGCATTAACGCTGTATGTGATGTTTGTTTCTAACCCACCTGTCGGTGAGGCATTAAAACAAAGCGTGATGCCAGATACTATTGATTTCGCCATGATCACAACGATTGTTGGCGGAACTGTCGGGGGCTATATTTGTTATGCTGGTGCACACCGTTTATTAGATAAGGGAACGGTCGGCATTGAAAACATCCATGTTGTATCGAGTGCGGCAACAAAAGGCATTTTAGTTGTTGGTTTGATGCGTTATGTCTTATTTTTAGCGATTTTGGGCGTCGTCGCAAGCGGCGTAACAATCGATCTTTCAGGGCAAGCTGCGAACCCTGCATCCCAAGCGTTCCAAGCGGCAGCAGGTAATTTTGGTCTGCGTATTTTCGGTTTGATTTTATGGGCCGCTGCGTTGACCAGTATTATTGGTGCGGCATATACCTCAATGAGCTTCTTGAAAGTATTCAAAACATCTATAACTGAAAGACAGCGCAACGTTGCTACCATTGTCTTTATCACGATTTCGTTGGCCATCTATTTATCAATGGGTACCGCTCCGGCTGCATTGTTAGTATTTGCGGGTGGGTTTAACGGTTTAGTGCTACCCCTTGGTTTAACCATTTTTGTGTACATCGCATGGCGACGTGCAGATTTGATGCCGGGTTATCATTATCCGCGTTGGTTAATTTGGTCGGGGATCGTGACCTGTGCGCTAACGTGGTATATGGCGGCCATGTCCGTTACTGCTATTTTTAATTACCTGAAATAACCCTTGGAGTGATGATGAAAAAACAAATCGATTTAAACAGCGACTTAGGGGAAAGTTTTGGTCAATGGCGGATGGGAAATGATGAGGCTATCTTACCCGTGGTCAGTAGTGCCAATGTGGCTTGTGGTTTCCATGCAGGATCGCCAGAAGGAATTTTAAAAACCTTAACGGCGGCCAAAGAAAATGGTGTGGCAGTAGGGGCTCACGTGGGCTATCCCGATTTAGTCGGTTTTGGGCGTCGTAATATGGATATCGCTTCTAGCGAGTTGACTGCGGATGTCATTTACCAAATCGGTGCATTGAAAGGGCTAGCTGCCGCAGCGGGCACTGACGTGTTATATGTGAAGCCCCATGGAGCCCTTTATAACACTATTGCTCATGATAAACGCCAAGCCACAGCAGTGATTGAGGCAATCAAAGCTATTGATAATAAATTAATTCTTGTTGCATTAGCGGGTTCACCATTAATTGGTTGGGCGCAAGAAAGTGGTTTGAATGTGGTGGCAGAAGCATTCGCAGATAGGGCTTATAACAGTGATGGCACATTAGTTTCGCGTAAGCTGGCTGGCTCCGTGTTGCATGACCCGAAAATCGTTGCTGAGCGCATGCTGCAATTAGTGCAAGAAGGTGGCGTCATTTCGATTGATGGTCAATTTACCCCGATTGAGGCTGGGTCAATTTGTGTCCATGGGGATAGCCCAGGAGCACTGGAAATGGCACAACAAGTCCGCGCTATCCTTGAAAAACAAGGGATTGAGATTTATGGTTTTGCCCATAAAGGAGAGCATGAATGACACAATTAATGAAAGCCTCCAAGCAAGCAATTGAAGCTGCACGGGCTGCCCGTGAAGCAATACGAACTGGCTATGATAAACCTACCGCAGGACTCGCGCCGGGAATGACGCAAGCCAATATGATTGCACTTCCTCGTGATTGGGCGTTTGATTTTTTATTGTACGCACAGCGTAATCCCAAAAGTTGCCCCGTTTTAGATGTATGTGAAGCAGGGAGCTGGCAAACTATTTTAGCCGATGGTGCGGATTTACGAACGGATATCCCTCGTTATCGTGTATGGGAACACGGGCAATTAGCCGATGAAATCACGGATGCGACAGCGATTTACCAACAACATCCTGACTTAGTCACATTCCTGATTGGTTGTAGTTTTACATTCGAGACACCTATGATTGAGGCGGGAATTGATGTACGACATATCACCGATAAATCGAATGTTCCGATGTATAAAACTAATCGTTTGTGTCGTCCCGCAGGGCGCTTACAAGGGGAGTTAGTGGTTTCGATGCGGCCAATCCCCGCCAATCGAGTTGCGGATGCCGTGAGTATCACAGGACGATTTCCTGCCGTTCATGGTACGCCTGTTCACGTTGGGGCCCCTGAAAAACTCGGTATTACCGACATTATGAAGCCTGATTTTGGTGATGCGGTGCGTATCGAAGAAGGGGAGATCCCCGTGTTTTGGGCCTGTGGTGTAACACCACAAGCGGCAGTGATGAAATCGGGCGTTCCATTTGCGCTAAGTCATGCTCCGGGATACATGTTTATCACCGATGTGCCTGACGCGGCTTATCATATATAGAGGTGCCCATTGAGATTTTTACCGGTCAATCTAAGTGCGCTGATGGTAGAGCTGCAAAGCCTTGAACAGACGATGGCACTCACAGATTCATTAAATGAAATGCCTATCAAGGGGGTGGAAGAAATCACCCCTGCGGCAAGAACGATTTTAGTGAGATACAACCCGATTATTATTGATGCCGATGATTTGGTTAGCCAAATTTCAGTCAGAGATATTTCGAAAGTGGCGTCTAAGTCGAGCAAACTTGTGGTCATTCCTGTGCATTATACGGGGGAAGACTTAACAGAAGTCGCTGAAATATTGGATATTTCGACGGATGAGGTAATCCGCCGTCATACAGAAAATGAATACCAAGTGGCATTCAGTGGTTTTGCGCCCGGTTTTGGTTATATGGTATCGAAAGGGGCACAGCTGCATGTACCTAGACGCCAATCACCGCGCGTTCGAATTCCTGCTGGTTCGGTGGCACTGGCAGGGGAGTTTAGCAGTGTATATCCACAAGCAAGCCCCGGTGGATGGCAGCTCATTGGTGTGACAGACCTGGCGATGTGGGATATCAATCGCGCTGAGCCTGCCCTGGTGCAAGCGGGATCACGAGTAAGTTTTGTTGATGCCGCAAAAAGTACAGTGAGTTATAGCCTACCTGAAAAGGCTAAAGAGACCGTTACGTTGCAGAATTCAGCGAACGATTTCACTGTGTTAGCCACAGGGTTACAAACGTTATTTCAAGATTTAGGGCGTATTGGCCAGTCTGCTCTCGGTATTTCTGAATCTGGGGCAATGGATAAAAATGCTCTGAGAAGTGCAAACCGCTTAGTGGGTAATGTTTCCGATGAAACTGTATTAGAAATTACGCAAGGTGGCTTCAAAGCGCGGGCGAACAAAGACTTAGTCATTGCTATTACAGGTGCGCCTTGTGTAATCGAAATCACGACAGAAAATGAAGAACATTACGAAGCTGATGTGTACCAAACTATCCACCTTGCTAAAGGGGATGTGATCAAATTGGGTCGACCGAGTAAAGGTGTTCGCAGCTATTTAGCGATACGGGGCGGTTTTAATATCGAACCCGTTTTATCGAGTTGTTCATTTGATACCTTAGCGCAAGTTGGGCCATTGCCAGTAACACTAGGGCAAGCGTTGGCAATTAATGATAAAGCAACTACACAAGCTATCTCTGTTAATGAAACGCCTATTTTTGATTACCCATCAGCGGATGATGTTGTGGTATTAGATGTCATTTTAGGGCCGAGAACAGATTGGTTTACGCAACAAGCCATCGAACGGCTCACCAACCAATTATGGCAAGTTACCGCTGCATCGAATCGTATAGGTTTGCGTTTATTGGGTGAACACCCGTTTGAGCGCGAAATCCAACAAGAATTACCGAGTGAAGGAACGTGCATTGGTGCTATCCAAGTGCCTGCTAATGGACAGCCTGTTTTATTTTTGAATGACCACCCATTGACAGGCGGTTACCCCGTTATAGGTACAGTGTGTGAGTATCATTTGAGTCTTGCAGGGCAAATCCCTGTGAATGCCCAAATCCGTTTTAATCCATTAGGTGAGTTTAAAGAATTACAAGGGAGTGATTGTGCTTATGAACACGAACAACAATAACAAAACCCATAAAGTACTGATTGCCAACCGTGGCGAAATTGCTGTGCGCATCATCCGTGCCTGTCGTGATTATGGTTTTCAATCTGTTGCTGTGTATGCAGATAGCGACATTGCCGCGTTACACGTCAAAATGGCGGATGAAGCTTATGGGTTAGGGGGTAATACCCCAGCTGAAAGTTACTTGAACATTGAAAAGTTAATAGAAATTGCAAAAAAATCAAGGGCGACGATGGTTCACCCTGGTTATGGTTTTTTATCTGAGCGTGCAGAGTTTGCTCGTGCAGTTAACGACGCAGGGCTAATCTGGATTGGGCCAAGCGCGGAAAGTATTGATATTTTAGGTGATAAAGTCCAAGCCCGTCATATTGCACTGCAAGTTGGAGCCCCGTTAGTTGTCGGCACCAAAGACCCCGTTAAAGATGCACGAGAAGTGGTGGAGTTTGCTCATCAACATGGCCTGCCTATTGCGATTAAAGCTGCCTTTGGTGGTGGTGGTCGTGGCCTAAAAGTCGCGTGGCAAATGCATGAAGTCGAAGAGCTTTACCATTCAGCTGTGCGTGAAGCAACGGCAGCATTTGGGCGTGGTGAATGCTTTTTGGAGCAATTTTTACATAACCCGCGGCATATCGAAGCGCAGGTTATTGCAGATACCCATGGTAATGTGCTGGTGGTGGGGACTCGCGACTGCTCATTGCAACGCCGTAACCAAAAATTGGTAGAAGAGTCCCCTGCGCCCTATTTATCAGAAGCGCAATTACAGCAAATTATCACCTCTTCGACCGATATTTGCCGTAAAGCGGGCTATGTTGGGGCGGGAACGGTTGAGTTTTTATTAAGCCAGGACGGTACGTTATCTTTCCTTGAAGTGAATACACGACTACAAGTTGAGCACCCCGTTACAGAAGAAACGGCGGGCATTGATCTCGTTATTGAACAGCTGCGTATTGCGGAAGGTTTACCATTAAGTCTCAATGAGATGCCTAAACCGCGGGGTCATGCTTTTGAGTTTCGCATCAATGCCGAAGATGCAGGAAATGGTTTCTTACCTACGCCTGGAACAATCACTGTTTTTGATGCTCCATCAGGTCCTGGGGTGCGTGTAGACAGTGGGGTAGAGGCAGGAACAACAATTCCACGGACTTTTGACTCATTAATGGCAAAACTTATTGTCGTTGGAAATACCCGTGAACAAGCGATTTCCCGTGCTCGTCGTGCTCTGTCAGAGTTCAATATTGAAGGGGTAGCCTCTGTTTTACCTTTCCACCGTGCCGTGATGGAACAATCTGATTTTTATGAAGATTTTAAAGTGCACACTCGCTGGATCGAAACAGAGTTTAATGTGGATATTCCACCAGCGCCGCGCCAAATTCCACAAGAGGGCAATGAGTTGACTCGTACGTTTATTGAAATTGATGGTAAACGTTGTGAATTGGGTTTGCCTGCACAGCTCTTTTCGGGGTTATCTGTTAACCCTGCGCAAGAGTCAAAAAATGTGTCACAAAAGGTGAGTAACCCAGATGCCGTCAATGCCCCGATTTCAGGTGTGCTCTTTAATTGGTTGATCCCACAAGGGGAAAAGGTGCTTGAAGGGGATATCATTGGGGTTATGGAAGCGATGAAAATGGAGGTTCAAGTGCTAGCTCATCGAACAGGAACATTAAAATACAGTGCCAACAAAGGTGACTTTATTGAAGCTGATTGCCAAATTGCAGAAATAAATTAGGTAAGCCTTGAGCTAACTTGGGTTCAAACATGGACTCAAGTTAGCGTGAGTGGCGCTCTGGCAGTGAACGCAAAGGTGGATGCGGCGCTGGTACGGCATGTTTTTCTTCCGCCGTCATTTCTTCGCTATCACGGTAGACTTCTCCGCACAAAAAATACAAATTCGGGCGCTTAGATTCAAGGTAGCTTTTTCGACTAACACATTGTTCTTGGGTGAAAATGGAGTCAGTTACAGGAAGTGCATCACATGAATCTGTACCGCAAGGGCTAACCCACAGGGCCCAACCAATAAGTACCATATGTCCTGCCATTTACATTGCCATCCTTAATGAGAGCTAATATGAAACGCTGAAGAAGTATTAATGTGACGTAGCATGCTCGAACGTGTTACTCATTCAATTATATTATCAGTGAAATTCTAACATTAGCTTAACCAAATGTATCTATTTCTCCTTGGCAAACAGATGACTTCACATTAAATAACAAAATATGAAAATGGAAAAAGTTTAAATCTATTATAGTGATAGATACAATAATTTACCTTAGATATAAACAAGATAATTTGTTAAATTGTGATAAAGATTGTTGTGCAATTTTTTAGCGCCAGCTCGCAAAAAAACAAAATAATTTGCTGTAAATTCCCGTTTTTAGAGCTTAACCCTGTCAATTAATGCGATTATTAACTAGGATTACGATAACACCTAATAAGAAAATCGATAGGAATTTATGATGAATGCCATGGAAGAAGTGCTTTCATTTTGGTTTGAAGAATCTACACCAAAACAGTGGTTTGAAAAAAGTACAAAGTTTGATTCGACGATAGCTAGCCGCTTTTCCTCAACTTGCGAGCGTGCAGCAAAAGGTGAATTGGCCTATTGGCGTGCGTCCATTCGCGGTCGTTTAGCGGAAATTATTGTGCTTGACCAGTTTTCTCGAAACTTATGGCGCGATACACCTCGAGCATTCGCTCAAGACTCGATGGCACTGGCATTAGCGCAAGAAGCTATCAAGCAACATGATTATAATTTGCTGACTTTGTCGCAACGTAAATTTGTCCTGATGCCTTATATGCATTCAGAATCCAGCTTTATTCATTTACAAGCAGTGGAATTATTTCGCATGCTAGGGGATGACAATACGCTAGATTATGAAATGCGTCATAAGGCGATTATCGATAAATTTGGGCGTTATCCTCATCGTAATGAGATTTTAGGCCGCGCATCAACGAAAGAAGAACAGGCTTTCTTACAAGAGCCAAATTCTTCATTTTAGTGCACAGAATAACCAAAGAGCAGTTTGCTCTTTGGTATCACAAAAACTAGCGAAACAACTCAACTGGAATGGGTGTAAGTTCAAGTTGTTGCTGCAAGTCAGTTAGGTAAATCTCAGTGACTTTTGCGAGGTTTGGGTAGAATGGGTTTTCGGTTTGGGTTTGTTGAACCAACGCTAAATAACGGTAAGCCCAAGGTAATAAATGCTGTTCCAGCAATTCAACGATAGCCTGATCTTCGCCTTGTTCAGCAAGCGCTGAAATGGCCATCAACATCAAGCCAAATTGGTCTTCAGGCTCACGGATACCAGTATCGGTAACTAACCCTTTTGATTCCAGTAAGTTGCGATAAGCCGCCGTTGACTCGCCCATCACAGTATTATCATGCTCAAGGTACACTGACCCCCAAGGCGGGGCAGGCATTGTGCCTTGTCCTTCAAATAATATCGAATAATCATAAGCAATATCATCAGGTTCTGTTTGTGCCAACGAAGCAGAAATAGCCTGAATTTGGTCTGGATCTTCCCATAAGTGTAATTGAGGTATTTCACTTAAAACTGGGTAGACATTTTGTAACGTATCAGATTGCGGAGAGTAGTAAAAAAACGCACCAAGGATGCGAAATATTGTCGTATCAATCATATTTTTATCCGTCTTATTTCGTGCTACAGCATGACATTGTCATCTGCTTTCCCGCGATTACATCAATGATAGGTTTCGTTGTTTCTTAAACAAAGAACCCCAAAAGGAGTTCTTTGATAAGGCATCTTAACACAGTAACAACAAAGGGTTACATGGTGATCTGCCACAAGTTATAGAAAGCAATTCGACCGGCAAGTTCAGCTAGCAAAACGGCGGCTGCGCAGGTCGCTAATGTTGCTTTTGGTGCGCGTTGTTTCAGTGCCATTCCGACAAATGCGGCTAAGGCAATGGCTAAGACAACCACTTGGAAGCCCCAAAAACCGGTTTGTTCACCGCTAAGGACAGGGCCTGTTTCCGTTAGGAACGCTTGGTATCCTGCACGGCTGGCAAAAATAGCGAACGTACCGATAAGGAAAGAGGCAATGCCTAATCCGCGAGCACCAACGGCAATAGCAAGTGCACCACCACCAACGAGCATCGTCATCCACATTTGTAGTGTGGTGTAGCCAGTATTCCAATTGGCAATTGTTGCAATGTTATATACCTGTGGGATTGACCAAACAAAGGCTAACCCAGAGATCACCGCCGCAATATTGGCTAATTCACGTAAGATGGTATGTTTGAAGAACAGCGTAAAAAATAAAGTCGCTGCTGCACATCCAACAAATACACCACTTAAGAAGGCTTCGTTACTCATTGGAGAACGACCAACCCCCAGCAACATGTTAAAGAAGCGCAGTGGTTGACCTACGTGCAATCCACCAATCACTAAGCCAATCAGCATAACAATAAATGCAATAATATTGGCGGTTTTTAACTGTTTGTCATCAATGGAACCCATTTTGCGGCTCAAGTAGGCCAGTAAAAATAGCCCTGCGGCAGATTGCCCTAAGACGGTGAAAAAAACTAATGGTAATTCATGCATTTTACACCTCCGCTGGGTTTTTCAGTTCGCCGCTTTTATCGCCAAATGGCTTCGCGTCTTTATGGGGTTTAATGACAATGTTCGGGTTGGTGAAGCTTGGGTCTGGCATCGGTGCAATCCCGCATTCTGTGCCGTGTAATTCACGCAGAACATTAATGTCATCAAAATCTAAAGCGCGTTGTGGGCAAGACTCAACACACACTGGCTTCATGCCTTTTGCGACACGTTCATAACAACCGTCGCATTTGCTCATCAGCTTTTTCTTTTCATCAAATTGCGGTGCGCCATATGGGCAACGCAATTCGCAATAACGGCAACCGACACAAATAGACTGGTCAACAACCACTAAACCGTCTTCTTCACGTTTATGCATTGCCCCTGTCGGACAACCCGCGACACACGTTGGGTTTGAGCAATGGTTACAGGAAATTGACAGGTAATAGTTAAAGACATTTTGCTGCCAAATTCCGTCTTGTTTTTGCCAACTTCCGCCGCCAAATTCATATACACGGCGGAACTTAGGGCCTAAATCTAAATCTTTTTCGTCCTTACAACTGACCTGACAGGTTTTACAGCCAGTGCATTTTGTGGAGTCAAAATAAAAGCCATATTGTTTCATCATTTAACTCCTTAAGCGCGTTTAACTTCAACAAGGTTGGTATGCTGTGGTGTACCTTTCGCCAGCGGGGAAGGCACGTGTGAAGTTAAGGTGTTGATACAACCGCCAACATCTAAACCTTCACTATTGAGGGTACGCCATGCACCCTGCGGAACAGCGATAACACCAGGTAAGACACGCTCAGTGACTTTAACTTTAATTTGAATGCGGCCACGATCATTGAAAATTTCAGCCAAATCGCCATTACTTAAACCCCGTTGCTGTGCATCAATTGGGTTAAGCCAGAATTGATGGGGGATAGCTTCACGTAGCATCGCCACGTTGTAATAGGATGAATGGACATGGCCTTTATCATGGAAACCTGTCATCAATAAAGTGTGTTTTTGGTCTTTATCTTGCGCCTCAACCCCTTCTTTATTCACACAATATTCTGGCAGAGCAGGGATGCGTTGGCCTTCTGGTAACTCCCAGTTTTTGACTCTTTTAGCCAGTTTTTCCGAATAAATTTCAATTTTTCCTGATGGCGTTTTTAACGGGTTGTTAATTGGGTCATCGCGGAATTTCTTCAGTGCAATATTTTCGCTGCTATTTAGGAATTTACGGTCAATGATACCTGCACCATCTGTTTCGCTAAATTCAGGCAAGTGTGGCATTTTTTCACGCGTCTTGTTGTAACAGAATTCAATCCACTCAGCGTAAGTACGGCCTTCGGTGAATTGCTCTTTAACACCCATTTTTTCCGCTATTTCGGCTAACACATCATAGTTAGGGCGGTTTTCCCATAATGGCTCAATCGCGTTCTGTAGGCGTACAAGGTAATGATACGCACCACTTGCATAGGAGTTATTAATCAGGTCGTTAGTTTCAACGGTGGTGACGTCAGGCAGCAGCAAATCTGCATATTTAGCAGAAGGAGTGTCATGGTTATCCCACACTAAAATAAACTCACACTTAGACTCATCAGAGAGAATTTCATGGGTTTTATTTAAATCACCGTGCTGGTTACCAATGACGTTACTGGAGTAACACCACATAAATTTGATGTCGTTTTCCAGTTTATCAACACCCTTGATACCGCCATTTTCTGCCGTCAGTTCTTTACCGCGTACAATGGCTTCAGACCACATGTAAGTTGGAATTAGCGCTTTCACAGGGTTAGGTAATGCAAAACCTGCAACTGGGTAAGCGTAGCTATTACCCCATAAACCGGTATTAGTACCTGCTCGGCCAATATTGCCTGACATTAATGGCAGCATCATAATGGAACGACAAGCCTGCTCACCGTTTTCCGTACGTTGTAAACCCCAGCCTTGTGAAATCCAAGCACGATTTGCATTACCAATTTCGCGAGCTAATTGGGTGATACGTGCAACAGATATTCCCGTTAGTTTACTTGCCCATTCAGGGGTTTTAACGATGCCGTCAGGGCCATTACCTAGGATATAATCTTTGTATGAACCATTGCGTGGTGCAGAAGCGGGCAGTGTGGATTCATCCCAACCCACACAGTAATTTTTCAGGAATTCTTCGTCAGTTAACCCTTCTTGGATCATCACATAACCCAGCGCTGCGACTAATGCCGCATCAGTCCCTGGATAGATAGGGATCCATTCAGCGCCTAGAGTTGTAACACTGTCTGTACGGCGCGGATCAATAATAATGACTTTCGCTTTACTTTTGTCTAATGCATTGAGTGTTTCATAAAATTGGCCTCCACCGGACATCCGTGTTTCGGCGAGGTTATGACCAAACATGACGACTAAATCAGAGTTTTGGATTTCGGATAAATAAGACTCTTCAACGCTACCATATACGTATGGCGTAATTTCCATTAATTGAGCGTATGAATAGGTACCGTAGTCGCCTAAAAAACCGCCTGTGAGGCTGAGCAGGCGTTTACATGCGGCACGACCATGCAAATTTGCACCTGTTGAGCCAGAACCATATTGGTAGTAAATGGCATCACTACCATATTTATCAATGGTATATTTTAGTTTTTCAGCGATGATAGTAGTGGCTTCATCCCAAGTGATTTTCTTGAATTTCCCTTCACCACGTTTACCTACACGAACCATTGGGTATTTTAAACGGTCAGGATTGTAGGTTTTCCAACGTACAGATCGTCCACGTAAACACGGGCGAATTTGATGTTCACCTAAAGTGGAGTCATCGTACATTGTTTCGTTAGAGATACGGCTGATAACACCGTCTTTAACGTGAACCTTCAGAGGACAGCGACTTCCACAGTTAACTAAGCATGCGCTGTAACTGATTTTTTCGCTGACTTCGTCAGGCATGATTGCTGGTGCTTTTGCTTGAGCAGAAAAGGGGAGAGTGATTGAGCCTGCCACTGCGGCGACGCCCGCAACGGTTGCAGAGGTTTGTATAAACTCCCTCCTGCTCAGTTCTCCAAATTGAGTATTATTTTTAATTTTATGCATTGACATTGCCTATATGTAAATAACAACACGACTAACTTGTTTTATATGTTAAAAAATGTCTGTGTTAAGTGACATGATTTACATCAATGTTGATACGGATAAATTTTATGTATTTATATAATTTATAAGGAGTTTTTTTGAGCTGAAGAGGGTTTTAGTTCTATTTTTATTAACTATCGTTATATTTATTTTTATATAATGATTGGGTGGGAAATGAGGAAAAAGAGGGGCTAAACCCTCTTTTAAAATACTACTTTAGATGTAGATAAATAAGAAACTTTTACTAATCACTTGGTGTTAACGGTTTTACTGCCGACGAGTTAATTAATCTAACATCATTTCCGGTAGGTGATTGATGTGGCATTAAATTAAATTGCGGCAAGATTGAAAAGATGTGGTCAAAGATATCCGATTGGATTCTTTCATACTCAACCCAAACCGTTGTATTGGTAAATGCGTAAATCTCGATAGGGATACCATTCGAGTCCGATTCCAATTGCCTTACCATGATGGTCATTTTTTTATGAATGTTAGGGTGTGCTTTTAAATAGGCATCAATATAAGCACGAAATGTCCCGATGTTTGTCAAACGGCGCTGATTTAATGGGATCGCTTTGTCATCAGGGAGCGCAGAATTAAACACTTGGATTTCAGATACTTTTTGGCCGATATATGGCTCAAGTAAGTTGGCTTTTTCGCAGTGCGTAATTTCTTCAGGCGTTAAAAAATGTACGCTGGTGGCATCAATACGAAAACTGCGTTTTATCCGTCGCCCACCAGATTCAGTCATGCCTTTCCAGTTCTTAAATGAATCTGAAATTAATGCATAAGTCGGAATGGTCGTAACGGTATTATCCCAGTTACGGACTTTCACTGTAGTTAAACCAATATCAACAACGGCACCATCAGCACCGTATTTTGGCATTTCTAACCAATCACCAATATTCACCATATTATTGGCTGATAGCTGTATCCCAGCAACTAAGCCCATTATTGGATCTTTAAATACCAACATCATTACTGCTGTCATGGCTCCGAGTCCACTTAAAATAATCAGTGGAGACTTACCAATCAAGAGTGCAATGATCATGATGGCAATCAGTATTGATGCAATTAGTTTAATACTTTGGAATATTCCTCGTAGAGGAAGGTGGGCGGTTTTGGCAGCACGTTGCAAGATACCTAATACGATATCAAGTATGGAGTAAATCGTTAATAAGCCAAATAATAAACACCAGGCTTGTGAGCCAACCTTAAGAACGGTTTGTGCGGTTGAGCCAGCAGATAACCAAAGCGTTGCTTGGATGTTAACTACCACCCCTTGGATCACAAAAGCAATTCGGTTGAAAAGATAATGTTGGGTGAGCAAATGCGGCCAGCTACCCGCAGATTTTTGCCCCCGTTTTTCTAACGTAGGCAGTAATATTTTGTGTAAAAAAAGGTGCAAGACAAGAGCGACAATCAGTATGAGCCCAAGCACCATGAGCAAAGAGGCGAGGTTGGCATAGTCTTGATTAAACTGGTGGACCCAGTCGAGCAGTTGCTGCTGCATGTGTTCTCCTTCTATGACGATGTTTTAATTGCAGTTTATCTCTATAAAAAGTTTTGGTTACTAAGAAAGACTATCATGAGCAGATTTAAATTTCATTATAAGAGAAATAAAACTCTGTCTTAATAATGTATGGAAGCGATAAGTATTGGGATGATAATAAAATCACGTTGATAATAATAACGTAGATGAATGGATGGCTTTTAGCGTAACGTGCCAGGCATGCCAACATAAATTTAACACACTGCAAAATAGCAATAAAAAAGCGGCTTTGAATTCAAAGCCGCTGTGCAAAATATTTGCAAATTAACGCTAATGATAAGGTAAATGAAAGGTTTGATTGACTAGAAAACAACTAACTTACATAAAACGTTTTGACAGTAATTCAACGACTTCTTGAACACTACTGATAAATTCTTTAATGCTGCTCATGGTTAACTCCGATTGTTAAAGTGTGATCTCGATCACGTGAGGGCATTTTAATCTTTGGGTTGTTAATGTCAAGTTAATCCTAAAATATATTTTAAAAATTAAACATAATTTTAATGTGGGTATTTGTCGTGATTATTGTTTCTTCTAAAGGCCTTATAAGAAAAATGATGAATTGAAATGCAGAGAGGTAAATATGGTGTATGGTTAATTATACGAAAGAGAATAAATTGGCTAATTAAAGGGATGTATATAAATGATAACTTACGTGAATGGTCAGTATCTACCTGAAGAACTGGCTACCGTGTCTGTTTTCGACCGAGGTTTTTTATTTGCCGATGCCGTATATGAAGTGACCGCCATTATCAATGGAAAACTCGTTGATTTTGAAAACCACATTGTGCGATTACAGCGTTCATGCCATGAACTGCAACTAAATTTACCGTATGGCGTGGAAGAGATTAAACAAATTCATACGCAATTAATTGAGCGTAATAATATCAATGAAGGACTTATTTACCTTCAATTTACTCGAGGAAATGCAAAACAGCGTAATTTTTTATTTCCTGATAAAGAGACTAAGCCAACATTAGTATTATTTGCACAAAAGACGAACATTGTTGATAACTTAAAAGTAAAAAATGGTATTACGGCTGTCACAGTAGAGGATATTCGATGGGGGAGATGTGATATTAAGACAGTGGCTTTATTAGCTGCATCTTTAGCAAAAGAGCATGCTAAACAACAAGGTGCTGATGATGCAATTTTCGTTAAAGATGGGATTGTAACTGAAGGAAGCTCCAGTAATTGTTTTATCATTAATCAGTACAATCAATTACAGACTCGAGGGCTGACCTATGAAATCTTACCAGGTATTACGCGAAAAGCGGTTCTTTTGCTGGCCCAAGAGCAGGGTATAGAGATTATTGAAAAACCGTTCAGTCTTGAAGAAATGCTAACAGCGAAAGAAGTCTTTATGACATCAGCTACAACATTAGTTTGCCCTGTTATCAAAATTAATCATCATGCGATTGGAGACGGTAAGCCGGGGAATATTACCATCCGGCTACGCGAGATTTACCTAGAAAATACTAAATAAAATAAACTTTGTTATTTTAATTGCAGAAATTCCTTAACGGAAGAAACCGTGACCATGCCCTCTAATGCTTGAATACTTTGCTCATGAAGTTCAAGTGTTGGAGCGGCACATAAATCATCTAAAATAGTGACAAAGTAGCCCAAATCATGCGCTTCACGTGCTGTACTCTGAATAGCCTTTACGGTGCTAACTCCACCAATAAACAACTGTGTAATGCCATTATTCGTGAGCCACTTGTTAAAATGGTTTCCTGCAAATGCGGAGACACCTTTTTTAATCATTACAGGGTCGCGAAACCCCACATCAAGGTCGTGCACCCAATTGCAGCCATTGTCACTTAGTTTTAATGCGCCGATTTCTTTGGCATGTTGAAACATGGGGGAACCCGCGGGAACATCGTGGTAATTATCCGAAAAACCAACTTTTACCCAAATGACAGGCATTCGAAGGTTTCTTGCATGGGAAGCTGCTTGGTTCGCTTTTTCAATAATTCTGCGTTCACAAGTTTGTTGGTAGCTAGAATTTGATAAGCCACTTTTACCAATTATCTCTTCAATGAGATCAATAATTACTAATGCCTTGGACATTATTGCCTCTTTTAAATTAAGTAAATTAACGTACAAAAGAGGCATTTTATCTGTAAAGTAGTGGCTATGCTGTTAACTCAATTACAGAATTCAATTTAAGGTAAATCAATAATAAAACCAATTCCCTGATTATCTAATCCATCAGTAACTCTAATTACAGCTCCAATTTTTAACGCTAAATTATGGGCAATGGATAAACCCAAGCCACTCCCAGTTTCCACCGTACCAGGGACACGGTAAAAGCGAGAAAAAATAAGTTGGCGGCTTTGTTCTGGGATACCTCTTCCATTATCTTGCAATGAAATTGTGGCGCCAAAGGGGGATAAATCTTTAATTGAAACTTTAACTTTGCCTTTTTCTGGGCAATATTTGATCGCATTTTCAATCAAATTGGTAAAAATATTGGTGAGCGCTAGTTTGTCTGTGAGTACATAGAAAGAATCCGGGCTTTGCAGCTCTACATCAATATTTTTATTGATGGCATAAGGAACATGGGATGAAATAATAGTACTGATTAAAGCAGGTAAGTCGATTTGTTCTTTATTTAAAGCAAAATCTTCTGCCTCTAAGCGTGCTAAGTCAATAAGCTGATGGGATAAAGAAGCGGCACGGTTTAACGTCTCCTGCATATCATTAATAATTTCTTCTTTTTCTTTTGGGTTATCGATTTGTATTAATAAATGCAATTGGGCGATAACGGCAGCTATCGGTGTACGTAGTTCATGTGCAGCATCAGCCATAAAGCGCTTTTCCCGTTGATTTGCTGCATCTACACGGGTCATCAGGTTATTGATTGCAGCAATAATAGGGCGAATTTCTTTATATTGTTCTTTAACTTCGATAGGCGATAAATTACCTGGTTGGCGACTAGATATAATTTTTGCAGCTTGTCTTAAAGGCCTTAAGCTGAAATAGGCTGTAATGACAATAGCAAGAAACATGATTGCTAATATAAAAGCTAAGGGTATTGCTGTTCCTTCCGCTGGCGTACCTAGCAATGAGGTACGGTCTGCGTAGGATTCTGCAATAATCACTTCAAATTGCTTAGAGTGGTTCCATGCGGATGTAAAATGCCAATCTGGGTATTGCCTTGTTAACTCGTCAATTGTTTTTAGCGACGGCACCGCTAATTTCTCACTATTGCGGTAAAGAACATTACCTAAGTTGTCCCTAACAACCATAAATGGTCGATAATTAATTCCTTCACCATTCTCAATAGCCTCTGTATAGAGATTTTGTAATATGTTGGCGATGTCATTAAAATATTCAGGATTATCAGAAACGACGCCTAGTGTTTTGGCAAACCCAGTCGTAATGATCACTTGTTGCTTGTTCAATTCTTCATGAATTGATGGCCAATAGAAAAATTGTAACCAACCGACTAATACTAGCCATAGAAAAATCACAGAGCTAATTTGTAAGCCGAAGGTATAAATAAAAAAGGATTTAACTTTCACTTGGCTGAGCTTCTTTTTTTAATAAATAGCCAATACCACGGATAGTAATAATTCGGTCTTTACCTATCTTGCGGCGTAAATTATGAATATGAACTTCTAAAGAGTTACTTTCCACATCATCGATACCGAAGAGTCGCTGTTCTAAATCTGTTTTTCGAACAACATTATCTGCATTTTTAATTAGCTCATACAACAATAAATATTCTTTTCCTGAGAGCAAAAGGAGTTGTTCATTAAGTGTTACTTGATGGTTTAATGGGTTTAATTGCAGATTATCTAATTGCCAAATTTCAGAAGAAAAGCCAGCCATTCTACGGCTTACTGCCTTTACACGAGATATAAGTTCTGGCATGGCAAATGGCTTTGTTAAAAAATCATCAGCGCCTGAATCTAAGCTAGAAACCAAATTATCCATTTGATTTCGTGCGGTTAATATAATGATTGGAATTGACTCCCCAGATTGACGCCATGCAATTAATTCTGCATGACCATCACCATCAGGTAGCCCTAAATCTAATAGCATTAAATCAAAATTACGAGAAGTGAGCTGTGATTTTGCATCTGCCAGCAATCGTACCCAACAAGGATTAAATCCCGCTAATTCTAAGCCACGGCAAAGTGCTTTCCCCAGTTGGAGATCATCTTCTACTAATAGGATATTCATATTATCACCTCTGAGCGTCAGTATAAGCAGCCAATGGAAACCAGACAATATCTAGTCGTCCCAAGTTCAGCTTAGATTTAAGTTTATCTTAAGCTTGGTTTAACCCAGTTTTAAGGTACAAAAATATAGACAGATTATTATTCTTCCATCCTCCTAAGAATAAGAGCATTGATGATGAAGCAAGCTTTCTATGAAGTACCAATATTTATCATAGTTATTCTCATTGCTTTGATAATTATGGGAAAAGATTTTAATAAAACATCAGGCATTCATTTTTCAAACATAACAATTAATGAAGTCGCTACGTGCACGGATGTTAATAAATGCATTTCTCAGGCACGCATTTCTGATGAAAGAAAAAACAAATTAAGCCCATTAAAAGAAATTAAAGCATTTTTAAGGCAAAAAATTTATTAATCACGATGAGTGTCATTTGAAAATGAAAAAAATTGCAGCATTAATGGTTGGTATCTTGCCGTGTAGTTATGTTGTTGCGGGGGAAAGTACATTTATTTCAGGGGCAGGAGTCAATATTGCACCCGTTTATGAAGGTTCAAAAAAATACCAGTTTGGGCCAAATTTAGAGGCAACGTATGCTTACCTTTCGGATAATTATGGCGTATTTAGTTTAGGTATCGAAGGCGCGGCATGGGGAATAGGCTTAACAGAGAATCTCACATTTGTTAGTTCGTTGGGCTACGATTATGGCCGTGATGAAAAGATTGGTTTTCTTGGTAATAAAAATAAAGATCTTAAAGGAATGGGGGATTTAGATGGTTCCCTGCTAGTCGGTGCTGATCTTTATTACACGCTAAACAGCTATGAATTCTACATTATGGGTGATATTGCAACAAAAGATAGGCGTTATGGTGGGCGCCATATAGGCCGTACTGCTACTGTAGAATTAGGTGTCAATACAAACTATGAAATTAATAACTCATGGGAAATGGAATATAACTTAGCAACAGTATGGGGAAATAAAGCGTACAATCAAGCCTACTTTGGTGTCTCAAAACAACAAGCTAGCAAATCTAAATTTGCAGAATACGATGCTGGAAGTGGATTTAAAGATGTACATGGCTCAGCCACATTAAATTATAATATGGATGAAAGCTTCACCTTATATTCAGGCATTGCTGCGTATTATTTAATTGGTGATGCAGGTAAGAGTACATTAACTGAGCAAAAATTAGGTTTGATTGGGTTCACTGGTTTTCGCTACGCATTTTAAGTATGATAAAATAAAGGAATGTTTAGATTACCTTTAACATTCCTTTAGTTAAAATTGTTATTCAGCTGTATTTTCTTCGGGGATCCACCCATCATCCAGCCAAATTTCTTCTAATATTTCTTCGATGCGTACCTTATCTTCTGACATTTTAGTTCCAGAAATATTGACACGCTGCTGCGAACTAAAACCGACGCGAGTTACCATGTCAGGGTACTGATTCTGCAGTTTGCGTAAAATCTCAGATTCAAGGGCGAGTAAAACGTTTGTGCTTGGTTTTTGTAGTGCGTTTTTATCAAATAAAACTTCAATCCGTAACATAATAGCCTCGACTAAAGACTGTATTAATATACAGTATTTTTAGATGTATAAGGAGAAAAAGTCAATAAGATTATAAAATATTTTTCAAATTAGATGAGTTAAATGACAATGAATTTCGGAAGGAAAATAATAAACAATTAAAACAAATAGTTAAAAATAACTAAAAATAAGGTTGTTGAGGATAAATTGATTGTCAGCATTAAAAAAATACGTATTCTAAAAGTGTATTGTGTCCCCGTAATGATGAGTATAGGAATAAATGTTACATTCAATCAGATTATCTAGCAATGATATAAACGAGAAAGAGGCTGTTAATCAGTTATACGATAAATCCTTTCCACTTTATGAGCAAAGAAGCTACCAAGGTCGAGAGTCAATTTTAGGGCTTAATGATTATCATCTTTATTACTTTACAGATAATAGTGAATTTGTGGGTTTTATAGGCTGCTGGAAAATTAAAGATTATTTCTATATTGAACACCTCGCTATTTCAGACTTGCTAAGAGGGCAAGGCTATGGGCAGAAAGTACTAAAACAGTTTTGCCTCGATGTTGGGCAAGTCATTCTTGAAATTGACCCTGTTATTGATGAAGTTAGTAGGAAGCGTCTTTCGTTTTACCAGCACTGTGGCTTTCAACAAAATGAATATGCACATGCGCACCCAAGCTATTACCCTGAAAATAAGCCTCATGAGCTAGAAGTATTAAGCTATCCACAAGCTATAGATAAAGAAACTTATCAACATTTTAACCAGATGCTACAAACAGTTGTGATGGAAAAAACGTTATTGTAAATCTGTTGATAAGACAGTTTTAGCTTGGGACGTAGCAATAGATAAGTTCTGGGTCGTTATCATCCAAGTTTTCAATACTGCCACTCGGAATAAAGCCAGCTTTCATGAAAAGCTGTTGGGTGGCTGTATTTGATTGATTTGTTGAGGTGAAAACTTTTGTTGTTGGACTTCTTTTGATCAATTGTTTTATTAATAGTAATCCTAAACCCTGTCGGCGATATAGGTCATTAACCATCAATAGTTCAATAAACCCGTGTGCAAAAAATTGCGGAGTTATGACACCGTACGCGAATATTTCTTCTTTTTCTTCCAACACGAAGCAATGGCCCTGTTTGACCCAATCTCTGATTTCGTTTAATCGAATATCTGTCGCTACGGTGTCTATCTTGTAGACAGTGTTTATGTCATTTATGGTTGCTAAACGAAAATTCATCTAATTCCCTCATCAATTTATTGTAGTTATGCAGTATAGAGCAAAATTATTTTATTTATCAATACTATCGGGAAATCAGTAAAACATGCTATCGCGCTTTTTGTGCTAGGTGTCAAGTTCCTATAAAAATTACATGGTATTATATACAGTATTGGTAGTTTCTAGGTATAAGCAATTACGAGGTAATAATGGAAATAGAAAGTCAAAGCGAATATTTAGATCAAAAATTTTGTGATTTAGAATTTGAAGATGAAAAATTTGAACATTCCCTGTTTGAGCGGTGTGAATTTATCAATTGTAACTTTACGGGAAGTCGTTTTGTCGATTGCCGGTTTGTAGAATGTACTTTTTTAAAATGTAATCTCAGTTTAATTAGTATTCCTAATTCACGCTTTTCTATTTGTGAATTTAATGGCAGCAAGCTTGTGGGGATAGACTGGACAAAAGGATATTGGCCACGTTTTGATTTTTATTCTCAACTGAGTTTCAAAAGTTGTATTCTGAGTGGCAGTAATTTTTTTGCACTTAAACTCCATGAAACACAATTTGATGATTGCCGTTTACATGATATTGATTTTAGAAATGCGGAACTTAATAAATCAGTGATAACAGATTGCGATTTATCAAATAGCTTATTTATGCAGACCAATTTAACGTCGGTAGATTTTACGGGAACGCATTCCTTTACGATTGATATTCGCCAAAATACGCTAAAACAGGCTAAATTTTCACGTTTCGAAGCATTAGAGTTACTGTATGGTTTAGATATTCAATTGGTTGATTAGGTTATTTGAATAAATAAAAATGCCCTTTGCAGGCGCAACCTGAAAGGGCAGTTATTTAATATTACATAGCATACATAAGTCCTATTTGCTTATCTTCAATCTCAATACTAATTTTGTCACTATCGGGTGTTTCAATAGTCGCCAATGAGATAAAAAAAGCAATGACAATGATGGTATATACGAGAAACATACAAACCTCCCGTAATGCTTGGCGTTAACGATACTGCTCATAAGCGTGTTCGCTCAATTTAAGAATAAATGAGTTTTTTTAATTTGGAAATAGAGAGGACGTGTTTTTTGAACTATTTTTTCACATCGGTGTGTTATATCTATCTGCGAGACTTGCTAAGCTAGAAGCTGAGCGATTAGCACAAGGAGAAGCTAAACGTATTGCTGAAGAGGCGGAAAGGGCAGAGCAGGAAGCTGCGGAACGTAAACAATATGGCCTTGGTGATAATGACGCATTGCTGTAATCGGGGATAAAAGGCTGTTTAATCGTGGCTGGGTTTTACGCTGGAATTTTACCGTGATTTTACCGCCATTTTACCCCGCTTAAAATTTCAGGCACAAAAAAACCAACTCTAACAGGTTGGTTTTTCTATAAAAAGTTGGTCGGCATGATAGGATTTGAACCTACGACCCCCGACACCCCATGACCCCGATAGCAAGCTATAAATACCATTGATTTAAAAGGAAAATAAGCCCATCGGCTGTTCGTGCAAACAGTGCTTAATATGCAAAACTTGCATTATATACATCAATTAGTTAAGTCGACTTTTACCCGGCTATTTAAGCTATTTCACAGTGTGGCACTTCAATCCAATCAACATGATTTTCGGTATAAATTTTTGTTGATTCAGCATCACTGTGGGCCATACGCGCCTGAGGGTCAAACCCGCGTTGCTTAAACATAAATGCAGCCAAAGCCCTAATTTCATGAAAGGTCGGTCTTTCATCCTGCGGTAAATTAGCAGCAACACCAACACGATCCCTTAGGGCTGAAAAAGCGCGACTGAGATAATCGGGGGCGACTTGAGTAGGATGATTAACTTCTTTGCTAATCTTGTTCGGCAAGCGAACAGGTAATCTATGTACAATATATGGGCTTGCTACGTTGTCACGACTGTTATCAATGATTTCCTTTAGTTTTTTACCAATAGGGATCGCGACATGAGATGCTTCTTTATGTTGCACTTTCTGTCTGTGGATATAGATCATGCCATAAATACCATCCTTTTCTTCATCAAACCAAACACAACCACAGGTATTATTTTTTGGGGCTTTGATGTTGTATTTGATACGAGAAACCTCAAGCCGGGCTTGTGTTGTTTGTAGCGCTAAATCCATAGCCGTACGTAACCAGGGTTCCGCTGACGCACGGATCTTAAGGAAATCATCATAGGATAATCGGCGACGTTTTTTGCCATCAACCCGTTTCATTTTCTTGCGTTCTGCTGGATTATCTAACATAAGCGACTCATCCATTGCATAGCTGAAAATTTTCTTTAGAAAGCCGACTTTTCTATTTTGAACGTTAGCTGACGCATCCGCATGAAATTCATTAATGAACCCGTTAACATGCTCAAGCGTAACCTCAATAGGTGTAATGTCATTGAAATAAGTCTTAACTCTTTCTAGATCATTAGTCCAATCATTAAGAGTACTTCCTGATGGTCGTTCATCATTAATTATGCGGGCAAACAATTTATCCAAATGCTCGGAAAATGGTAGTGATTCGCCATTTGTGCCGCCAGAATCAACAATTAATGATTTGACAGAAACAGCGCTCTCAGGACGCATTATATTGTTATATTCTCTGGCTATCGCAATCGCCCTAGCTTTATCAGCGCCCATTCTTCTTCTGACGCCATTAACGAGTGTAAAGCGATATTGTTTCTCTGCTTTATCATAGTAAAGAAAGTCAGGCAAATGCCTGAACTCTCTTTTACGCGGTCTGCCTTTCATTTTATGAAGCCCTTATTAAATCACTTACGCATAATGCAATATCAGACTCAACACCCCACTTTTCTGAAGAATAAACCCAAGCCGCGCCATCAACGATCTTTCCTCGCACTTCGCCAATCGTTACCCAGCGTTTTATGGTTCTATTGTCGGGTATTGAACCATCCTCGAATTCTCTTTTGGCCCATGCGCTAGCCTTCATAAGTTTTCCACTAGACATAATTATCTCCACATCTGCCGCATACAGATTTAAAAATTAAATATCGTCGTTAACTGGTTTAATTAAATACTGGTGGATAATAGACACATATTTAGCCTGATGAATTGCATCAGCTAACGCATTGTGTTGTTCACCTTCGAACTGAAGTGTTTTCTTTGGATCGATGCCAGCATTACGGCCTAGCTCTACAATCGTTCTAACACAACGATTATTCCAATGTTTCCAGAACGGCTCTAAATCAACGGCAATATAAGAATTACGAAGAATGACGTTATCGTAATCAACACCATTTCCCCACACTTGAACATCTTCAGTTAAAGCGTCCTCTGCAAAGCAGTTAAGATCATGTAATGCTCTACGTAAATTAACTCCGTCAGCAACGATGGCAGATCTAGCCTCACTACTTTGTTTCATCCACCAAAGTACTGTACCAGCATCGATATGAAGACCTGCACGTTCACAGCTTCTTAAATCAACAACTTGGTAAAATGTAGACCCAATCTCACCAGTTGAAGGTTCAAAAGCTACTGCACCAATAGAAACAATGGCTGCATTGTTATGCGTGCTCATTCCCTCTAGATCTACCATTAAGTGTTTATATTTCATTAAATTTCACCTTAAAAATTTAGCCACAGGCATTCGGTGCGCTTTACTGAGCCTGCATGACCGTTTGCTGCTGTTGTCTTTATTTCTTTTCGCCAGCTCGAGAGTTGGCCGTTATATAGATCGTTGTCATAACCACAAATGATAACTTTTCCTGAAAGCTGGCCAGCGACAGTAATTAATTGCTGGTGACCCCATTCATCCATTTCGTGCCGATATGTTTCGCTTCTCATGCTCCTTGTTTCATGCAGATAAGGCGGATCAATAAAATGTAAGGTGCTGGTGGTATCATGGTCTTTCATGCACTGAACAGCGTCACGATTCTCAATTAATACCCCTTGCAATCTGTCCACTACAGCGAGTAGGTTTTCTGGTGCTCGCGTCCATATCTTTTGTGCTGTCGCTGACTTACGTTTAGTGTCCAACCTAAAACCTGTTTTACCTTTTGTTGCACCTGCACTACCAAAACCCATAGTTGCACGCACAATTGTTTTACGCGCTCGTTCAATAGGGCAAACTGAAACATCATAAGCACAATTAAACTCAGTGCGTGAATAGGGCGTTAATAAGCAAGCATCGATGAGTTTCTCAGCCTGGTCTTTATCACGTAGAACGCGAAACAGATTTACTATTTCATCATCTAAATCGTTATAAACTTCAGCTTCCGAGCGAGGTTTACGCAAAAGAACCGATGCAGCACCCCCGAAAGGCTCAACATAACAACGATGATCAGGAAAGTGACTAATCACCCAAGGGGCAAGTCGAAACTTGCCGCCGTGGTAGCGTATAACTGGGTGTTTAATGTTGCTCATCTACTTCGTCCCATTCACACCAAGCACACTCTCCATCAGCTTCAACTACACCAGTATGTTTGCAATTTTCACAGGTGACTTTATCCCCAGAATAAAGCCAATCATCTTTCCCATTCTCAGTTTGTACTTGTGCTGATTCATGAGCGCATTTAGGGCATTCTCCAAGCCATGGGATGTTATTAAAGGTTTTCATGGCAAATCCCTCAATGACTCGTAAGTTAATTTCATTTCTTGATAAAGCTTTTCACCTTCACCAGCATCGTAGAGGCCTTTCCATTTATCCCAATTATCGATAACAGTAGACCATTGGGGTGAGCATGCTTTCATTTCATGTAACTGGCTTGCGAATTCAGGTACAGCCATCAGCAATCGAATGCAGCGGCCTAAATCAGCAGGATCCCGAGGGTAATTATTTGAAGCATAAAACTGCCCTGAAAGAACGGAAGCTATATATTTGGAGCTCAAACCTACATCATCACTAGCAAGCCATGCAGTAAGCCCCATACTTTCAGAAGCTTTAACAAGCGGCTTTTTGAATTCGTCACAAACCAAATTTGCGGCCTTAATAATGGCATTCATATAACGAGGTTCAGCAGGTATGCCGGGTATTTGTTTTTCTATTTCAGTAGAAATAGCGGAAATTAAATTAATTTGGCTAAGTTGCATAATTAAAACCCTCTTTATTAATTATCATTGCAGTAGCAAATATCTTCTGGTGATTCATCCCAAACTAATAAGCTGCCGCCGTAATAGAGGTTCAAAATTAATTTATCGAAAGTGGAGTATGGTTTTATTATGTTTTTCCCTAAAACTTTACCTTTCACTTTGCCACTAAACAGCTCATACACTTTATGACCTTCATGCAAAAGTAATTCACTTCCATAACCATCAACTCGGACATCACCTAGATGGAATCTATAATCACATTCGCTTTCTCTTATTGAGCTATATGAAGATGTGGCCTCATCTGGGTGCAAGCTAACAAAAATAGATCCGTCACGTTCATCATCAAAAAATACCTGTGGAGAATCCCAGCCACTTTCCATGGCATCGCTAGTGTTGTCTTTGATAAACGCCTCCCATAGATCAGAAGCTTTAATGTATTTAGGGCACTCTTCGTCACTTGTGAAATCTTTTACTAAAGCGGCAACCTTTTCCTGTAAGTCGGTTTCGATTCCTGAGTTTTCCCAAGAGTTACGCATTTTTTCAGTAACCAGCGTGTTGTATTTTTTCAAATCAACAATATCTTCTATGCTGGTTGGTAGGGCGTTTTCCATTGCTTCTTTAAATGCTTTACCGAAATCACCATAGGAACGAAAGGCATCATCAACAACACTGGTAAATAATTTAGTGATACCTTTATCAATAATTTCTACGGCCTGTTCGCTATTTGCAAATTCAACGCACCGCTGAGTTAATAACTCACTTAACGTTAGTTCTTTCGACATAATTAATACTCCACGCAATATTTAGATAATAAGAGTCCGTCTCTTAATAAAGAGAATTAATTCCTTGGTGTTGGTTAAATAGTTACTCTGTTTTTTCTTTGTATTTTAATAATTCGATTAATAACTCGATGGTATTAACCATGTAAAACATAAATACAGCATTTGTGTGTCGATATCGAAAAACTTTATCTCCGTCACAGTCTATTTCTATTAACGGTTTGATATTTTTAAAATCAAAATCATCTGTAAGTTTAAAGCTAATATCAAAGGTGCTTAATTCAATTAAACAAACTTTAAAATGATTATCAATTGAATCTTTAACTTGCTCACGGATTAAATTAAGTTCAGCATCATATTTTAAGGTTTCTAGCTTTTTATCAAGCTTACGTTGTAGCAAAAGGAAGTTACCAGGATAAAGGTCATGACCGAAGCATTCTGCTGGTGGTTGATTATCAATGTGGTTAGATAACCGTGTTGTAATTCCATTTTTTGCATCATCAATGTGAAAAGTTTCAGTTTTTACAGTACCGCAAGCTTTCACCAAACTGCCTAATAGCGCTTGATGGTCTGGCTTTCGCGTTGTAGACACAAACAGGAAACCCTTTTTAACGTGGTAAAGAGCAGTGATTATTTTTGTTTTAGTCAAAGCAACCTTTAGCATTTCTTCTATTGCAACATGTTTTAGCTCTGCTTCAAGAAAGTCATTGATACCTTGTTCTTTCAATTTTTCAATGCGTCTATTAACCTCAAAGGCGATAGCCGCTTTAGGAAGTATCTTTTCATCAATACGAAAAGTAATAATATAGCCACCTTCAATTGGTGTAACTAATTCACCTGTGATTTTATTAGGAATAAAACCATAGCTAATAGAATGTGACTCTAAAATATCAACAAAGGGTAATTCTTTTAAATGATTTTCTAAAGCTTCGGCGCTGGGTAATTCAGCTTTAAAAATAACACAGCTAGTAATTGGAAAACGTTTCATTTGTTTTTTCCTCGAATATAATTAACTCCACACAATAAATAAGACCACTGACAAATAATGAATATATTTACCTAGTATGAACACTGAATATCAGTGGCCTTATGTATTACGAAAAAGGGCGGTGCGATACCGCCAAAAACTACAAAGGTCAATCACTAGCAGTGGCAATACTATTTTCAGCTAAGATACGCTGATAAATTTCTTCACGATGTACAGCAACATCTTTTGGGGCTTCAATACCAATCCGCACTTGGTTACCATTCAGACCCAAAACAGTGACTTTAATATCATCACCAATCATTAAAGTTTCACCGACTCGACGAGTTAAAATAAGCATTCCCATACTAAGCACTCCACACAGTTTATAAGGTTGCCTGAACTAACTTATCCACATCAGGCGGCTGTGGTTCCCGCTATTCCACAACAGAAGGAACTTTGATATATTTCCCTTACCACAACAGAAAAAGGAAATATAAATGTCAACTTACGAAGAAAAACAGCTACCTAGAAAACCTGCGCCAGCTCATAAACCAGATGGTCAGGTGCCCAGGAAGCCAGCACCAGCACCAAAGCCACCCCAAAAATAAAGAGGTATTACCATGAGCCACCAAGATCCAATCTTCACAATTACTAGTTCTTACTACCTAAATGAAATGCAAAGTGTTCTTTTAGGTCGGATTGATAAATTTATATCAATCACGCTTTTTGTCCTTGGTGGCTCAGTAATGCTTTCTTTCTCAAGCCTATTTATTATTGGTGCCTTAATTTCTATTCTTTCCGCGCTCCAGTTCTTTTTGCAGTTTAGTAAGCAATCAGACCTTGCAAATGAGCGCTCAAAAAAATACCTATCTTTACTTCATAATTCAGAGACTATCTCTGAAGAAGAACTCCACCTACGATTAGAGGAATTATTAAAGACTGACATTCCTGTTTTCGGTGTTCTATACAACCCTGCGTATAAAAGGGCTGCTATAAAGCTAGATAGAGTCGATGAAACCGTACTGACTAAATCTGAGTCTATAGCGGCTTGGCTTGCTGGTGATCTCCCTCGGTAATACCCCACACAATTGAATTTAGTTAAGCACTAACAGTAACTGCACACATATCCAAGCACTCTGCAATTTCTTCGTCGAGTTTTTCGAGTTTAGATTGCAGCTCATCACGTTCATTGCGCAGTTTTTGCAGGTTGTTAATTTGTTTGGCTTTTTCTAGTATCCACTCGCGCACATCATCCTGCGACATTGGCACACTGAAAGTAACGATTGGTTCATTTGAATTGGTTTGCATGAGTTTCTCCTATTTCTTGCGTGAAATAAGAATGCAACTAAAAGTAGATAATGTCAACAACTAAAAGTAGAAAATTTTAACGAAAAAAAACTGGCAATGGCCAGTTCTTAGTTTTAAGCGAAAACTTTTAAGCTCATGGGGAGGCTTCTTAATAATTTTCCATGAAAATACACCTCAAACATTTCATGCTCATCGAGATAGAATGGAGGGTAAAAGTCATTATCTGAGATAACCGCTAGCTTTCTTCCTTTAACTCTTTGTAAGCGCTTAATAAATGTTGAATCTTCAAAGTTAAAAACGTATATACCATCGCCAGTAAAGTGGCTTATATTTGTGTCGACGAATAGGAGATCTTTAGGGTTTAGAGTGGGAATCATACTATCCCCATCAACATTTATAATAACTACTCCATCTAAAGTAGTTCTTCCAAATAGCTCGTATATTTTATCTGTTGGGATTTCAATTGAGCGTATCACCTCAGGAAAGGGGTTGTTAATATAACCGTGCCCAGCTGAGGCAAATACTTCAACCTGCCTTACTGTAACAGTGTCAGATGTCTTATCTTCTACTCTTGGTAAGCCGCCATCTATCTCAACACCATAATCTAAGTAGACAGCCGTTGATTTCACAGCCCGAGCCAATAATTCCATCTTATCATCTCTAGGTTTGGCAGAACCAAGGGTATATCTTCGCGCCATTTCATACGACACGCCTAGTTGTTCTGATAATTGCTTAACATCGACATTAGCGTCAGACATTCGCTCAGTAAGCCTTTCGGCAAATTTAGAGTATTTTGCTTTTTCTACCATAAGTAGAAGTCTATCGCTCAATTTAGTGACTGTCATTTCTATTTTAAGTTGTTTTTATTCTCTACTTTAAGTAGTATGTTTTTACTACTTATCGGAGAAAGAAGTTATGCATCAAGAAAATATTACTGAAAAAGCTATTCGGGCTGTTGGTGCGCCTTCAGTTGTTTCCAGAATGTTTGGGTTTGGCTCCCCGCAATCAGTATTTAACTGGATAAAGAAAAATAAGGTTCCGGCAGAACGAGTGATTCAGCTTTGCAAGTTAGCTGGCTGGGTAGTATCCCCTCACGAACTAAGGCCGGATCTTTATCCTAATAAATCAGATGGTTTACCGAACGATACCAAAACCAACTAACTGAGTTAACTACCAACAAAACAACGGAATTGTAGATATGTGCAAACAAACATTAAAAGAAGTCGTGAAAGAGATGTGTAAAGCATACCCCGGTGGACGTTCAGCGATGGCTGGTGCATTGGGCATGACAGAAACCACGTTCAATAACAACTTGTACGAGAAAAACGGCTGTCGTTTTTTTGAGCGTGAAGAGCTTGAGGCGATGGAGGATTTATCTAACACCTCATTTCTTGCTGGGTATTACGCAAACAGAAGAAATTTGCTGCTGGTGGAAAAGATAAGCCCAGAGGATTTAGACGAACCCGAATTATTCAAATTACAAACTCATGCATCAACAACTCGCGGTGAGTTAGTTGTATTTATTGGTAAAGCATTGGAAGACGGTGTTGTTGATAAGCATGAAGAAAAACAAATTCTGACCATGTTGGATAGGGCAATCGCAAGCACTAGAGGGGCTATCAATGCGCTCATTAAATTACATAAGAAAGGTTGACGCCCCAGATATGCGGTCCGAGGCGTCGGGTGCTAATAACAACTTGTGTGGAGTAACTAGCATGAGCAGTGTAACGAATTTACGGGGTAGAACGCAAGTACGCGCTTCAATCCGCGATAACCGTTTCGTCTATGAGATTAAATTACCAAATGGTTACCAAGAAACCAACTACCCATTTATGCAGTGGTTGGTAGATGAATTTAATGCCAATTGCGGGAGAGGGGGTCATGTCCAATGAAGATGCCAATAATCTCAATCGCATTTATCTGGATAAGCGCGGTATTCGTGTTCGTGTCATACGTTATGACCGAGTCAAGCAGTGGGTCATTTTCATGCGTGACGGTTATGAACATGAATGCTTCGCCCCTTTGTACAGATTTAAAGCTGAATATACACGAGTCGAATAGGTAACAGCATGAGCGTAAAACTATCAAGTTATGTATGGGATGGCTGCGCAAGTGCAGGTTTGAAAATAACCTCTGTTGCGATTATGGCCCGCCTTGCCGATTTTTCAAATGATGATGGAGTATGTTGGCCATCGGTACCGACTATTGCTCGCCAAATAGGCGCGGGTGAAAGCACTGTGCGTACGGCAATTAAAAACTTAGAGAAAGCGGGTTGGTTATCAAGCGAGAAGCGTCGCAAAGGTAACCGCAATGCGAGCAATATCTATCAATTAAATGTTGATAAATTAGCCTCAGCCGCAATGGCTGCACTTTCTCAACCGTCAGTTTCTGATACGTCAAATCCTGACGCATCAAAATCTGTTGCATCGAAATCTGTCCCGTCAGAATCAAGCAAAAATAATCATTTTGACCCGCCAGAATCTGGGGGCGATCCGTCAGTAACTTCAATACATGATCCATCAGTAACTAACTCTTCGTCGCAGAATTCTAACGAATCCAGCGACCAGTCAAAAACTGATTTTTTAAATCGTTACCCAGAGGCGGTGATTTACAGCGCTAACTTCCAGAAATGGGGCTCAGCTAATGACCTCAAATGTGCGGAGTGGTTGTTTGAGCGCAAGTGCGAGGTGTTCAAAGACTTAGGGCTCAAAGCTCCTAAGGAGCCTAACTACATCGATTGGGCAAACGAAGTTCGCTTAATGGTCAACGTTGATGGGCATAGCCACAAAGAAATTTGTCAATTCTACAAACGCGTTATCCAAGATGATTTTTGGAAGAAAAACGTTCAGTGCCCAAGAACACTGCGCAACCAATGGGACGACCTCACATTACGCCTCGCTGGTGAGCAAAAAGTTAAGGTCGATGCTGTTGAGCGTGATGAAGCATTTACAAGAATTATTGGTTCCCGTTCAAAACCTCAAAACCGTACTGAGGAAATCGCAAGTGAACTGGCTGGGAAATCGGGTGTTCGTCGTATGACTGATTTTGTAGGGCGCAAGGCATGGGCAGGTATTTGGCAGCAGGCAGCAGAGCAAGCAGCGAGAGAGGTGACAGCATGATGCGTAGTGAAACTAAAACAATCTATGGCGTTGACGTGCTAGGCATGATTGCCATGTTCAAACAGCTACGTAAATGGCGCACTATCCGCAAGCTTCGTAACAGATGGAATCAATCTCGTCGTGATTTAGTGACTTGTAGGAAGTTTCGCCACTTAAATCATCATGCTGACCATTTTCAAGTTCAGCAGCGTTATAAGCATATGCGCGAGTATGTTAAATCCCACCAGCAGCGGGGTGCTATCTAATGAAATTAACATACGGATCGGTGTGCTCTGGCATTGAAGCGGCAAGCGTGGCTTGGGAACCATTAAACATGAAAGCCGAGTGGTTTAGTGAAATAGAGCCATTCCCTTGCGCTGTATTAAATCACCACTGGCCAGAAGTTAAAAACCTTGGCGACATGACCACTATTGCTGGAAAATTGAAAGGTAGTGAAGTAACTGCACCTGATGTGTTGGTTGGTGGTACTCCATGCCAAGCGTTTAGCGTAGCGGGTTTGCGTGGTGGTTTAAGTGATGAGCGCGGGCAATTAACTTTATCATTTGTTGAATTAGCGGACTGTATTGATGAAATCAGAGAAAAAGACGGCAAAGAGCCAGCAATCATCGTCTGGGAAAATGACCCCGGCGTCCTCAGCAGTAAAGACAATGCCTTTGGATGCTTTCTTGCTGGACTTGCCGGGGAAAGTGAAGAACTTAAGCCAACAGGGGAAAAATGGTCAAACGTTGGTTATGTGTCTGGACCACAAAGAGCTGTTAGCTGGCGGATCCTCGACGCTCAATATTTCGGAGTGCCCCAACGCCGTCGTCGTGTCTTCGTTGTCGCAACTGCTAGAAAAGACATCAGTGTCCCAGAAATATTATTTGAGCAAGCAGGCGTGCGAGGGGATATTGAGACGAGCGGAACGCAGGCAGAAGCAATTACCAGTGATGCTGGAGAATGCCTTGCAAGCGGCAATCAAGCAACAGGAACCATCTTAGCAAATTGTGGTGCTAAACACTGGCTAGGCAACCAAGAGGCATTCACGGGTGATTTCCATATCATTAATACATTCCGATTACAGTCATTTGGTCAATATACACCTGATGATTCAGCATCAACACTAAGAAGCCGTGACGATAAGAGCGCGACTGATTTAATTGTCTTTAACCCACAAGCTGGTGGAAAAACATCATCAACACTGGGTGCTAGTTCTGAAACGGTAGGTTGTTTGCAAGCGTCTCAGATCCCCGCAATTTCTTTTGCTGAAAATAATCGAGGAGAAATTAGACTAACTAATGGCGATGGTCAAATAACTGGCCCATTAGCTTGTGGAGGTGGAAAGCCAGGGCAGGGGTATCCTGCTATAGCATTAGCTGGCAATACAATTGGTCGCAAGCCTGAAAATGGTGGCAATGGAAATGGCTACAATGAAGGCGATATATCATACACATTAACAAAAGTAGATCGCCATGGTGTTAGCATTAATAACATCGTACGTAGATTAACTCCCATTGAATGCGAACGTTTGCAAGGCTTTCCTGATAATCACACTAAAGTACCTTTTAAAGACAAATCTATTGATGATTGCCCTGATGGTCACCGTTATCGCGCCTTGGGTAATAGCATGGCAGTACCGGTTATGCGCTGGATCGGTGAGCGTATTTGCGATGCTGTAGAAAAAGCCACTCCAAAAATTGAGTATGTTAAAAAACTTAATGCGCTAAAAGCAAAGCAAGCACATGAGTTAAAAGAAGTTGGTGATCAGTGGCGTACTCCTGATGAGTTGTTTTGGGGTATTAACGCTAAATTCGGTCCACTCACAATTGATCTGTTTACGGATGGCGAAAACAGTAAGGTGCCACATTTCTACACCGTAGAAGATAATGCACTTACTCAAGACTGGTCGGAAAAGCTGAAAGAGATTGGTGGTGGCGCTGCATTTGCTAATCCACCTTACTCCCGTAGTTCTTATCACGAAAAACAAGCAGTCACTGGTGTTGGTCACATAATTAATCATGCTTTAGCGATGAGAGAAAAAGGTGGTCGATACGTCTTTTTATTGAAAGTAGCAACGAGCGAAACATGGTGGCCTGACCACGCAGATCACATTTGTTACATCAAAGGACGAATTGGTTTTGACGTTCCGAAATGGTTTAACCCAGCAGATGAAAAACAAAAGCCATCAGGTGCAATGTTTGCCGGTGCAATAATTGTTTTTGATAAAGAGTGGGGCGGCGAGAAAACAGGCAACATTCAACGTAAAGAATTAGAGCAAATAGGCAAGTTAGCTATCGAACAGGCGCAGTGGTTAGCTAAAAAAATGGGGGTGGCAGCGTGAATAACGCAATGATTGAGATTCACCCTTGCAAATGTGGCAGTGAAGATCTGCACATTTTAACTCTCGAATACCGTACTTGGTTTTATGTTTATTGTCATAGCTGTGGGGCGAAAGGCCCTGCAGTAAATGATAAGCCATCAGCAGTAGCAATTTGGAATAAGGTGGTGACAAATGGCTAGCAACAAATGCATGTTCTGTGGTGGCAATGCTGATTTGCTTTGTGATGGCGTTATTTGCTACATCGGTGAGCGAAATGATAGCGGTGTATTATCTCGATTCTCATCGGCTTACACTTGCGATGCTCCTATGTGTGCAAGTTGTTCCACTTTCCATGGAAATCTTCACTGGTGCAAGGGACGCTCAGGTGGTTGTGAATCAATTGATTATTGCCCTATTTGCGAAAGTCAGGAAATAGGCTTTGGTCGCCATTATATATTTGATGACATTGGGCAGGTTAAAATTTATCGCCAAGCTCACTATGCCAAGTTCAATTCAGCTAAAGGTAATCATTTATCTGTTATCCGTGGTGGAGGTCAAATATGTCTGGATCTTTAAGCCTTGTCCTACCTTTTCCACCAAGTGTTAATGCTTGCTGGCGGAATATCAACGGTAAAACGTTAATCAGTGCAAAAGGGCGTGCGTTCCGGGCTAGTGCAATAGCTGCTATTTATACCCAATTAAGGCCAAGACCTAGGGTAATTACTGAAAATGTATCCGTCATTGTGAAGATGTTCCCACCCACTTATCACAGAAGGGATATTGATAACTATCTAAAAGCACCATTTGACGCCATCACCCATGCCAATATTTGGAAAGACGATGAGCAAGTTAAGCATGTTGATATCACTTGGTGTGAAGTAGTAAAAGGTGGTCGATTTGAAATTGAGATAAGGCCCCTCAATGCTGAAGTGGAGAAAATGTCATGAATCACCAATGGATATTAACCCCCATCATTATTCCTGAAGTTAAGGCAGTCATGTTTAGACCAGGAGCAAGCCTAAATTTGTTTAATGACCGGATGCTGATCACAACACTGCCCGCTGAATTAAAATATCAACCGTCGGGGCTTATCTCTCTTCCTAATCAATATTTCAGCGAACAGTATAATGATGTCCGGCTATCAAAAACTGTATTAAATTTAACCATCGACCCCGAACCACCAGCAAGCGTAATGCTAAAACCAAAGCCCCAGCGCTGGACTAATGATAAATATCTGCAGTGGGTAAAATCACAGTCGTGCTGTGTCTGTGGCGCCACAGCGGATGATGCTCACCATTTAATAGGTTACGGGCAAGGTGGAACAGGCACTAAAGCCCATGACTTGTTCACTATTCCATTGTGTCGCATTCACCACAGCGAGTTGCATAAGGATCCAAACGGATGGGAAAGGGAGCACGGTAGCCAGTTAATTTTTTTAATTCGATTCCTAGACCGTTCAGCGGCACTAGGTGTTTTCGGTTAACGTAGGGTGCGGCGTACTAAAGAGGTATTAAGTGATTTATCCATTAACGACAGGTAAAGGCGAAGAGCATTTTAAATTACGTACATTGGAAAGCGTGTGGATCCGTGGACGTTTAAAAATGTGGGGAAGATGGGCGGCATTTAGCAAAGTACCAGATGCAGCTGGTATGTTTAATCAGTTATTAGAAGAACCAACAATTACCAAAAAAGCCTTAAAAGATGCAATGAAGAGAATGCGCACATCAGGGCTATCTAAAGAAACATTATTAATGTTCTTGGAAGAGTTTAAGGATAAAAAAGCACTCAGTAGCATGTGGTTCTGTTCGGATGCTGAAGGTGGCAAAATGGACAAGGTTATTTGTGAGGTGATGAATGCTGATGCTGGATTACTTGATGTTTTGAAGGAGCGATACGTTTATAAAAAGTCTAATTTCTACATAGCTCATGAAATGCGTGATAGACATCCTAGTTTATCTTTATCTACTTGTAGGCGCAGAGTTGATGCATGGCTATCGGTGGCTGAATTTATGCTTTATCGACCAATGTGTGATGAATTTGGCAGGGACTATCATTATGACAAATGATTTATTGACTTTTTGAGCAATAAAGTTATAGTTTTCGTATATGCTGCGCGAAGCTGTACACGCAAGGCAGGAAACGAATTCAAGACCTCGCAATGCGGGGTTTTTTTATGGCCAAAATAAACATAAGACTTGCTGTTCCCACCTGTCAGAGTTACATGTGTAGTTATACTCAGATATCATCAAGCCCTCTTGTGAGAGTTAATAAAGCGTTACAATTATTAATTGCAAGTTAGGTGCTCGTAGCATACCCTGTGGGAGCTATGGATATCAGGGATGATTAACAGGTCTCTATAGCGGAACCCGTCAGTAATGGCGGGTTTTTTCTTTCTCAATGAGAAATATTTTACAATTCGAAAAATACGACTATTTTTATATAACAAGTGATTAATTAATTGCTGATTATAAAGGGATTGTATTTATGGGGATCGTTAATGCATTACAGGTAGTAGTAGCTGCACTGGTATTAGTTCTTCTATTTGTCGCTATTCCACACTGGGTAAAGTAATTAGTAGCTGAAGAGTTGAGCTTGCACAATTTCAACAGTGAACTATATTTAAATTGCGAACTACATCAGAATAGAATCATTACCCAAATCAAACCCGTCAGCAATGACGGGTTTTTTGCCTTCTAATTTCTCTTATTTTTATATGGATTTTGGTGGGTTGATTGGTTATAATTTGTTCGTTAGTTCATGTGAAAAAGTAGGGGTATGTGAAAGCAGTTAATCGTTTTTTAGGTTTTATGGTTGGAATGCAATATTTAGTGGTGATTTTTGTCGTTTCATTGCTGGTCTTGTTTGTGGAAAATTGGGTACAACATTAACCACAAATAATTTTTTCGGATAGATGAATAGTACCGCGTACACAGTGTTGCTAGTGCAGAGTGGTTAAACTACATAATTATTAAGAGGTCGCCTAGTGCGGCTTTTTTGTTTTCTGAGGCCTAATAATGCAAATACCTACTGAATTAGTGTTCAGACCAGCCAGTGAATTACCAACTGAAGATTTAGATGGCAAAGAGGTTGTTGTACTTAATCCGTGCGATGGTTGGCACATCGGCTATATTCAAGTCGATAAAGATGAAGATGATTGTTTTATCGGAATTTACTATTCACCCGGTGAGATAATGAGCCCTCATAGTTTTTATGTTGCGTGGGCGCTTTTGCCTGATGGTATAGCCTTGAGTGATAAATTTGAGGGCGAGCAATACATGAATCGCCATTGTTGCGTGTGTGAGCGGCGAGACCATTCAACGGCAGAGCACAAATAAGCGCTTACTTAGATATTCCCTTGTAACTAACTATTAGATACCTACCTTTAAATACCAATTTATTTTGGTTGACAAAAATAACCTATTTTGTAAAATCAGTTGACTTGATGTGAATGGAATAGGTATTGCATGAATAATTACTCAAAACAATTAGCTTCTGCTTTCGATATGGAATGTCGTAAAGAGTTATCAATGTCCTTATCAAAGGCTTATTTATTGTCTTTTCAAGGGGCTAAAGAGTTTGGATCTTTTTGGCGTCAAGCTCAATCATATTTGAAGTGGCTGTATTCAGATATGCTTATAGAGAAAGCGGCTAATAGCCTGAAAATTCAATGTGATATTTCTTTAAATGCAGCTAAAAACTCTCGTCATCCAACTTTACACTCTAAAGGCTGGGCGTTAACGGCTCATAGTGTAGAGAGCAAAGGAGTATTACCAAGAAATGCTAAATACAGGTCCATCTATTCTTCATTGAACCGCGATTTATTCGAAGAAATTGAACATATTGAGCAAATCAATCAATCAGGTGGGCATGTTTATTTATTGCACAGTGGTAAAAACCAAGCTATTTCAACTCTGAACTTGACTATACCAACCCCAGATAGCTCAGGGATTATTTATACTGAAACTATGGCAATCTACTCTCCAAATGAGGTAGAAATAGAGAAAGTTGATGATGAGTTGGATGATAAATTTAAAATATTGACTGAGACGCTTCTTAAGCAGAACGAAAAATGACAAGCACACTAGTTTCAACTTTGCATACCGAACGTAGTATTAACCCAAATCGCTTAACAGAGGCGAGGGAGGCTAAAGGTTTGACAATGGCTGAGTTGGCAAGAGTTCTTGATATTTCACGACAGGCAATATCATCATTTGAAAAAGGTTTAAAAAATCCATCGCCAGATACGCTTTCAATGATAAGTAAAGTCCTTGGATTTCCTGAAAGATTTTTCCTTAGCAATGAAGGCTCTCCTGAGATTGAAGGGGCTGTGCATTTTAGGAGCAGAAGCACTGCGACGAAAAAGGAAAGAATTAAAGGGAAGACAAAAGGAAGATGGGTTTCATTAATCGTTCGAGAATGTATGAAGTACGTGCAGTTGCCTGATGTGGAATTACCTCCTATAGATATTCCAGACTTTGAAATACTGGAAGATGCTGATATTGAAGAAATAGCAACTAAAGTAAGAAGATACTGGAATATGGGTGATGGCCCCATTTCAAACCTTACCCGACTCTTGGAAAACAAAGGTATTATTGTTTCAAATCTTCACGCTGCAGAAAAGGTTGATGCTTTTTCTTTTTGGGTTAACGATAGACCAATAATAATAACTGATAATACCAGAACAGCTGTGAGAACTCGTTTTAGTATTGCGCATGAGTTAGGACATTTGATCCTCCATCGTTCAGTTGAGGATGATTATATTGATGATAAATATTTATTTGAAAAAGTAGAAGGTCAAGCAAATTATTTTGCTAGCTGTTTTTTGTTACCAGCAAAAACTTTTAGTCGTGAATATTATTCGCCTAGCTTGCCAGCCCTTGAAAAACTAAAAGAAAGATGGATTGTTTCATTGCAGTGCATGACAAATCGATCCAATAGCTTAGGGTTAATGAGTGATAACCAAAAAGGATACGTTTATAGGCAACTTGCTCCCTACAGGAAAAAAGAGCCGTTAGATGATGTAATTCCTCGAGAGGAACCGGTGTTTATTAACAAATTGATAAATTTACTGGATTCTCATTCTATTCTTTTAAAGAGCGAGCTACTGGATTTATTTCCGTTACCAATACAAGATATTATGTATATAACAAAACTAAAAGAAAATGAGCTGTTAAGAGATGATAGTGTATTGCCGTTTACCTTGAAAAAGAAAGCTTAACTATCATAACTATTTTTTCAAAAGCCACTATTTAAACAATGGTGGCTTTTTTTATTGCCTAAATATCAACTGAATTCATTAACCCACACTAGCTTCTGTAGCTGGTGGCTTTCTATTAACTAATTTCGGGCACTCCGTAGGGGGTGGTATATGCGTATGGATAAATTAACAACTGGCGCCTCCTATGCTGCCTCTACGGGTTCAACATTCTATTGGCTAAAACAATTGTTAGATGGTTTCTCATCTGAGCAGTGGGCAGCGATTGGGGTATTAGGAAGCCTGCTTTTAGGTGTAGCGACATTTCTGACAAATTTATATTTCAAACGAAAAGAAGATAAGCGCAAAGAGGCGGCTCATGCCAAAGATACCAAATAAAATAAAAATGGCCGCTGCAGCTGGTGGATTGATGACATTAACTGTTGCAATGGTTACTGAGTTTGAGGGGTATGACCCTAACCCTTATCTTGACCCCATTGGAGTACTCACGGTGTGTTATGGGCACACAGGCCCCGACATTATCCCCACAAAAACTTATACGAAAGCCGAGTGTGAAGCGCTGTTAGAAAAAGACTTGGCAATTGTCGCTAAGGCCGTGAACCCTTTAATTAAGGTTGATATCCCTGATTACACAAGGGCTGCACTGTACTCATTTACATATAACGTCGGAACAGGTGCTTTCTCGCGTTCTACGTTACTTAAAAAACTTAATGCTGGTGACCAAGCTGGCGCATGTAATGAACTTAAACGTTGGATATATGCTGGGGGTATCAAATGGAAAGGGTTAATGACAAGACGAGAAGTAGAAAAAGCCGTATGCCTTGGCGAGTTCGCTTATGCATATCCGCTTTCATTATCGGAATCCCCATCCACTTGGCAACTGGCGTATACGTACTCAGAGACGATACCTGTGGTGGCACTGACAAGATGAGTTTAGAAAAACGCTGTCAAAGTGCGGTTAATTACAATAAGGGGAAGCATGTCAATTTTTGAAAAAATAGCATCACTGATTATTGTGCTTCTCATTATTTGGTCTGGTTGGTTGATGCTTTCACTCGAGAGAATAAATAATGCGAATGAAAAACTAACGGCTTTAAATTCAACACAACACATTATCCTATCCACTGTTCTACAGATCTCGGTAACGTTTAATGAAATCTCACGAAATAACCTTAGGGAACGCGACACGGCAGCAGTGGCTTCTGAAACGGTTAAAACTATTATCAAAACCGTTATTGTGGGTGATAAGTGTGCTGCTATTGATGCTCCTAGTGATGCTACTATCGAGCTGCACAACCACGCGAATAGAATACGTTCAAACGCCATCAGTACCCATTCCAGTACACTTACTCAATGATTGCTTGCCTGAATACATCCCTGAGACATTTTCTTGGGGTGATTCGCTATTACTCAATGAGTCGTTATTAACAGTCATTGAACAGTGCAACTTGGACAAGAAAGCTATTCGAGAGGCTGACGCGGCTAGGAATAATTCAAAATTATACTAGAGCGGAGATCTTTAGGTAAATCAAAAGAATTCGGAAAGTTTACTTAATGATCTTATGGCTGAAATTGCAACATCCCTGTTGGGGTCTTTGCACAGCGCAAGAAGTCTAGAAATAGCAGCTTGCTGCTCAACGGTAGCTTTATAATCACCAAGTGCAGTAATAGCCGCTATTTTAACATCATCATTACTTCTATTTGTTAACTCAATAAGGGTGAGTATTATATTATTTTCCATATTACTTTTAATTCTTTATTTTATTTTTATTAAAAGTAAATTTTAGCGAAAAAGCAAAAGGATTATTGTTTGTTATTGTTTTTTAACTGGAACTAAACACTATCTTAACTCTAAAAACGGTTGCGAGCTAAATTAAGTCATTAGGCGCTTAGCTTAATAGGCAAAAAAATAGCCCACAGAGATTTGGGCTAAAAAGAACAGCATTAATACTTAATATGATATCCATGTAAAGCATAGTAAGTAATTTTAAATATGCAAGTAGAGTTAATGATAATGAGAGGTATGAAGGAATTATGATTTAAAGAGCAAAAAAAAGCCCATAACGGAATGGGCTAAAAGATTGCACATATTGTTTATGAATAACCCAAATGTCGTATGGGTGCGTAAATAATATCAGTAAAAACCAATCAATCTATTAATAAATTGTTACTAAATACGAAAAAGAATATACGAATCAGAGTATTGGTTGCGAGCGAGGCGCGGCGTTGTCGCTGTCTCATATGTTAGCTGTGACCTGCAACCTCAACGCAGTGAGCGCATATTGAGAGTCAAAAACAACGAATCCAAGTGTGGATATACTCATGCGGTAGAAACGTCAGCCACCGGAGAAGAAACGGCGTGACTTATGGAGAGACATAATTTTATTTAATTCTACAAATGCTATTCATTGAGTGGCATTGATAGAGTTTTATATATGTTTTGAATGCTGGTAGTCACTCGGCACCAGGCAGTTATATAAATTCATCTAGAAGAATATTCTAAATAGCCATCAGCTAATCACTGGTGGCTTTTTCATTTATGGAGACAGTCATGTCAGATAAAAAAGAAATAGCCACCCTATCTATAAAAATATCAGTCGATAGCACTGACTTAGATAAGCTGGAAGCGCAGCTAAAGCGTATTGAAGGGCTAATGGTTAGTGTAGGGCTGAAACAGCCAACAAGCGTTGGTTTTAGTGCTGATAAGTTCTTTGTTACAAGCGGTCAGGTGTTTATTGATGAGTCATGCATTGATAAAGCAACGATTGGTAAAATAGTAATCCAGTCGCCCACAACAACAATAAGAGCTGGCGAGAAGCAACAGTCAGCTCGCGCTCAGCTTGAAACGAGTGACGCTGGTAAAGTGCTAGAGCAATTAAATGAAGCATTCTCTAAATCAACTAAGGGAAGTGCTATGGCGCAAACCATCAGAATTAATACTGCTGTTGATAATGGTGGGCTCGAAGAATTTAAACGGCAGTTTGAGTATAAACTCTCTCAGCTTAGCGCGATGATAACCCGCACACAGCAAGCAATAGAAAATTCAGACAAGGCATTTGCAGCTTCTATCGAACGGGTTTGCGCTGATATTCAATCTGCTAAGTCTGGATGGTTGCAGTGAAAAAGCCCAATGTCTACGGTGGTCGATGGGCAAAGGTAAGGCTCAGCTTTCTTAATGAATATCCCTTGTGCGTTATGTGCAAAGAGCAAGGCCGCATTACTGCAGCTACAGTTGTAGACCACATCACACCACACAGGCTTAGGGATGCTCTGGCATCAGGTGACACCGTGCAAATAGCCAAAGCCCAGAGGCTGTTCTGGGATAAGAAGAACTTCCAAAGCCTATGTGATCCCCATCACAACTCAACTAAGCAACGTATGGAGAAGAGTGGTGTCGTCGTTGGTTGTAGTGTAGACGGCATACCGCTTGACCCTAATTCACATTGGAATAAATAGCATGACAGAAACAAAGCAAGTAAAGCTATCTAAGTTGTTCAAGCATGGTAAACAGATTGGCTACTGTCTCACCGTTGATGGTCAGATGTTGTCTGGTCAAAAGCAGTTAAGTATTAACACATATCCATTAGATACTTCTGTTCATGTTGAATTCGCGTGGCATGAACCAATGGTCACAGATGCACCCGATATTCATTTGAAGTCATAGCAATATGATAGGGGGGGGCGGGGTAAAAGTTTAAAACCTTTGCCTTAAATTACCGACCGTAGTCATTCGTGTGCACAACCGCGAAATGAAAAGTTTTTTTCTGGGAGGTTCCGATGGCAGGAAGACGCCCGAAACCGACCCACTTGAAAGTGGTAACGGGTAATCCGGGGAAACGAAAACTCAACGATAAAGAACCCAAACCTCGGCGTGAAATTCCAAGCCCACCCGAACACTTAACGGATTGGGGAAAAATCGCATGGGCAAAATTAACATTGCTGCTTGATGGCATGGGCGTTTTAACTATTGCTGATTCTTTGGCTTTGGAAAGGCTTTGCGATATCTACGCTGATATTCTTCAGCTACGCGACACGATAGCGATTGAAGGTCGCACTTATACAACGAAAACCCAATTAGGCGATTTTCTGATTAAAGCACATCCAGCAGTAGCAATGTTAGCTGATGCGGATCGCCGTTTTAAAAGTTATTTAGTCGAGTTCGGTTTGACCCCGGCTGCTCGCTCAAAGGTGAAAATCGATGGTGGAGAAGAAGAGGAAGACCCGCTCAACGCGTTCTTCGGGTGACCCTGCAACGCAGTATGCGCAGGACGTCAACGAAGGCAAAATTCTTGCTGGCCCTGATATCCGAAGTGCTTGCGCAAGACACCTTAAAGATCTGAACGAAGCAAAACAAAAAGGCTTGGTATGGGACGTTGAAGCCGCCCAGCGGTCTATAGACTTCTTTGCAAAAGTGCTAAAACTCAATGGCGGAGAGCACGAGGGTAAACCTTTTATTTTGCTACCGTGGCAATGTTTTGTTGTTGGTTCGATTTTTGGTTGGAAAATGGAAGATGGCACTCGCCGATTTCGCATGGTGTATGTTGAATCGGGCAAGGGGTCAGGAAAATCACCTTTAGCAGCTGGAGTAGGCCTTTACTGCTTAATGGCTGATGGTGAGCCTCGTGCTGAAGTTTATGCCGCGGCCACCAAAAAAGACCAGGCAATGATTTTATTTCGTGATGCGGTTGCAATGGTCGACCAATCACCGGCACTCAGCCAGCGGATCATGAAGTCAGGTGGTGCAGGGAAAGAATGGAACCTCGCTTTTTTAAAGGCTGGCTCGTTTTTTAGACCAATTAGCGCTGATGATGGGCAGTCTGGACCTCGTCCTCACTGTGCGCTCATTGATGAGATTCATGAGCATAAAAATAACAATGTCGTTGAAATGATGCGTGCCGGGACTAAAGGGCGACGACAAGCATTGATATTTATGATCACCAACAGTGGCCATGATAAAACCAGTGTGTGCTATGACTACCATGAATACGGTCGAAAAGTCGCTGAAGGTTCAGTTGAAGATGACAGTTTCTTTTCTTATATCTGTTCACTTGATGAGGGGGACGACCCCTTTAAAGATGAATCGTGCTGGGGGAAAGCCAACCCCTCTTTAGGTTATACCTTTACTGACCGTTATTTACGGGAGCAAGTTACACAAGCCCAAGGCATGCCAGCAAAAGAAAGCATTGTCCGTCGGCTTAATTTCTGCCAGTGGGTGGATGCAGATAATCCGTGGATCAATGGTGATACATGGATGAGCTGTGAGAAAGAGTTCACATTAGAGGACTTGCAAGGTGAGGAGTGTTACGGCGGGTTGGATTTGTCAGGAACACGAGATTTAACCTCGTTAGCGCTTTATTTCCCTCGAATTAAACACCTTTATGTCGAATTCTGGACACCGAAAGACACTCTAATGGATAGGGCTAAAACTGACCGTGTTCCTTATGATGCGTGGGCTAGAAAAGGCTTTATTCACACTCCACCCGGCAATGCAGTTAAATATGAGTTTGTTGCTGAGCGGATTGCTGAAATAACAACGCATGTGAATTTGCTCGCGATTGCATTTGACCAATACAGAATCAAATACTTAGAGCCTAAATTAGATGAGGCTGCAGTCACGGTACCCTTAGTTCCTCACGGACAAGGTTATTACAAGGCAAAAGATTCTGGCTTGTGGATGCCTCACTCAATTGAATTATTTGAAGGGTTAATTGATGACCAGACCATCATTATCCATGCTAATCCATGTTTACGGTGGAATGCAGCATCAGCAGTGACAGAGGCGGATCAAAAGGAAAACCGCATATTTGCGAAAAGGAAAAGTACAGGGCGCATTGATGGTGTTGTTGCTTCAGCAATGGCAATTGGTGCATCTGAAGAAGAATATGAAAATGATGGAGATATTGAAGGTTTCTTTGATAATCCAATTATGGTGGGGTTCTAATGGCCAGACGGAAATCACAACGCAAAGCGCAGCGGTTGAATGCTAGTCAGCAAAATCCCCCTGCAGGGATTGAGACTCAAGATTTATTGAAAGCGCTAGGCGGGTTAAGCAGCAGTGGAAAATCCGTATCAACAGATAAGGCGCTACAGCTCTCTGCTGTATGGTCATGCGTTCGTTTGTTGAGCGAATCCATTTCAACGCTGCCCTTAAAAATTTACCAGTACCAGACTGACGGCTCTCGAGTGATAGCGAAAGATCATCCCGCTTATCGCGTGCTATGTCGACGGCCCAATGCAGAAATGACCCCTTCACGATTTATGTTGATGGTGGTTGCCAGTATTTGTTTGCAAGGGAACGCTTATGTTGAAAAGCAGTATATCGGCTCAAAGTTAGTTTCCCTGCAGCCGTTATTGCCGCAATCAGTGACAGTAAAACGGCTCGATAATGGGCTATTGGACTATCAATACACAGGGCAGGGCGGTAAAAATCGACCAATCCCCGTAAAAAACATGATGCACATTCGTGGATTTGGGCTAGATGGTGTGGTTGGACTCACGCCCATTCAGATGGGGCGTAATATTTTAGGCTCGGCGATTGCTACCGATGAAACCGCCGCCAAGATTTTCCGCAATGGCTTGCTGGCATCAGGCTTCTTATCCTCAAAAACGGCACTGACAAAAGAGCAACGTGAAAAGCTGCGCGGCTACTTGAATGCGTTCATTAGTTCTGAAAATGCGGGTAAGTTGATGATCTTGGAAAATGACCTGAGCTATAACGGTATTTCCATGAATCCCGAAGATGCGCAGTTGTTACAAAGCCGCTCATGGAGTATTGAGGAAATTTGTCGCTGGTTTCGTGTGCCGCCTTTTATGGTCGGTCATGCGGATAAACAGAGCAGCTGGGCGTCGAGTGTGGAAGGCATGAATATGCAGTTTCTGACCAATACACTGCGCCCGCTCCTGGTCAATATTGAGCAAGAAATCAGTCGTTGCCTACTCGACAGCGATGATGAATATTATGCGGAGTTTTCGGTTGAAGGCTTATTGCGTGCCGACAGTGCGGGGCGTTCAGCTTATTATACTACCGCGCTGCAAAACGGCTGGATGAGTCGTAATGATGTGAGGCGACTTGAGAACCTTCCGCCAATTGACGGGGGCGATATTTACACCGTTCAACTCAACCTCACGCCGATTGACCAACTTGGTAAAGATAGCGCGGGTAATGAAGCCGAGAAACTGAAGGCGCAATTGAGTAGCTGGTTATTCCCTGAAGGCAATCCATCAGCTCAAGCTAACAACCCTTCCCCAGAATCTAACAAACCTCATTCCGAGGAGTAAATTGAATGAAAAAAAGTCATTTGCCAGTTGCGCTGGAGGATCGCCCTTGCGCATCGATTAGCTATGAACTCAAGCCTAAAGCGCTGGATAAGTGGAATAGTGGTATTCGTGCCGCCAGTTCGGACAATACCATTTCTGTATTAGACGTAATTGGTGAAGATTTTTGGGGTGAGGGCGTCACCGCCAAGCGTATTTCTGCTGCACTCCGAGCCATTGGGAATAATGATGTTGTTGTCAATATCAATAGCCCGGGTGGTGACATGTTTGAAGGGCTAGCCATTTATAACTTACTTCGTGCTCATAGTGGCAAAGTCACCGTTAACATTTTAGGTATTGCGGCTTCAGCGGCTTCCATTATTGCCATGGCGGGTGACGAAATTCAAATGGGGCGCGGTGCCTTTTTGATGATCCACAACTGTTGGGCTGTCGGTATTGGTAATCGCCATGATTTCGCCAAACTGGCAAATGACCTTGCTCCTTTTGATAAATCGATGGCGGATATCTATGTAGCGCGAAGCGGTCAATCCGATGAAACCGTTAGCCAGATGATGGATAACGAAACTTACATTGGTGCCAGTGATGCGATTGAAAAAGGCTTTGCGGATAGCTTGCTAGCGGTCGATGCTGTTGACGATGGTGACGAAAGCCCACAAGCTGCTATTCGTAAATTAGATGCATTATTGGCTAAGTCTAAAACCCCGCGCTCTGAGCGTCGAAAACTCATTAGTGCTTTAACACGAAGTATGCCGAGCGCTACTTCAGATCCCGACGGTACGCCAAGCGCTACCCCCAATATTAACCCTGAATCCCTTTCGGAACTGGAGAAGGCCATTGATGCCTTCGCTAACCTATCAAAATAATTGGAGACATTATGTCTGAAGCAAATGAATTGTTAAAAAACCTGTCGGCTAAAATTGAAAAAGCTACCGGTGAGTTTAATGCGAAAGCCGAAGAAGCATTAAAAGAAGCCCAAAGAGTAGGGGGCTTAAGTGATGAAACGAAAGCCTCTGTCGATAAAATGATGACAGAGCTCAACGCACTACGTGAGTCTGAAAAAACACTGAAAGCTTCCTTAGGTGAGTTGGAGCAACATGTTGCTCAAATGCCGTTAGGTAACGCGGTTCAGGCTGCAAAAAGTATCGGTCAGCAAGTCATTTCAGCCGACGTGTTGAAAGATATTAATTCCAGCATTCAAGCCAGCAAGCGCATTTCGGTTCCCGTTCAGGCCGCGCTTACCTCTGTTGATGTGGCTGAGGGCGTGGTCGAGCCACATCGCTTACCGGGGATTGATGTTGCACCAAAACAACGCTTGTTCATCCGTGATTTAATTGCCCCCGGGAAAACGACCTCACCGGCTATTTTCTGGGTACAGCAAACCGGATTTACTAACGCGGCTGCGGTGGTACCAGAAAATACGACCAAGCCGTACAGCAACATCCAGTTTGCAACAAAAATCACGCCAGTTACCACCATTGCACATATGTTCAAGGCTTCTAAGCAGATTTTAGATGACTTCGCACAACTGCAATCATTGGTTGACGCTGAAATGCGTTACGGTTTGAAGTTTGTCGAAGAGCAAGAAATTTTGTTCGGCGACGGCTCAGGCGCGCATTTGCACGGTATCATCCCGCAGGCGTCTAAGTTCAAGGCGGAGTTTGAAGTCGATAAACAAAACGGCATTGATGATTTGCGTTTGGCTATGCTGCAAGCACAGTTAGCGCGTTTCCCAGCAACGGGGCACGTTCTGCACTTCATCGACTGGGCGAAGATTGAACTGCTGAAAGATTCACTGGGCCGTTACATTCTGGCGAATCCGTCTGCATTAACAGGTCCAACGTTATGGGGTTTACCGATTGTTGTCACTGAAACTGCAGCATTCAAAGGTAAGTTCTTGACTGGGGCCTTCAATGCGGGTGCGCAGCTGTTTGACCGCGAAGAAACCAATGTGGTGATTTCTACCGAAAACGCCGACGACTTTGAGAAAAACATGATCTCGATTCGTTGTGAAGAGCGTCTGGCGTTAGCGTTAAAACGTCCAGAAGCCTTTGTTTACGGTGACTTCACAGCGCCTACCTCGGGCGAATAATCAATCTAAGCGGTCGATAAGGCCGCTTTTTCTTTTGGGGTGAAACATGAAACTCTTGATCTTACGTGCGATTTACTTTGGCGGTAAAGTGGTCACAGAAGGTGACGAAATTGAAACACTGGAACTGCATGGGCGCGAGCTTATTCAAAAAGGCTATGCATCTGAAATAGTGAGCAATCATGCTGCTGAACAGCAGGAACAGCAGGAACAGCAGGAACAGCAGGAACAGCAGGAACAGCAGGAACAGCAGGAACAGCAGGAACAGCAGGAAACAAAGCAAACTAAGGCGAAAAAGGAGAAGTAATGCTCTCTCTTGAATTAGTTAAAGCGCATTGCAATATCGAGGCTGATTTTACTGATGATGATAAGTTACTGGTAATTTATACAGGGTCTGCCGTGAAGTATGTCGAAAACTACACGCGGCGGAAATTGTATGAGAGCGAATCATCAGACGGTTTTCAGGACGATCCTGAGCCGTTGTTGCTAAGTGATGATGTCAAAAATGCGATGCTGTTATTGATTGGTCAGTGGTATGAAAACCGCGAAGCCACCAATATTGGTAATATCACCTCAGCATTGCCATTTTCGACAGAGGCGCTACTTCAACCCTATCGTATTTATGGGTTGTAAGGAGGCTTTATGCAAGCAGGGCGATTGCGTCACAAGGTGACCTTTCAGCGTAAGGAGCTGGTTAAATTACCCTCGGGTGCTCGTGAAAATCAGTGGGTTGATATTGCTACAACGCGCGCAGAAGTTAAACCTATCTCAGGTCGTGAGCTTCTTGCGTCTGGTGCCGAAATGTCAGAAATCACCGTACGTGTTTGGATGCGTTATCGATCTGATATCAACTCAACCTGCCGCATGGTATTTAATGGGATGAACTATGATATTCAGTCCGTTATTCCTGATGTGAAAAATACCCGGCTTGAATTGCTGTGTAAACAGGGGGTCAAGGCTGATGGATGATTTTAATATTGATTTCAGCGGCTTTCTTGATGTGAGTAAAGAGCTTGAAGAACTCAGCAAAGCAGAAAGCACCAAAGTACTGCGACAAGCCACTTATGCAGGTGCGGCTGTTTTACGTGATGAAGTGAGAGCAAAAGCACCAAGACGCACTGGAAAGCTAGCCAGAAATATTATGGCCAGCAGTCAGCGTAGTCGCAAAGATGGTGAAGTCTCAGCGGGTGTGTATGTGCGCGGCAGTAATAAAGAGGGTACCAATAGCGATAATTCCATGAAAGCTAAGGATCCGCGCAATGCTTATTACTGGCGATTTTTGGAAGAAGGCACCTCTAAAATGCCACCCGTACCTTTTATTCGTCCCGCGTTCGATAGCAAAGCCGATGAAGCCGCGAATGCAGCAATTGAAAGGCTCAATAGAGCCATAGATGAGGGGCTCAAAAAATGACTGAAAATGATTTGCTTGCACTCCTTGAGCCCGTTGCCCCAGATAAAGTTTTTCTATCTGTTGTGCCTTTAGACTCTCCACCGATCAGCGCGCCATGGGTGATATTTTCATTCTATGAAATTGACGGGGATGTGTTCTCGGGTCAGGCAGAAACTATGACCAACATTCAAATCGATGTTTATGCTAAAGATCCGAGTGTAGCGTCTGAAATACGGGATAAAGCGTACAAGGCAATCAAAGTATTATTGCCGACAAATGTGTCACGAAAGTCCGACTATGAAGCTGATACCACGCTGTATCGCAGAACCTTAGAATTCCAAGTCTGGAATTAAACTTAAAATCACACCATCAGCCACCTACGGGTGGTTTTTTTATGTCTATAGGAAACTAATATGTCATCTAAATTTGAAAGATCGCAAGATACTAAAATTTCCATTTCCTCACTACCTGCGGAAGAAGTTAATCCAACTTCAGCAATTTTTATTGCTCTGGGTTGTTCATTAAAAGAGATTAGTTTTACAGGTGGTCAAAAAACGGATATTGACATAACCACCTTCTGCTCAAAAGAGCAAGAGATGATCAATGGGTTACCGTCACCTGCCGAAGTGACATTTAATGCTAACTTTTCGCCCGACGATGAAGGGCAGGAGGTGTTGAGAAAAGCCTATGACGAAGATACAACGCATTCCTTTAAGGTTATTCTACCATCTGGTAGTGGCTTTGCGTTCCTTGCTGAAGTTCGCCAGCACACATGGTCAGCACAGACTAACGGTGTAGTAGCTGCAACATTTACACTGCGCTTGAAGGGCAAAACGGTGCCGATTAAAGGTGGTGAAATTGTTCAAGTAGCGGGTCGCATGGCACCAACAACAGAAGGTAAAAAATAATGTCAAAGCCAAATTTACGCAATCTGGCATTAAGTGCCAACCAAGCTTACCGCACTAAAAAAGTGATGGTACCCGAATGGGGTAATGTTGAAGTTCTGATCCGCGAGCCTTCCATTCAGGCTCGTCTTAAATGCTCGGAATTAGTGAGCGACAAGGAAGGTGAAGAGTTAACTTCTACCCAAAAGGCACTACGCAACATTGAAGGTGATGTCATTTTGTTTATGGATATCATCTTAGAAGATGATGGATCCCCAGCATTAACCGAAGCTGATAAGCCAGGTCTTATGGAATCCTATGGTCCAACGCATGCCCGCCTTTTAGCTGAAGCATTCTCTCTCACTATTTCTGCTGCAGAAGCTGAAAAAAAGTAAGAGAACCGGAAACATTCTTTTTAATGACACTGGCGCTCAGGCTGGGTAAAACCCTAGCGGAATTAACCTCCAGTCTGGACGTCAGCGAACTTCGAATGTGGATGGCATACGACAAAATGAGTCCAATTAGTGACCGTCGTGGTGATATCAATACAGCAATGATTGCTTCAGCGGTGCTCAATGCGGCTGGTGCTAAAGTGTCTGTTAGTGAGTTGGTGCCAATTTGGGATCAGGATGCAGCTAACGAAGAGGCTGAAAGTAACGATCCGTTTGAGGCATGGTTGAGTGGTATGTCTGAATAGTTATATAGTAGGCCCATTATTTATTAATGGGATTACTTAAATGAAAAAGCTATTAATTGCAGCCGCCCTTGCTACTACCACTTTGTTATTTGGGTGTGATGATTCGACACAAAGTACTATTGATAGAATTACCGCCGAACTAGCAAAAAATAAAAATATGCAGCCATTCAATGTTGAATTTAAAAACTTAACATTTCACGCATATTCATCCAAAAACAAAAATACAGGTACTCTTTGCGGTGAAATTAAATTAAGCAGAAAACACAACGAGCTCCCTAAAAACTCACCAACATTAATTTATTTTTTTGAGGGTAATGATGCTCAGCAAATAATCGGTGATGCTGAATATTCCAAATTTTTATATGAGGTTATTAGTGACTCAATAGGTGAAAATGATTTCATTAAATTAGAGGTTCTTCCAGCTTATAACTCAGAACTAACGAATAACTGGGAAATATATTGTAGAAGGTAATAATGACCGCTTTATGCGGTCTTTTTTTTGGAGACCGCAATGTCTAAGTTACGTGAATTAATTTTAAAGATCACTGCTAACTCCTCGGGTTTTCAGTCTGAGATCAGTAAAGCCTCTCGAATTAGTAATGATTTTTATAGAAATGCGGCGGGCGGTAGCCGCCAGTTGCGTCAAGAGCTCGCTCAGCAGAAAAAAACACTCTCAGAAATTAACAGCCAGTTATCCAGTGTCGCCATAACAGCGAAAGGCATGGCTGGCGCGATGGCGGGATTTTTTTCAGCTTCCGCCATTATCTCAACAGTTGATGATTGGGGGCAGTATGCGGCGCGAATTAAGTCAGCGCTAAAATCTGTTGAGGGTGATACGAAGCAATACGACAACCTCCAAAACCGATTTTTAGAAATCAGTAATCGCAATGGTAAAGCTATTGAGATCACCCAAGATTTGTATATTGGTGCTGCTAAATCCATGCAAGAATTGGGTTATAGCACAACTCAAACTGTTGATTATATTGAATCGCTTTCATCATCATTAACCGCAAATTCAACCAGTTCGTTAAAAACGGATTCAGCTATTAATGCGCTAGGTAAATCCATGCTTGTCGGTAAAGTGGCGGGTGATAACTTTAAGGCTGTCATGGAGGCAATGCCTTCGTTATTGGATAGCTTAGCTGCTCAGATTGAAAAGACAAATGGCGGGATAAAAGTTACTACAAACCAAGTAAAGGAGATGGGATTAAGTGGGCAGATATCTTTTAAAATGCTAGCAGATGCGGCCATTGCGTCTAAAGATGCAAATAATGCCTTGGCTAACTCTATGGATAATACTGTCGCTGATGGGTTTACTCGTATCGCTAACTCGGCTAAGAAAACGTTTGGCGAGTTAAATAGCGGTATGGGGATCACTAAAACAATGGCAGAAACCCTTGCACTGGTAAGCGATAACTTTGATAAAGTTGCCATTGCTGGTGGGTTGTTAATCGGTGTTGGTCTTTCTCGTTATCTTGGTAATTTGACGATCAGCACAAAAAACTTAGCAAAAGAAACGGTTACGGGCTACATATCTCAAATCAATCACACAAAAGAACAAGTTCGTAGCCTTGAAGTCACGAAAATGCGCATCAAAGATGAGAAGCAATTACTTATTGATACGCGTCAATCCTTAGTGACAAAAAGAATGGTGGCAGCAACGGATAAAGAGCGAGCCGTGATTGATGGTCAATTAGCCAAAAACACCAAGGCGCTTATTGCTGTTAACAATCAAGAAATTGCAACCAATGAAAGGCTATTAGTGTCACGCAGGGCACTAAACAGATTTCGCATGGTTGGCAGCACAATGCTAACGGGGGCTAGGGGGTTGCTATCTCTAGTTGGTGGGCTACCAGGACTCACAATGCTTATTGCAGGAAGTTGGTTTGCCGTTAAGCAGCAGCAAGAAGCGGCGCATCAGTCTGCCCTTGAATATGCAAGTACTCTTAAGGATATAGCTGCAAACTCTAAAAATATGACTTTGCCTCAAGCTTCTGATGAGGTGAGTAAAGCAAAGGAAGCTTTAGAAGCACAGTCAAAAGAAATAGATAAAATACAAAATAAGATTAACAGGTACACCGAGTCCTCCGCTAAATATGTCATATCATCCATGGATTTTAGCTTATCGGATGATAATCGTGCAAAAATGCTTCAGTTTGCAATTAAAAACACTGAAATGTTGCAAGTTGAAGAAGTGAGATTAAGAGAGGAGCAGGAGAAAAGGCTATCCATTGAAAACTCCTTAAACCAACTCACTGAACGGGCTAATGAATTACGTCAGCAAGAAAATAGCAATAAGCGCATTAAAATTGAGACGATGGCACAAGAGCTTGCTCAGGAGTCAGAGTTTAATAGATTGCTTTCGCTAGGTAACAATTTATTGTCTAGCCGTCAGCTATTAACTCAAGCGCCAATGCTAGCGGGTAATCGCCCAGAATTAAATGATAAACAAAGACAGATGCTATGGGGTGCTGAGCAGGAGCGTATTCTTGCCAGCATGAAGCAGCGCGATCAGGTTGAACAGCGAGCCCTTTGGGAGGCAGAAAGTACATTTACTAATGATGATCATAAGAAACAATATGTTAACGACAAATTAAAGGCTTATGATGATCGCGAAAAAATGAATAATTCGCTTAAATCGGGTAATTCTTTAACGAAAGAAGCGGAGCGAGTCACCGAGCGTTACAAGGACAAAATGGCTGACCTCAGTGTTGCCATGGAAGTTCAAAAAATACGGGCACTGCAAGGTGAGAAAGCGGCAGCACTGTATGCAGCTGGTAATGAAACGGGTGCTAAATGGACGGATGAACAGCGAAAAGCGATCCAATCTTCTTCTGTTCAGCTGGCGGAATGGACACAGCGAGCCGATGAAGCGGTGCGCAAACAGCGTGAAATGGCGGATGCATTAAAGGACTTAAAGGAAGCCACTAAGAAATTTAATGATGATGCAGCCCTCAACCGTGAAACGCGTGGCATGAGCAAGCGCCAAACTAACTTTTATGAAGAAGCGATGCAAGTTGATCGCGTATTCAATAAAACGGACAAAGGTGCGGATGCCATTGCCGCCAAGCAAGCAGCACTGGAAGCACTTAACACTAAGTACCAGGAGTCTAAAGCGGCTGAATTGGATTGGCTGGCGGGTACCAGTTCAGCGTTAGCGGATTGGATGGAAGAAGCTCAAAACTATAGCCAGATGGCTTACGACTCGGTCACCAGTATTGCTAATGCCACAACCAGTTCTATCAGTAGCAATTTAAAAGACTTGGTTAATGGCACGCAAACCCTCGGTGGCACCATCAGTTCTATTGTCAGTGATATGGGGCAATCCGTTGTTGGCGCTCTTGCTGAAATGACGGCTAAGTGGCTGGTTTATCAGGCGGTGCAATTGGCTGTCGGTAAAACCACCCAAGCTTCAGCAGGTACCGCTTTGTTCACCAATGCGCAAGCCATGGCGAAGTTAGCGGCATTAAACGCCTACGCATCAACAGCAGCTATCCCGCTGGTGGGTCCTGCAATGGCTCCGATTGCGGCGGCGAGTGCATCGGCATTTGCTGAACCTATGGCTGCAGGTATCGGTGCATTGTCATTATCTGGTATGGCGCATGATGGTGTAGATAAAGTGCCCGAAACAGGGACGTGGTTACTGCAAAAAGGGGAGCGTGTTGTTACCTCTCAAACCTCGGCAAAACTCGATGCAACATTAGAGCGTGTACGTAATGAGCGTAACGAGCAACAGGCGATGCAAGGTAGCATTAACCCTGAAATCAATATTCATAACTCGTTTTCTGGCAAACCTGATGACGCCACAATGCAAGCTATTGAAGCCAGTAATAAACAGTTAACGAAGCAGATCATTGATGGGTTAACCAGCGAAATCATTAAGCCACAAAATAAGTTTGGGAATACGCTTCGTTACATGTACCCAAATCGGAGCTCCATCAAATGAGTGAAATCTATTATCCTCACGAGTATTTGCCATTGCCTTTAGCGGAGGGGTACGGGTTTAAACCCGTATCACCACTTCGTAGAACGCAACTCAGTTCAGGTCGAGCAAGACAGCGGCGAATTTACACATCAACCCCGACGAATACCTCAGTGCAATGGTTATTTCCTAAACCACAACAGGCGCAATTATTTGAAGCGTGGTACCGCGATGCGCTCACGGATGGTGCTGCATGGTTCATGATGAAACTGAAAAGCCCACTCGGGTGTGATGAATGGGTTAAGTGCCGGTTCATTGATATCTATGATGGTCCTCACTTGGAAATGCCGAAATATTGGCGTTTCTCTGCAACGTTAGAGTTGTGGGAAAAACCCCTGTTACCCAAAGATTACGGCTTATTCCCCGATATCGTTGTTAATTCCGATATATTAGATATTGCCTTAAATCGGGAGTGGCCAGAAGCATGACTATATTAAATCGGTTGTATGCCTCTGGTGGCTCAGAGGTGCCTATTGAAACTTTGCAAATCAGGGTCGATGGCGAAGATCATTGGTTAACCAAGGGATGGGATGATATTGAGGCAAAATTAGAAGATGGGCGGCTGGTAACGTTTATTGCGTGCGGGATGGACATTGCGCTACCGGCACGCAATGAAGATGGCACCCAAGATCTAAAATTTGCCATCAGTAATATTGACGGGATTGTGTCTGGCGCGATACGTGAAGCGATTGACAAGTTCAATGAAAACCCTAACGGTACGCTCGCAGAAGTCACATATCGTCAATACCTTGATGTTGATCTCACCGCCCCCAGTAAGCCGCCATTTACATTAACCGTAAAATCAGGCCAATGGACATGGGCTGATGTACAAATCACCGCAGGTTACATGAATATTCTCGATACTGCATGGCCTCGTCACCGTTATAACCTCGCTGAGCATTCAGGGCTTCGCTACCTCTCCTAAGGGCATTCTATGTTTAACATTGATAAATACCGTTCTGTCACTTGGCAGAAGGGCGGACGCGCTTATCCCCATTTAGACTGTTACGGTATCGTTCACGAAATTCGGCAGGATTTGGGTTTGCCAACATGGCCAGTTTTCGAGGGTGTGACAAAAGACGATAACGGGCTGGATAAAGAGGCCAAGTTGCTGGCGAAAACCGTCAACCGTTGCGATCCGGTACAAGGGGCAGTCGCTGCTTGTTATACCAGCAGCATGATCACCCATGTGGCAATCATCGTAAATATTAACGGATTGCTGCATGCAGTTGAGTGTAACCCAAAATCCAATGTCACCGTCTTGCCCTTATCCCGATTTGAGCGGCGTTTTTCTCATGTGGAGTATTACCAGTGACAATTCGTATATATCCCTCGCGTCTGCAAGGTGAGCCGTTAGAAACGCATCAACACGGCAATATAACTGTGCACCATTGGTTAGCGGAGACGGTGAACGGGTATCATAATGAAGATACTCAACCGATCAGTATTGACGTTAATGGAACCCGTATTCATCCGAGCGATTGGCCACTCACTTTTATTCGCGCTGAAGATGATGTAAAAATTTATCCCGTTCCATTTGGTCTTGAAGCTGCAACTATCGGCTGGATTGCAGTGGGGATCGCTGTGGCGACTGCCGCGTATTCTATCTTCATGATGCGCAATATTGACGTGGGTGGTTATTCTTCATCGGGCAACGGTGACCAGCTCGAGCTAAACCCCGCGAAAGCCAACAGTGCTAAACTGGGGGATCCTATTCGTGAGGTGTTTGGACGGTTTCGGGTGTTCCCTGATTATTTAGTTCAACCGATTAGTCGATTTGATAAAGCTGACCCGAAAATATATCGTACGCAAATGTTTCTGTGTGTGGGGCGTGGCAATTTTGCGATTAATGCGTCTAACATCAAAATCGGCAATACCCCGATTTCCTCCTTCGGCAATGACGTTAACTATGCGATTTATCAGCCGGGTGTTGATATCACTGGGGATGTTCGCACAGAAAATTGGTATAACTCCACGGAAGTCGGTACCACCACAGCAGGTACCACGGGACTTGATTTGAGCTCTAGCGCGCCAAAAAGTGTCAGCGTGAATGCCGAGGCGGTAGCCGTTTCGGGTTCGTCGATTTCGATGATCAACACCGAGTCGAGCGACGAAGAAACGCCTCATGATTCGACCATCCCCGCTTCATGGAAAGTCGGAACCATTATCACCATTGAAGCGCCCGACACGTTTACCGTAAAAACGGAAAATAGCCATAGCGTGATTTATGGCGATATGAGTGAGTTAGTCCCATATGTAGGCCAGCCGATCACCTTGGTATTTAACGATAATCACTATGATTTATTTGTAAAAAGTTACACACCTCGTCAACCTGCAGTACCGGGTGTTGGGGGTATTGCAGCTTCTATTGAAGCGAGTGAATCACCACGGACTTATGATTTTACGCTTGAGCCTGAAACCTTTGCGATTAGCTGGCAAGGTGCAGTGTATTACATTTCGCTATTAACTGATTACGTCACCATGAGCGGCTTAGTCAATGCCATCACAACTCAGCTTGTTGGGTCGGGTTTGGTTGCGTGGGATGTATCAGGGCGCATTGTTGTGACCGAAGAGTCAAGCCCTTATATTGGTGGCAATATTCTAGCATCCTCATTGCCCGACTCGGTATTCGGTGCCGAACCGCGCTTTAATGGTGGTGTTCCGTCATCGGGTGGTACACCTGCGATAGAAGCACATATTTCACTGGCCTATAACAGTGCGACAGGCTCTGCTTTTTCAGGCTTACCCGAGGGCACTCAACGCCTTAGCCTTGGCCTTAAAGGTAATCAGTACAAAATCACGGAAATTGATGGCCTCACTCTCAGCGTTGAACGCTTCACCATTGAAAAAGACGAATCGGGTAACGATATCACTGTAATTGATACCAATTGGCAGGGGTTCCGTGAGCGCACGTTGTTGGATTTCAGTATTACCGGCATTAATGATGAACAAAACTGGATAGGGCCATTTTTAGCTTGTCCGAACGGCGAAACGACCAATCGCATAGAGCTCAATATTGTTTTTCCTGCAGGGCTGGCGTCTTATGATAAAAAAGGGCGTCGTGGTTCGCGTGAAGTGAAAATCGCCGTTCAGTATCGGGGGGTCAATGACACGGAGTGGGTCACAAAAGAGTTTCGTTATAGCCGCAGCACCGAAGACCAAATCGGCTTCACAGAAGTATTTGAGTTGCCTCAGCAAGCGCAGTATGAAGTGCGTGTTAGACGTGTGTCGGATGTGGGTGGTGGCAGTACGCGTGACCAATGCCACTGGCAAGCATTGCGTGCATTATTAACCTCAAGGCCAACGCATTACGAAGGGCTAACAACGATTGCATTGACTGTGAGGACAGGGAACCGATTAGCGGCGCAATCCGACCGCCGTATTAATGTAGTCGCTACACGGTTGTATGGCAATCATCCCTCACGCAGTATCAAAGGGGCGTTTTACCATGTGTTGAATAGCCTCGGCATGAATAATGCGCAAATTGATAATAGGGCCATTGATGAACTACACAAGACCTATTGGTCGCCTCGCAATGAGTTGTTTGATTGGTCATCGGAAAGTAGTAGTGAATCCGCATTAAAGGTACTACAGCGAATTTGCAAGGCAGGGATGGGGGAGTTTTTATTAACGGAAGGACTGGCCTCAGCATACCGAGAGGGGATTAAGCCGTGGACGGGGATCATCAGCCCACAGGAAACCACAGAGGATTTGCAAACGGGCTTTACTGCACCTTCGGAGGATGATTACGATGGTGTGGACGTCACTTATATCAATGGCGTGACATGGGCTGAGGAAACTATCCAGTGTCGCACCAAAGAGAATCCGACACCGAAAAAGGTCGAAGATTATCAAGCCGATGGCGTGTTAAATCCTACCATTGCGTATCGTATTGGCATGCGGCGACTCATGAAACACTTACACCAACGGCTTAGTTATTCAACCGCCACGGAACTGGATGCGCTTTGTTACAACGTTGGGGATCGCATTGTCTTTACCGATGATATCCCGAGCAATAAAACCATCAGCTGTTTAGTGATGAATATGAGCCATGACCAGGAGCAAATTAAACTTACTGTCAATGAACCGCTTGATTGGTCGTTTGAACAACCACGCTGTTTAATTCGCTTGCAAGATGGTAGTGCATCACGCCTTTTAGTGCCCACGCAGATAGATGAATATACGCTCTCTATTCCGTTCTCCAGCGAGTTGGAGATTGATTCGTGGATAATGAACGACCCGTACATTGAGCCACCACGGTTAATATTTTGTTCATCTAAATACGTTGGCTATGACGGAATTATGCAGGAAATTACGCCTAACTCAGACGGCACCTGCCAAGTGGTCGCCAAAGAGTATAAAGCGATTTTTTATCAATATGATGACGCGGAATACTCAGCGTAATTAACTCATAACATTAATCATGAACCTCGCCACTGTGCGGGGTTTTTTCATTTATAGGTATCTTGAATGACGACATATAACACAAAAGATCCCCTTGGGTCTGCATCAGTAAAAAATCTGTATGACAACAGTGAGAACCTTGATAGAGCAGTCAATGATCGTGAAAGTGAAACTTGGACTGATAGACTCGACAATGAACGCATCAGCTGGCATGGGATGGAGATGCAGAATGGGCGATTAATTGAGAAGTTTAATCAAGATATGCTCAATGCTATTTTGGCGGCAGGTTATGCGCCAATTGGCACCTTTAAAGAGGGCGCTGAAGTTAAGCAACGTAATGAGGTTGTACTCTGGGAAAAGCCTGACGGAGATGGCGAATATTATCGTTGCGATGGGGAGCTACCTAAATTAGTGCCTGAGAATTCGACACCCGAAACAACGGGAGGAATAAAATCTGAAAGTAACCCCAATGGTATTTGGGTCGGCGTGGGAGATGCAAGCTTACGCGGTGACCTGAAAACAGAAAAAGGCGCGGCATTGGTTGGTTTGTCGCAAACAGAAAACTATCCCTCTGGAAGCGTCGGCGATGCGATTAAATCTATTCGTGTTAATATCAGTTCGCTAGGGCTGTCTGATCGACTAGAAGATGAGAATAAAAACGCAGTATTGCTTAATGAAAAGTTAAGTGAGTTATACCAGCGCGGTGTGACTGAGATTTACATGGATAAATCACCTCCGGTCAATCCTGGTTATAACTACCAAACTTATGTGTATGAACGGCGCGTGACACACATGACTGACTTTAAATTTTACGGCCCCGGTCAGTTCATAAGCTCCACCCCTTATAATGGCCTCTATAATGCACACATTGAAGATAAACTTTGCAGTGAGCCAATTTTAACAAACACATCAAACATCAAGATAAACAAGCTAAAAAAGAAAGATATTAAAGTTGTCGTCATGGGCGATTCTATTAGTTTAGATTGGGCTGATTCATTAACACTTGGAGTCTGTCAGTGGTCGATTATTAAATCTGCATTACAAGCGCAAAATCCAGAGCATACCTTTACTTTTATTAATCGTGCAATTGGAGGGCAGACATGGGCGAATGCGAATACAAAACCGACATCATTTAGGTCGCCTTGGTACACTGATCCTGCCAGAAACTGGACTGACTATATCGTTGATACTGATGCTGATATTGTACTGTTTGCTTTCGGGATGAATGATCGTAATAGCTTTAACGCTGGTACGATGATTTCGACTATCAATAAAGTACGCGCAGGATTACCATACGCTCACTTTGTTTTGTGTACTTGCTTAGTGCCATCCCGCGGCAGCACATACAACAACGGCTCCAGTTTTGATGGCCTTCGATTCCAAGAGGGTAGAAACTTTGCCGCTGGTTTCGAGAGAACTTATGGGCGATGGGCTGGCTTCTCTGTTTTTGACTTCAATCGTTATTTTGTTCAAGCTCGAGATGGTAAAGACCAAGTTGCATGTGAGTTGCAAGAAATCCCTAATCAAGAGCCAGTTAACGGGGCCTATACCGCCGATGCTTGCGTCGATTTTGCATTTGAATCTTTAATTTCCAACTGGGATAAAAGCAAGGTTATTTATATTAATAGCGGAGGAGATAGCTCAGAGGATTGGATCTATATTGGTGTCGATGCGTCGAATAACTTTGTTATTACTGGAAGAACCGAATATATGAATGCTTATTACAGCAAGAAAACTGATATTCAAGTTCCTTCGGGTGATTTCTGGCTAGTTGTTACAGTTATCAATAATGAGTGTAACATCTATATAGGCTTAGACCCCACGCAAGAACCGAAAGATGGCACGAATAATGTATACGTTACCTCATTCTATATGGTGCGACATGGCGGTACTGTTAGGCCAAAAATCGGCATGGGTGGCATTCAGTCTGGTAACATTTCAAAAATTCGCGTGATGTTAGGACAGCCAACACAGCGTAAGAAAATCATCACAGACCGAGAAATGTGGGGATTAGGAAATAATCTAGCAGATAGAAAAATTCCTTATGGCGGTAATGGTATCAACCATCCGAGCGGGCAGGGGTTAGCAAAAATCATCACACCAGTGATGCAATCACAGGATTTAAGGATAAAGTTCTCTCAGTTAGAATTACCCATTGTTCGGCAACCCAATGTTAACCCTTATATGGATAATTATCCGTCTGCTGTTGTTATTGACGGTATGATATATCTCAGTGGTGCTGTGTATGGCTCGGGAGCATCTCAGGGGGCAACGATATTCAATATCAGTCGCTATTCAGAATTTAATAAACCAACTCGATTAGTTCAAGCATTCGGTAACGGAGGTGGATCTGGGTGGGGCACAAGAATACTGCGAATTGAACCAAATGGAGATGTCAAAATAGAAGTTGGTGACAGCTCTCAGGGTTTACTGCTAGATAGTATTAGCTTTAACTTAATTTAAGCAAGCTGAAGCTGAGAGACTCGCTAAGATAGAAGCAGGGCGATTAGCGCAAGAAGAAGCTAAACGTGCAGCAGAGGAAGCGGAAAGGGCAGAGCAGGAAGCTGCGGAAAGTCAGTCACTGGATGATAAATCCTAAGAAAAAGAGGGGTAAAAGTCAGTGTAACCATGTCGGACTTTTACCCGACTTTTACCCGACTTTTACCCACCCCAAATTCATCACATAAAAAAACCAACCTTAAGCGGTTGGTTTCTCTATAAAAAGTTGGTCGGCATGATAGGATTTGAACCTACGACCCCCGACACCCCATGACGGTGCGCTACCAAGCTGCGCTACATGCCGAACTGCGATTTATACTACTCAATCTGATCTTAAAATCAAGAGGCTGCTATCGAGACTGGTTGATAATTAAGCACTAATTTTCATTAAAGCGTTTTAACTCAGTGAATATTTTCAGAAGCTCCGTCAAATTAGGTTTATCATCTTTTACCATAACACCTTGTTTATCATAAATATTAAACTGGCCATTGTGATCCATATACAGAGTTTGCGTATCAGTGGTAATGACCACATCATCATTATCCCCAGTAATCACCCAAGGATATGTACGTTGGTTGCTAAACAGATCCTCACCTTGGCTATAATCATCTGTTTGATTATTAACATGTAATAACCGTTGCATTAAGGTGGTCATGATATCTTGATGGCTAGTTAGCTTATTTATTTGTTGTGCAGGAGTATTTGGCCAGTAAATAAATAGCGGAACTTGCATTTTATCTCGATTAAACTGCTTGCCATCAAGCCAGTTATCCTCTTGTTTACCTTGGTTGTTATAATTCGCAGTGATAATTACGATAGTGTTCTCTAATCGGTTATCGCGTTTTAATGCTTCAATGACGCGATCAATTTGCTCATTAGTTTTAGCACTACCTGGCGTTCCTTTTATATTTAAAAAAGAGAACCAAGGAGAATCATGTTTGAGGTTATCTAGCCAGCTGGTCCATTGAGTAATCGTTAAGCCATCATTATCCGCTGTTTTAGCAGGTAATGAGTAATCCGATAAAATAGCTTGGCGGAATAATGGTGAGTTAAAGCCATCTGTTGAGAATAAACCAAATTGGTAACCTTGATGCTGTAATGCTTCTATCAAGACTGATGGGTGGCGTCCATTGAGAATATTATCAAGGTAAGTTGATGAAATTCCATAGAAAAGCCCAAATAAAGCAGTGTCGTCACGTAAACCCGTAGTATAGTGATTGGTAAACTGCGTACTCATTTTTTTGAAGTTGTTAAGAGCACTCATTGACGTTTGTTGGGCTTCATCACCCAAATCATCAACTACAAGTAACAGCAAATTGTACCCTGTACCTTGACTGTAGTAGCTCAACGGTTTGAGTGGGTAGTTAAGTTTTAGAGCTGTAGGGCTACCTTGCTGGAATACACGGTTTTGGTGTTCAGTCAGGTCAAGCAAACCATATTTATCCAATAACTTACGTGCAGTCATTGGTTGGGAGAGCGGATAGTTATAACGCTGCATGGTGATAGGACGGTAAAAATTCGCATCGGCCCACGCATACATTAAGTGCGTCATAATAAAAGTTACAATGAAAATACCCGCTAGAGGCTTACCAAAGGTTTGGCGATTTAAGCTGCGTAACTTTTGCCAGCTCCATGTTGCAAATAGCATTTCAACTAAGAAAATAATGGGAATACTGATAAACATCAGCTGCCATTCACGGGCCATTTCCCCTTTAGCGGGGTTGATAACTAAATCCCAGACTTGTGGTGTCAAATGAAGGCCAAACTGGCTAAAGACACGAATATCAAAGATAAGAAGCGTAATACCTGCCGTAGCAAGTGCAACGCAGATTAGCCTCAGCAGCCGCTGAGACATCACAATAAAGGTCAGTGGAAAAATAATGAGTAGGTATGCGGCAAAGACCACAAAACTAAAATGACCTAACCAACTGACGAAAGCATAGATGCGGCCAGTTAACGTGTCTGGCCAATCAAAAATAAACAGGTAACTACTACTCAGCACGAGGCTAAGCAGTATATTGAATAGTGCAAACCAGTGCCCCCAACCAATCATGTTAGAGACTTTGTCACGGTAGCGCTGATGGGTGACCATACTGTTTATTTCATTAATCAGTTAGTGTGATTTATCTTCTTTTACAGAAGAAAGTAATGCATTGGCAAACGATTCTGCAATCATTTTACGTTGTGCAGGAGCAACTGACGTATTGAGCAGGTTTGTTACCATATTACCTAACACCATCAGGGAAAGGTCAACAGGGGTATGGTTTTTTTCTAACACACTTACGAGGTCAGAGAGTAAACCTTCAACTTTGTCATCACTATAGCGAGATGATTGTGGCATAAATTGAGACATCCTAAATTAATGAAAGCTCCATATCATAGCGTATAGCCGCATGATTTTCTTCTTTCTTCGCAACAAATTTTTGTTTAAGTGATAATAATGCTTATTCAGATTCAAAAAGTGTGTATTAGTTCAGCATTTGGTGATGAAAAATGAGGCAAATGATAGTTTCTATTGCAGCGCATAGATATCAATGTTTGAATACGCGCGATAATATTTCTGCTAGAAGAAGGAGCCAACAATGAGTCTGGAAATTACCCAGATAGCTTTACATCAGTTGATTAAGCGAGATGAACAAACCTTAGAGGTGATGTTACGGGATTCTTTATTGACGGCGGATGATGTCGTACAGGACATGATGGCAGAATTGCACCGTGTTTATAGCGCAAAAAGTAAAGCCTTTGGTGAATTCAATGAAGAAAGTGAATTAGCTGATGCATTAAAGCTCTTGCGCAAGGGTGAAGAAGAATTTTTAGGTTTTAGCCGTGCGATGACGGTTCGTTTAAAGGATGAGCTAGCGAAATACCCGTTTGCGGAAGGTGGGATTGTTCTTTTCTGCCAATATCGTTACCTTGCCGTCGAATATTTATTGATTTCCGTTCTCAATAGCTGCGACAGCATGTTTGTCACGGATACATTAGATTTGGGGACAACACACTATTTGGATATCCCACACGCAGATATCGTTGCCCGAATTGATTTAACCGAGTGGGAAACCAATCCAGAGTCGAAGCGCTACTTAACATTCCTAAAAGGTCGAGTAGGGCGAAAAGTTTCTGATTTCTTTATGGATTTCTTGGCTGCATCTGAAGGCTTGAATGCAAAAGTGCAGAACAAAGGTTTAGTCCAAGCGTTGGACGACTTTTGCGATAATGCGCAGATGGATAAAAATACCCGCCAAGCGTATCGCCAACAAGTGCATAGCTACTGCACAGAGCAATTGCAATCTGGCGAAGAAATTGAATTACAAGCGTTGGCGAAAGAGCTGCCGATGGTAGAAGAACAAAGTTTTGATGATTTTGCTCGCCAAAATGACTACCAGTTGGAAGAGAGTTTCCCAGCAGATAGAGGGACACTTAAACAATTGACTAAATTTTCGGGTAGTGGCGGGGGAATTACCATTAGTTTTGATGCCATGTTGATGGGGGAACGTATTTTTTGGGATCCTGTGACAGATACATTAACGATTCGTGGTACACCACCAAACTTACGTGACCAGTTGCAACGTCGTGGTAGCAAATAAAATTCTTAGAGTAATTGGCTTCGTGTATTGATGGTTTGAGATTGGTGCACAAAATAATATCTTAGAAATAAATAACGCCGCAATTGCGGCGTTATTTACTCGGCGTCCCGAAAATTTCTAAAGCTCGGCTGTGGGCTTTAATTAAGCGCGCAGGAAGTCAATGTGCGTCACTTTTGGCTTAAATGGGTGACGTTGAACAGCCTGAACTTTTACTTTTGTTTCTTTACCATCGATAACCAGAGACAGAACTTCGTAAAATTCTGCTTTGCTTTCTTGGTTAATCACTTCATCGTGGTTCAGAGTGATAGAGATAGGCTCTTGGTTGCCACCGTAAACGATAGCTGGAAGCTGGTTATCTCTGCGCAGGCGGCGGCTCGCACCCTTACCCTGCTCTTTACGTTCAATTGCATTGATAGTTAACATTACTATTTCTCTATAAAAAGAAAATATAAATTCCTGCTACAGGCGACCCAGCAGCAGGTTCGAGATTTGGCCTAGGAATAACTCATTACAAGAAAGAGATATTTGAAGGCGGCGGCATTTTATCGAAAAAACCACCATCCAGCAATCATTAAGATCATTTATTGCGTTAGGAAAGGGCGTCTGAGATGCGAAATCGCCCTTGATAATCAAAAATTTTTTCTCTTATTTCCCAGAAACGGTCTTTTTTTCGAGCAACAATAAATTGAGGGTAACGTAATAATGATTGTTGTAAAATAATATCGTTTGCATCATTCCATTTAAATGGAACACCTGGCGCGCGTTGGTGTTCACGTAAAAAACGGTATTCAAACACACGGCGTTGGGCGGGGGTTGTTAAGCGATAACGCTCTGAAACACAAGTTCCATCTTCATCGAAATAGTTAATTTTAATCCACTCTCCTTTTGCATCACTGCCACTGATAAATTGCATACCACCGCATCGAATGATCAGCGCATCTTTTAATTTTAATGCGGCTTTAAGCATATCATCAGGATCAGTAAGCACTTCTTGGCATTTTTGACAACGACGAGCAGCGATATCATTTTCTGCACCACAGTGGGGACATTGCTTAAAGCGAAAGCGAAATTCACATTGTTGTTTCTGACCATTCTCATCTTCTTCCCAGCCTTGGCATCGGCGGCCATAGTGCTCAATAACTTGCCCATCAGAGGTACATTTACCCCAAAACACATTGGCAAATTGGCAAAGAGGGCAAAAAACTTGCACAGGGACACTGGATGAGTTTGGTTTGCTGCTACCGACTTCGGGGCGATATAAATCATGAGGGTTACCTGCATAATCTAAAATTAGGCATTGGGTTTTTCCTTCGCAAAGTCGTAAACCACGGCCCACAATTTGCTGATATAAGCTGACTGATTCCGTCGGGCGTAAAATTGCAATCACGTCAACATGGGGCGCATCAAAACCAGTTGTTAGAACAGATACATTGACGAGGTAATGTAATTCTCGCTTTTTAAATTGATTAATAATAGATTGCCTATCTGCGGCAGGAGTTTCGGCTGTGACTAAGGCCGCAGATTGTTCAGGTAAATAGCCTAAAACCTCTTTTGCGTGCTCGACAGTAGCTGCAAAAATCATACAGCCTTGCAATGGCATTGCATATTCTACAATCTGGGCAACGATTTTAGGGGTAATACGTTGCTGCTTTTTTAGTGAAAGATTAAGTTCTTGCTCACTAAAAATTCCCGCAGAGGTTAACGAAACTTGGCTAAAATCGTACTGTAGAACAGGCATATCTAGGCGTTCAGGGGGGACAAGAAACTTATTTTTGATCATATAATGCAGCGGTAATTCATAAATGCAATCACGAAAAAAACAGTTTTCATCACCACGAACGATACCATGGTAATGATATTGATAAATCCATCCGCTGCCTAAACGGTAAGGGGTCGCGGTTAAGCCTAAGATCCGCAACGCTGCATTACTTTTTTGTAAATGTTGAATAATTTGCTGGTACTGGCTTTTATCATTCAAACTGATACGGTGACATTCATCGATAATCACTAACGAAAACTGCCCATCAAAAGCAGCAAGATTACGTGCAACCGACTGTACACTGCCAAAAACCACTTTACTATGTGACTCTTTTCGGTTTAGTCCAGCAGCAAAAATATCTGCTTCAAGGCCATAAGCGAGGTATTTACTATGATTTTGCTCGACTAATTCTTTTACATGAGCCAAAACCAACACTCGCCCACGAGCAAGACGAGCTAATTCAGCAATCACCAAACTTTTTCCTGCGCCTGTAGGTAGCACAATAACGGCGGGCTGCGTGTGTTTGCGAAAGTAATGGATCGTCGCATCGACGGCTTCTTGTTGGTATGGACGTAAGGAAAAAGACATATTGCTCAATATTAGTTAAAAAAACAGGTGAATGAGGTTAAATTTAATTTAAAACAATGACTCTGTCTAAAGATACAGGTTGTTTCATGGAAACTATCCCTTAACTAGGGTTATTGTTATAATGAATTATGTGATAGCAATCACAGCAACCTTTCATTTATTATTCTGACAGTTGAGCGCTATTGTACGCTTCGCTGGCATTCCATCAAGTTAAGAGAATCTATGCGACTGGATAAATTTTTGTCCCAGCAATTAGGGATAAGCCGGAGTTTGGTAGCACGTGAGCTGCGTGCAGGTCTTGTGACGATTGACGGTGACGTTGTTAAATCGGGGTCATTTCAAGTCACGCTTGACCATGAAGTTGCTTATGATGGCAATGCGCTAGTGCAAGTTACCGGGCCTCGCTATTTTATGTTACATAAGCCACAAGGCTACATCTGTTCTACTGATGACCCAACTCACCCAACTATTCTCTATTTTATTGATGAACCCCTGGCGCAAAAATTACATTCTGCGGGGCGCTTAGATATTGATACAACAGGATTAGTTCTACTTACTGATGATGGGCAGTGGTCGCATCGCATTACATCGCCAAAACACCATTGTGAAAAAACCTATCGTGTTCAATTAAGTGAAGATATCGGCTCCGATGTTGCGAAGCAATTTGAGCAAGGTGTCATGTTAAACGGCGAAAAGTACCCAACAAAACCCGCTCAACTGGAAATTATAACGCCTCGTGATGTTCGCTTAACTATTAGTGAAGGCCGTTATCATCAAGTTAAACGGATGTTTGCTGCGGTAGGAAATCATGTTTGTGGATTACACCGTGAGCGAGTCGGGGATATTCACTTGGATGAAACCTTAGAGCAGGGCGAGTATCGCCCACTGACAGATGAAGAAATTAATAGCATAACTGTACCACGTAAATAAAAGCAGGAGTTTATAGAGTGCAACAGCAGCGTTCATCCTATTTGGGGCTGATTTTAATATTAGGCTTGTTGTCTATGCTAATGCCATTAGCCATCGACATGTACCTACCTAGCTTTCCGACGATGATGCATTATTTTAATGTAGATGAAGGGCGTATTCAGATGACGCTCAACAGCTACATTTTTGGTTTTGCGATTGGGCAACTTTTTTACGGGCCTATGGCTGACAGTATCGGTCGTAAACCAGTAATTTTAGGGGGAGTGGTTGTATTTGCTTTAGCATCAGCCGCTTGTGCAGTCACTGAATCAATTGATTCTCTTATTTGGCTACGTTTTTTGCATGGCTTTGCGGCAGCGGCAGCCAGTGTGGTGATCAATGCATTAATGCGCGATATGTTCACACGTGATGAATTCTCTAGAAGTATGTCATTTGTCGTCTTGGTGATGACTATTGCGCCATTATTAGCCCCGATTTTAGGCGGCGAATTGATGCGTTGGTTCTCATGGCATGCGATTTTCTGGAGCATTGCAATTGCGGCTGTGATTGCTGTGATCTTAGTGAGCTTTTTTGTGCGTGAAACACTCCCTGTGGCAAAAAGGCAAAAGTTTCATGTGGGAACGACGCTACGTCAATTTGCGACCTTATTTAGAGCAAAACAAGTGTTGTTCTATATCCTTGCCAGCTCATTTTCATTTGCAGGCATGTTTTCATTCTTAAATGCCGGAGCATTCGTTTATATCGACTTAAATGGTGTTTCCCCACAACATTTTGGCTACTATTTTGGCATTAACATTGTCTTCTTATTCATTATGACAACCATTAATAGCCGCTATGTTAGGCATTTTGGCGCGGAAAAAATGCTCTATTTTGGCATTATCATCCAATTTATTATGGGTATCTGGCTATTAGCGACAACAGCGTTTAACCTTGATTTTTGGACGTTAGTCATTGGTGTCGCTATTTATGTCAGTGGCATCGCGATGATTACATCTAATGCAATGGCAGTGATCCTCGATAACTACCCTCATATTGCGGGAACGGTTTCATCTTTAGCGGGAACCATTCGTTTTTCAATTGGTGCACTAGTCGGAACATTATTATCATTGATCCCCGCTAAGAATGCGTGGCCGATGGTTGGTTCGATGGTAGCTTGCGTTGCTTTATCAATGCTCTTTGTTTTATTAGCCAAAAAGGCAAAATAATCTTTAAGTTATCAGCTTCATGGATGAAACTGATAACTCCGTTCTTAGGTTTCACTTCCCTGATTATTCTTATTTTTCCTTAAGTTATCTTTTATCATTCACATTAAGTTGAGTTTTCTCGGCTCTATTGCTCGGTAATTACGATTAGTTTATCTATGGTATTAAAATACAAGATGAAAAATGATCTAAATCAATTATCATTATTGCGCTTTTTGTTAAATTTATGTTTTATCTGTCACTCGAAATAAGGGTGATTAAGTTAACTGAAAAGTCACGCCACATCAAAAATCTGAATGAATATTACTAATTTAATTTGGCAAATGTAAAAAACAGTTGATTGAATTATTGTTGGTGTTGATAAAAATCGTCAAAAATAATTTAATTTTTAATATTTTTAGCAGAAAAATGCACATGCAATGATTTGTGTCACAAAAATTTAACGACACACCATAATTTTAATGTTATATTTAGCTTCTAATTTTTAACATTATCGTTACTTTTTTATGTGCTAAATCTTCGGTTTGAACGAGTAATTTTTGAAAGCAAGAACTTAACTTTCAAAAAAAGGCACTAGCGATAGAGTAGTTGACTTAGTGTTAGGTAAGTATGCGGGGCTCTTCCCTGTAATTAGGCAAAATACCAATTGTTTTTATAGGATATTTTTGTGGAAAAATTAGGTCTTTCGGTGGTGCACAGGCTACCGCAAAGCTACCGCTGGTTATCAGGGAAAATAGGGACAGACGTTGAAGTTGTTCCTATGAATGATGCTGATAGCGATAACCTTGTGGGGCTAAAATTGCTTAGTCATGACTGTGCAACAGATTGTATAGCGATGCAGCAGTTGTCTGAATCGTTATCTGATATGCAAATTTCAAGTTCCATTTTAGAATGGCAGAAAGAGGTTTGCCTATTTATTCATGCAAATGATGAATTAGCGGCTATGTGTCGTTTGAAGGCTACGGGTGTGGCAATCGCGGAATTATCCTCAGGTTTTTATTGCGCTTAGTTAGCGCAAACAGTGGTATCTTTAATGAGTGAATACAATATTTACTCATTTTATGGTGGTTAGTGAGGGTTGCTGTCTATACCAGATTTCAATAGATTGGCTTGGTAATAATGCTGTGCTAGTTTTTTACCTAACAACAAGATTACCAATAAAAAAGCTTCCAAATTTGGAAGCTTTTTTATTGGTAAGGGAGGGAGGTTTACTGATGATTACGAGCCATTAATAATACGGCGGCTTGCGTAATATCTTTTACTCCAGTAACTGTTAGACATTTCAGAGACAATAACACCACTGCTAGTTGATGCATGAACAAACTTCTCATCACCAATGTAAATGCCAACATGTTTCATTGTGCGACCTGTTTTAAATAAAACAATGTCACCCACTTTTAAATTATTGCGTTTTACGCTTTTACCGGAAGACTCTTGTTCTGAAGTAGTACGGGGTAATTCAACACCGAATTGTTCAAAAAAGGTACGTTGAACGAAGCTTGAACAATCAATGCCGCTTTTCGTTGTTCCACCTAATCGGTAAGCAACGCCTTTCCAGCTTGCGTATTGATTCATGATTTTAGATTTAGTGTCAACACTTTGTACTAATTCTTCAAATTCGTCTTGGGATGCCATTGTTAAAGAGTCGCCTGCAGCACCATTTAACATACGAACATCTGATTTAGCGGTATATTGAGTATTTTTTGTCGACTTCGGGTTAGTACATGCTGTGAGTGTAACGGCAATAGCAACTGCCGGAACAATGCGCCAAGCATAGCGCTTAAGTTTTTCAGAGGTTAACATTCTTATATATATCCCTTACCATTTTCTTTATCGCATTATTGTGTAAAGAGACACAACAAAACTAAACTTTTCCCTGTGAAAAACGCATTAATGATAACAGTGTGTTTTTCGCAGAAAGTGTTTATCACATTACCTAAATCTAAACTGATTTAGAGGTTCTAACGACCTTATTGAGTATAGATTAAAGCTCAATATTTGCTAATTCAGTTATGCTTGAATTTAGTACCGTAACAGCCCGAATACCAAACCTTAAAGAGCATACATAAACAAAGCCGAAATGGCGAGGTAATAGGGGGATAATTTACAAAACATTAGATAAAAGTGCATATTCTCCATTGGTTTATGTGATTATCGTCATATATAGCGTACTTATGCGTGTAAGCACGACGATTATTAATAATAAAATATGATCTTTCTCACATTTATTATTAGTGCGTTTCAGTTTATTTACTTAATAAGCGCTCTTTAACGTCCGAATGTAAAGAAGTTTAAGTTTTTGTCTGAAGAATTTGAAATATTGAGGAATTAGCTGATTAGAAAATGATGATTTATTGTCCGCTGGTGATTTGTTGACCAATAATAAATTGTAGATTCAATTACTACTGTATATTTATCAGTAATTGTTGTGATGCAGGATAGAAATATAAGAAAAAGGAATAATATATAATTACTCCTGAATTATAAAAACTATTCAAATTATCGAATAAGTATTAAATAAAAATGACAGTTCGAAAATTATAGAAAATTGATATTTATAATTTGACATGAAAATCTTTGTATAGTCGTTTTTCAAAATCAGAGAAACGACGGTTTAAAGTCGAGCGTGCAATAGTGGATGAAAAATAATCGAGGGGGATTAAATTAGATGAGCCTAGATTGTCGATAATTAAAAACTTTCCGTGGGGTTTATAACCTAATTGATAGACAATGTTGTAGGTTTTTAACGCCATGGTTGCAATGGCTTCTTTATAAATTGTTTTTTTGAATTCCCTATAAGCAATTTTCATGTTTTGTTGGTGTTTTAGATATGCATTTTTATTTTTAAGATAATAATCTAAAGTATGGGATACATTCCCTGTTTTATCCTTAATTAATTGAAACACGTAACCTAGCCCAAGATTGGTTTCTTGAGTGCCAAAGTAGTGAGAAATGGTTGTTGCTTGCTCTCCCTTTCGGTAAAGGCGTTTATAGTAGCGTACTTCTCTTAGTGTTTCTTTGTCATCACGGCCTTTTAGATGAATTTTGATGCAAAGCTCATCATCGTCAGGGTGCTGATAGCAGGCCCTTTGCCGTCCAGACGCAATCAAATTGGTAGGTAATAAATTAATTTTGTAGTTGAGTTTTTTTTTCATATTGAACAACACTATTTTTATCACATTGAATACAGATAAATAAAGAAAACGTTAATTTCGACGTTTATTATTACATTTTCGACTCATTTTAATAGATTGAATTTTCTGTGTGTAGCAATACGTGTGGTAATAAAAAGTGTGATCCAGTCTAATAATTTTATATTGGATATAATTCAATATGAAAAATAAAAAACTGCGGCCATAAGTGAAATCTCTCGCTATTTATTAAGAATAAGATGTCGTCCTCATTCAGTTGAACTGAATTATTCATTTTAAGAGTAAATAAATTACTAAAAATGACGATAACTTAATTTTAAGAGGAAATTTTTCCATGAATAGCTTAGTAAAAAAAATCACAGCATCTTTTTTGGCCTCAATGGTATTAACAACTAGCTTTTCTGTATTGGCTTCACAAAACAGCGACCAAAAGCGCTCTAACTCTGCTGTTATCCGCTTTACTGGGGCAATAGTGGCTGCTCCATGTGTTATTGGAACGAATGACAACTTTATTGAAACAAAGTGTTGGAGTGACACAGGAAAGGAAAAAACAAAGTCAGTTGATATTTCCAAGTTGAAAACAACCGAACAGGTATTGCCTAATTTGAAGGGTACACAACAATTTAACTGGATTAATAAAGAAAAAACGATGGGTATTTACACCGTTAAGTATGATTGATTCCAATAAATACATGGAATAAGGAAGTAGTCGGCTAGGAGAGTGCCATGTTCAATAAAAATGTATGCCTATGAGTATGTTATTCATAGGCATAAGAATATAGATGTTATTTTGCTGAAATGTGATTAGTCACAACGGCCCATATAGCGGCGCTCAGGGATATGAATACGAATTTTTTCACCGCTGGTGAGGTATTCAGGAACCTGAACGGTCAAGCCCGTTGCCATCGTTGCCGGTTTAGTACGAGCACTGGCAGAGGCACCTTTAATGCCAGGTGTTGTTTCAACAATAACCATATCAACAGTTTGTGGTAATTCTAGCGCTAAAACTTGCCCATCCATCGTTAGAACTTGCATACCCGGTAATCCCTCTTCAGGGATAAACAGCAGTTCATCTTCAATATCTGCTTTTTTGAAAATATACGGCGTGTAGTCTTCGTTATCCATGAAAACATATTCATCACCATCAATATAAGAAAAGCTAACACCACGGCGAGTTAACGAAATCGTTTCTAAAATGTCATCGCCTTTAAAACGCTCTTCAACTTTTTGGCCTGTTTTGATATCAGTAAAGCGCATTTTGTATAATGTACTGGCTCCACGAGCACTAGGTGCTTGAATATCAATATCTTTAACCAGCAATAATTTGCCATTATAGTTGATCGCTAAACCACGTTTGATTTCGTTGGCCTTGGCCATAAATAACCTTCTTCGGTATTGTCAAAAAGAGTGCGACAAAATTACTCGCACAAACGCGATTAGGCAAGATGTTGAGGTCAATTTTCAGTGAAAATTTTTTGAAAAAATACAGATGGGAAATAATATAGCCCCGTAGGGCTATATTAAGAACGGCAAATTAGTAAATAGGGAGTAGGCCAGCCAAAGACATGATGTGTGCAACGGCGTTGATCAAACCAAATAGAATGACAAAACCGATAACTAATATGCCACCAGGTGCTTTGTAACTGTTGTTTGGATAACGTTTCCGGCTTGCTTTTGCCATTAATGCAGGGACAATCACAGCCCATATTGTTGCTGCTAACCCAGCAAAACCAATCGCGTAAATAAAGCCATTAGGGAAAATTAATGCCAAAACTGTTGGCGGGATAAAGGTGATTAAAATAGATTTCAAACGCCCTTGCTTGTCATCTGCGAATTTGAAGAAGTCAGCAATAAAATCAAATAAACCTAGTGACACACCTAAGAAAGAACTTGCCAATGCCATATACGAAAACAGATTCAAAAATTGGGAAATAAAGCTACTTTGTGTAGAAATATTCATCTGAGTCAGTAATGCATCGATATTGTTACCGTTTTCTCTGATTTCGATAAACGATGAACGAGGGATATTTCCTTGGATCGCATACTGCCATAAAATGTAAATAACAACCGTAATAATGGCACCGTAAGTTAAGCTTTTAACTACACTACGGCTGTCTTTATTATAGTATTTTACTAGTCCAGGTACGTTACCGTGGTAGCCAAATGAAGTTAACAGGTAAGGCAGTGCGGCTAAGGCATAAGGTAAATATTGTGTGTCGTTTTGTTCTACTTGGTTAAATAAAATGGCAGGTGAAGCGGTTGTGATCATCCCACCGATAGACATGATAAATGTAATAACCATCCCGCCAATTAAAATAGTGCTTAGTCTATCCACTGCACGTGTCGATAACCAAACGAAAAATGCAACAATAAACGCAAAAACCAAACCTGCCCCAGCTTGTGGAATTTGAATATGTTCTGCTAAGTTTGCGGTAATTATAGAACTGCCCGCAGAAATATAAGCATAAGTTAGAATATACAGAACAAAAGTCACCGATAAACTGTTGATAGTATTCCAACCGGTACCCAATAAATCTTTTACCATGGTATGAAAGCTAGCGCCTGCTGGGTAATTCATATTCGCTTCTAAAATCATTAGCCCAGAAAGTAACATACAAATAAAGGTATAAATTAACAGGATAATAGAGCCTGAAAACCATACGCCTGAAGTCACCATTGGAATTGAAAACATGCCTGCACCAACTGCGGTACCTGCAATGATCATTGCGCCCCCTAATATAGAAGGGCTTTTTGGTTGTGTTGTCCCATTAACGGCCATGGTGGCTCCTAATAAATTGTTTCACTGTACTAGCTAAATGATACGGTAGTGGCAAAGTATTGTAAATAAGGAAAATAAAATAAACTGAACAATTTGAAAGAGATGGTGAAGAAACATACAAATTAATTTAATTTGTATGTTTTATATGGGAGTTAAATAGATTGGTTGTAAAAGCGCTGATTTAACCAAAGGTTGATGGCATTACGGCTTGCCTCAAAATGGGGTTCTGGCAGAGAATCAGGAAATACCCATATAAGGCTTTCGCATTTATCGTCTTCCATAATTTGCGGTTGCTTGTCGCCGTTATATTCGACATGCAGACAAATGGAAACGGTATGCTTGCCTTCTTGCTGATAAGTTTGCAAGTTATTGCTGATACCAAATACACGAGGTGCTGCGATATCAATGCCAATTTCTTCTTTTATTTCTCGGATAGCACAGGCTTCAAATGTTTCCCCCGGGTCGACGTGCCCACCAAAAATAGACCAGTAGGGGGCGTGTTTGCTGCTACGCTTACCCAATAAAACCTGCCCTTGTTTGTTGGTAATGATAACGCCGACGCCAACAACGACGTTTATTGGCTGAGACATATTCTCTCCTTTTTCTTTTTATTTTCAGCGCGAAGATTTTGCCATGGGATAGGCGAAAAACAAGCAGGAAAAAGTATAAATAGCACTGAAAACAACACGTTTTAATGTTATAACTATGGCATACATCTAATGATATGATAATCATGATAAGGGAGATTAGTGGTTATGACTCGCCGGGTTGCTACAATTACATTAAATCCTGCTTACGACCTTGTAGGGTTGTGCTCGTCTATTGAAGTGGGTGAAGTTAACTTAGTCAAAACCGCTAGCCTGAATGCCGGAGGAAAAGGAGTCAACGTAGCGAAAGTGCTGCGTGATCTGGGCATTGATATTACCGTTAGTGGTTTTATGGGAAAAGACAATCAAGAAGAATTCCAACATTTCTTCAGTGAAAATGGCATGGCAAACCGTTTTAGTATGGTGCCTGGGCGAACACGTATTAATGTCAAACTCACTGAAAATAATGGGAAATCAACCGATTTTAATTTTTCTGGTTTTGATGTGAGCAAAGAAGACTGGAACCGTTTTTCAACGGAATCATTAAATTGGTTAGGTCACTTTGATATGGTGGTGGTGAGTGGAAGCTTGCCTAACGGTATTGATCCAGAAGAATTTACCCGTTGGATGACTCGCTTACGTCAATTGTGCCCATGTATCATTTTCGACAGTAGCCGTGAAGCATTGAAAGCGGGCTTAAAATCCTCGCCTTGGTTGGTAAAACCGAATCGTCATGAATTAGAAAGTTGGGTTGGGCGCAAACTACCGGATTTAAAAGATGTGATTGCAGCGGCACATGAGCTAAGAGATAAAGGCATTTCTCATGTCGTCATTTCATTGGGTGAGGAAGGGGCATTGTGGGTTAATGCTTCAGGCTCTTGGTTAGCTAAGCCGCCACATTGTGAAGTCATCAGTACAGTCGGAGCGGGCGACTCGATGGTTGCCGGCCTTGCTTACGGACTCCTCAATGGTGAATCAAGCGAGCACACATTGCGCATGGCCACTGCAATTTCGGCGTTATCAGTTTCACAAGCAGATGTCGGTTTAAAGAACCGCAGTAAGTTAGCCGACATGATGGCTAAGATTGAAATGAAGTCGCTGTAATTACTGATTGTTTGAAAAGAAACCCCGCGTTATTTATTACGTGGGGTTTTTTGTTAGTATTCAGACGTTGGTTGTTGTGGTTGCTGCAAATTTTCGTATAAAACTATCCCAGAAATATCGATTTTATCTTCGAGTAAGCGTAAATCGTAATGAGTTTGTAGCCGTAGCCAAAACTCGGGGTTACTACCTAAAGCCGCTGAAATACGGATCGCGAGAGCAGGGGTTAAGGCTGTTTTTCCCGAAAGAAAGCGGGAAACGGTTGCGGGTGTGACACCAATATTTCTGGCAAATTGCCGAACACCAATGCCTAAGTCATCTAAAATATTTGCAACCATAATGCCGGGATAGGTAACAATGGCCTGTTTCATTAGTGGTAGTCCTCTAAATTTAAAATGTAAGCATCGCCATTAATGAACTCAAATGTAATACGCCAATTTGCACGAACAGTAATTGACCAAATATTAACTCGCTCACCTTTTAATTGATGAAGGTTAAATGTGAAAATATCTAAATCATCAATAAAGTTGGCGGAATCAATAGCCTGAAGCCTATCATTTATACGTGAAGCATTTTTAGGGAAAACACCTGAAAGTGTTCCTTTTTCAAATAGTTGCTTTAATCCTTTGTGTTTAAATGATTTAATCATATCACCTTCCGTTACGTGACTTGTAACACCTTATCAGGGTGTTACAAGTCGTGCAACAAAAAGATGGCATGAGCAAATAGAAATGAATCCTAAATTTTAATAGGGCTCTATCAATGTTAGCTATTTTGTTGGGATTTCAGCCAGGCAATTTCTTGCGGCCAGATATCTGGGTTGATTGTTTCTAAAATCAGCGGGATCCCATCAAATCGGCTGTCTTGCATAATATATGTAAACGGCGCGAAACCAATATTCCCTTCACCCAAGCTGTGGTGACGGTCAACGCGGCTGGCAAATTCACTTTTAGCATCATTCAGATGCATGCCTTTTAGAAACTCAAAACCGACAATCTCTGAAAATTGGGTGAATGTTTTATCGCAATCTTCAATTGTGCGTAAATCATAACCTGCGGCGAAGGCATGGCAGGTATCGATACAAACACCCACACGGCTTTTATCTTTTACACCCTCGATGATTTTCGCGAGGTGTATAAAATCAAAGCCTAAGTTAGTGCCTTGCCCTGCGGTATTTTCGATGACAGCAGTGACACCTTCGGTTTCGGCTAACGCAATATTAATGGACTCAGCAATACGTGCTAAGCAATCATCCACTTCAATTTGTTTTAAATGACTACCGGGGTGAAAGTTTAATAAATCAATGCCAAGCTGTTCACAACGTTGCATTTCATCAATAAAGGCAACTCGTGATTTTTCTAGGGCTTCAAACTCAGGGTGACCTAAATTAATTAAATAGCTGTCATGGGGCAGGATTTGGTGTTTCCCATAACCGTATTTTGCACAGTTAGTTTTAAACTTTTGAATAACTTCTTCACTCAATGGCGCGGCTTTCCATTGGCGTTGGTTTTTGGTGAATAATGCAAAGGCAGTGGCATTAATCTCATGGGCGCGAATAACGGCTTGGTCAACGCCACCAGAGGCGCTGACGTGTGCTCCAACAAATTTCATTTTTGACTCCTTTTTATTGAAGTATGCCATTAATAAGCTCATAAATGAAATCAACAAAAAAGCCGCTTAATTAAGCGGCTAAAGTCGGAGGCACACATTAAAAGATATTTTGTATTAAGAGATTAATTAATAAACCACCAACGATTAACCAAGCAAATAAAATCAATGCCATTAATAATGGTTTAATACCCGCTTGTCGGATTGCACTGACATGAGTAGTTAAACCTAATGCTACCATTGCCATCGCAAGTAAAACCGTATCTAACACGATGATTTGTTGGACTAACGCTTGTGGCAATAAATGTAATGAGTTAAACCCTGCTACTAAGATAAAGAATACAGCAAACCAAGGGATGGTAATTTTGCTTTTTTCCGCTGAATGACCATTTTTTGCCGCCGCTTTACGGCTTAAAAAAGCAGATAAAATAATTAAAAATGGCGCTAGCATCATAACTCTGATCATTTTCGCAATAACAGACGCATTTTCTGCATCAGTACCAATGGTATGGCCTGCGGCAACCACTTGCGCGACTTCATGCACGGTTGACCCAATGTAAATACCGAATGTTTCTTGGGTTGCTGTAAACCAACCAAAGTGTGCATTTAATTGGTAAATCCAAGGGTAAACGAAGATACAAATTGTCCCGAAAATAACGACAGTAGAAACGGCAACTGCGACTTTACTCGCTGAAGCTTTTACTACGGGCTCTGTTGCCATGACGGCTGCTGCACCACAAATACTGCTGCCTGCACCGATCAAGATGGTCGTTTCATCATCTAGGCCAAAGACTTTTTTTCCTAACCAGTAGGCTAATAAGAAAGTCGATGTTAGGGTCAATGCATCGATAATAACCCCAGTAGCACCCACATCAGTAATTTGTTGGAACGTTAAACGAAAGCCGTAAAGGATGATCCCTGCACGTAAAAAGTAGTGTTTAGCGAATTTGACGCCTGCATCACAAGACTTACTTGCGGCTGGGTAAAAGGTATTTCCCACAACAATCCCCAATAAAATGGCGAGTGTTAATGCACCTAAACCAATATCCATAAACCATGATTGGTCACCAAGGTAGATGGCGATGGCCGTTAAAATACCGGCTAATAGGAGTCCCGGTAATAATTTCAAAATAGGGTGAAAGCTATTTTGATTTAGGGTGTGAATGTCGCTTTTATCCATGATAATGCTCTTTATTGCTGCTTATATGATTTGGTAATAAGCATATAATAAAAAGTATAATAATTTAAATTGATTGTTTGTATATAATCTATCTAAAAAAGTGGTTTTAAGTTTCTTCTGGAATATTGCCAATAAATCATTAATATTAACAATATTATTACAAGTAATAAAAACACGTTGGGGCGACCTTTATGCGAATAACACTTAGGCAACTTGAGGTTTTTACAGAAGTATTGAAAAGTGGCTCCACGACGCAAGCATCTCAATTATTAGCACTGTCCCAATCTGCGGTCAGTGCGTCGCTAACGGATTTAGAAGGTCAACTTGGTGTTCAGCTTTTTGACCGTGTGGGTAAACGTCTTGTTACAAACGAGCATGGAAGGCTTCTTTATCCCAAAGCATTAGCCTTATTAGAGCAAGGGGCGGAAGTCGAGCAACTATTCAAAAAAGAGATGGGTGCTGTGCGTCTGGCAGCGAGTACCACGATCGGTAACTACATGTTGCCTGAGATATTAGCGGGTTACCGTCATGATCACCCTGATATCCCTTTAGAGCTTTTTATTAGCAATACAGAGGAAGTCATTAAGGCGGTGATGGAGTTTCGGGTGGATGTGGGGTTAATCGAAGGAGTTTGTCATAGCCCTGAGCTGATTTCGAAACCTTGGTTAAAAGATGAGCTGGTGGTGTTTGCTTCACCGCAAAACCCGTTAGCAAATAAAAAGGTGTCATTAAAAGAGCTTAGAGATGCTCCGTGGATTTTACGCGAGCGGGGCTCAGGTACGCGAGATGTCCTTGACCAACTGCTTTTTGCCCATCTCCCTGGCTTTCATATTTTAATGGAATTAGGTAATTCAGAGGCCATTAAACATGCGGTTCGTTTTGGTATGGGGATAAGCTGTCTATCAAGGCGAGTAATCGCAGAGCAACTGGACAATGGTACTCTAGTTGAGCTTGAAGTAGACGAACTTCAATTGGAAAGAACGCTGTATTTGATTTACCACCGTCAAAAGCACCTTTCGAATGCGATTACTAATTTGCTAGCCTACTGTAATTAAAAATCCTCGTTATCTTTTAACTTGCCGCCTAGCGGCAAGCCAAAATCTTTAGAGGGTTCGACAGCGTATTTCCTGATTAAAAGCGGATGCTTAATTTTTTGGCGATAACGCGTTTTACTTATAATTCTGCGTGAATTATGAAGGTATCTTATAACAGTGAAGAGTTGCTTAGTTCTCACAGCCTATTTTGCTAGAATTCACGCGATATTGGCTGAATAATAAAATACAGGGAACAAATGTCAGAACAACATACCAATACTATCACGCAAGACCGACCACAAAAGTTGCGCCGTGAATTAAAAGCGCGTCACCTTGCGATGATTGCTATCGGTGGCTCTATCGGTACCGGTTTATTTGTAGCATCGGGTGCAACCGTTGCGCAAGCAGGCCCCGGAGGGGCACTACTCTCTTATGCCATCATCGGCTTAATGGTCTACTTTTTAATGACGAGCTTGGGCGAGTTAGCTGCCTATATGCCAGTTTCAGGCTCATTCGCCACTTATGGCGCAAAATATGTTGATGAAGGTTTTGGTTTCGCATTAGGTTGGAACTACTGGTACAACTGGGCGGTTACTATTGCGGTTGACTTAGTTGCGGCACAATTAGTGATGACTTATTGGTTCCCTGATACGCCGGGTTGGATTTGGAGTGCCATCTTCCTTGCCATCATCTTCTTACTGAACTTCATATCTGTTAAAGGCTTTGGTGAGGCAGAATACTGGTTCTCACTGATCAAAGTCACCACGGTAATTATTTTTATTGTTGTTGGTGTCCTGATGATTTTTGGCATCATGAATGGTGCGGAAAATGCGGGTTGGCATAACTGGGAAATTGGTGATGCGCCATTTGCAGGTGGCTTCTCTGCCATGATTGGTGTGGCCATGATTGTCGGGTTCTCTTTCCAAGGAACTGAATTAATTGGTATTGCAGCGGGTGAATCAAAAGACCCTGCTAAAAATATACCTAAAGCCGTACGTAAAGTATTCTGGCGTATCCTGTTGTTCTATATCTTTGCCATCTTAATTATTAGTTTGATCATTCCTTATACTGATCCTAACTTGCTGCGTAACGATGTGAAAGATATCAGCGTGAGTCCATTTACCTTAGTATTTGAAAACGCAGGGCTATTATCAGCAGCGGCGGTGATGAATGCGGTTATCTTGACGGCGGTATTGTCTGCAGGTAACTCTGGAATGTATGCATCAACCCGTATGCTGTACACCTTAGCGCGTGAAGGCAAAGCACCACGCATATTTGCGCGTTTATCGAAAGGCGGCGTACCACGTTATGCGTTATTAGCCACGACGGTCGTCGCGGGTCTGTGCTTCTTAAGTTCTATGTTCGGCAACCAAACGGTCTATCTATGGTTATTGAATACCTCAGGGATGACAGGGTTTATTGCATGGTTAGGTATTGCCATCAGCCATTACCGCTTCCGTAGAGGCTATATCGCTCAAGGTAAAGATTTAAACGACTTGCCGTATCGCTCTGGATTCTTCCCAATTGGGCCAATTTTTGCCTTTATTTTGTGTTTGACAATCACACTGGGCCAGAATTACCAAGCCTTCTTGGAAGATAATATTGATTGGATTGGTGTTACAGCGACGTATATTGGTCTCCCGCTCTTTTTAGCCATTTGGTTTGGTTATAAAATTGCTAAGAAAACAACCTTTATTCGCTATAAAGATATGAGTTTTCCAAGCTACCGCGAGAATTTAAATAAATAATCCATCATTATTTATGTATTGAATAACAGCATCCTTTATAGGGTGCTGTTTTTTTGTATATAGCGCAATAAACCCGCGATTTGCTCGTTAGTTCTTCTAAATGTTTTGCTTTTCGAGGCAGCTCACATAATTCCATTCATATAACCCATTATTAAATCAATAATCGTATTGATAAGTATTCTTATTTGCTTTATTGTTATCGCATTAAAATGTAAGTCAATAAGGTTAATGGTGGAGCTTAATACTATGTCGTCGGTAGCCAAGAAGTCAGTAGCTAGGTCGGTAGTAAAGGGAATAGGTTTAGCGTTATTAGCGAGTGCCAGTTTGAGTGCGTGGTCAGCAACAGTGACTGACATGGCAGGAAGAACCGTTGAAGTGCCCGATAATGTTAACCGTATTTTACTTGGTGAAGGCCGCTTATTCAGTGCGGTTGCTCTACTCGAAGGTGATAAACCCATTGTTCGCATCGTAGGGTGGCAAGGGGACTTACGCAAATTAGATCCACAAACTTATGCCGCTTATAAAGCTAAATTCCCTGCGATTGACAATATCCCCTTGATTGGAAACACCAGTGCAGACAGCGTTAGTTCTGAAAAAGTCCTCACGTTGAACCCTGATATTGCTATTTTTGGCCTATCGGGCCATGGGCCGGGTAAAAATAGCGAACTAGTCAATCAATTAGAAAAGGCGGGAGTGCCCGTTGTATTTGTCGATTTTAGGGACAATCCATTAAAAAATACGCTGCCAAGTATGCGTTTGTTAGGTAAAGCATTAAACCGCGAGCAAGTCGCAAACAAATATGTGGATTTCTATGAAAGAAATCAAAAGCTTGTTACGGATATCACGTCAAAAATCCCTGAAGACAAAAAGCCCAGTGTTTTTATTGAGCTGAGAGCGGGCGCTTTTGAAGATTGTTGTGGCACCGCGGGTGACGGCAACATGGGGAATTTTATTGATTTAGCAGGCGGCAAAAATATCGCGAAAGGGGTTTTACCCGGCGCATTGGGCACCATGAATTTAGAAAAAATAATTGCGGCCGACCCGAGTATTTATATTGCAACTGGCGCAAAAGCGCCGGGCAGTAAAGATGCTGGTGTACAATTAGGCGCGCAAAGCACAGTGAACGACGCCAAAGATAGCCTGAAAAAGATAACAGATCGCAAAGGTATTAGCTCATTATCGGCCATTAAAGATAAGCAAGATTATGCTATCTGGCACAATTACTATAATTCGCCTTACAACGTCATTGCGACACAAGTTTTCGCCAAGTGGTTCTACCCTGAGCAGTTTTCAGGCCTTGATCCACAAAAAACACTGGAAGAACTGCACAGAGAGTTTCTTGCTGTCGAGCCAACTGGTGTATATTGGGTCAGCGAAAAGTAATGAGAGTAGGTAAGAATTAATGAGTATTACAAGCGAGCCACTAACGGCGGTGGAACAAGCCGCTAAACAGGCTGATGATGGTGTAAAACAACATTACCAAAGTATGTTGCGCCGTCGTTTTACATGGATTGTGGTAATTATTGCGGCAATTTTATTGTCGCTAGTTATTGATTTTACATTAGGGCCATCGGGTTTATCGCTAGAGCGATTATGGCAAACCTTGATGACGCCTGAAGCGGTTGATGCAGGAACCCGTGTGATTGTGTGGGATATCCGTTTACCTTACGCCTTGATGGCGGTGGTCATTGGTATGTCTCTGGGGTTAGCTGGCGCAGAAATGCAGACTATATTGAATAACCCATTAGCGAGCCCGTTTACACTTGGGGTTTCTAATGCGGCTGCATTTGGTGCTGCACTCGCGATTGTGTCGGGGATTGCAATTCCGGGCGTCCCTGATCAGTGGGTAATTTCTGCGAACGCATTTATTTTTGCCTTATTAGCGGCATTAATGTTGGATGCGGTCACCCGTTGGACGCGCGTTGCAACATCTGGCGTGGTTTTATTTGGTATCGCGTTAGTGTTTACCTTTAATGCGCTGGTTTCGATGATGCAATTCATTGCCACAGAAGACACGTTACAAGGCCTTGTATTCTGGACGATGGGAAGCTTGTCAAAAGCAACGTGGGTGAAATTAGGTGTGATGGCACTGGTTTTTGCATTGATTTTCCCAATTGCCATGATGAGCTCTTGGAAATTGACGGCATTAAGGCTGGGCGAAGACAGGGCGATTAGTTTTGGTATTGATGTTCGCCGCTTAAGACTGACGACCTTATTACGGATCAGTATCTTATCTGCGTTAGCGGTGGCATTTGTTGGGCCGATAGCGTTTATTGGTTTAGTCGCACCGCACATTGCACGTTTAATTTTTGGCGAAGATCACCGCTTTTATTTACCTGCAAGTGCATTAATTGGTGCGTTGATATTATCGATGGCTTCAATTGCCTCGAAGAACATTATCCCTGGCGTGATTATTCCTGTGGGTATTGTGACCTCATTAGTGGGCGTCCCGTTCTTCTTAAGTATTATTTTGCGTCATCGAGGTAACGTATCATGAGTGGCCTGATTATTAACCAATTTAATGCGGGCTACCCAAAACGCGCAGTGATTGAGAACTTGACAACGGATGTACTGCCAAGGGGAAAAATCACTGTATTGCTTGGTCCAAATGGCAGTGGTAAATCGACGTTATTGCGCTCGTTAGCGGGGCTGAATAAAGCCACGGGGCAATTATTGTTGGATGGTTTGGACTTAACGCAGCAAAATTTTGCCCAGCGTGCGCAGAATGTGGTGTATTTACCCCAAACTTTGCCTGCGGGTGTGCATCTGTATGTTTTAGAGTCGGTGATTGTTGCACAACGCGCTTCTGGCGGTTTAAGCAATGAAAACAATAAAGACGAAGTGATGCACTTATTGCGCCAATTAGGTATTGAGCATCTGGCATTGAGTTATTTAGACCAGCTTTCAGGTGGACAAAAACAATTAGTAGGTTTGGCTCAATCATTAATTCGCCAACCCAACTTATTATTATTGGATGAGCCACTGAGCGCGCTGGATTTAAATTATCAATATCATGTTATGGATTTAGTGGCGAAAGAAACGAAACGGCGAAATATTATTACGGTCGTCGTGGTTCACGATATTAATATCGCATTGAAACACGCGGAACATGTATTGATGTTAAAACAAGGCAAATTAATTGCCCAAGGTGAACCCGCCGAAGTGATTACGCCAGAAAGCCTTGCCGAGGTCTATGGTGTAAGGGGGCGCATTGAACGCTGCTCTCAAGGTGTACCGCAAGTGTTGATTGACGGGCTGGTGGACAAACTCGCGAGTTAATTTGTAATTAATAATAAATGTGCTTGTTATCCTGCAAGCACATTTATTAAATATTAAGGAGATGAAATAGAAAAAGATTATTAAATACTTACTCACAGAGATTAATTAATAAAGATTAATTACCCACAGGAAATTTACTTGTATTAGGAAATGGTTTTTACCATAAATTTCCTATGGGTATTTATTATCCAAATAATAAAAATAATCATAATTATTAGGTTCAAAGAAACCAATGTTGAGCATATCAATTCATATATAAAACAGAATATCTCTTGGAGAGTTGGGAATGGTTGTTTTTAATAAAAGAAAAGTGGCGATTAGCATTATTGCCGCCATCGCTGCGTCACCTGCATTTGCTGATGATAGTAAAGATAAAATCTATGTAACAACAGCGTCAGGTTACCAACAGCAAATTGAAGATGCACCAGCATCAATTTCTGTTGTGACGCGCGAACAACTTGAAAATAAAGCTTACCGTGATGTGACTGATGCACTGAAAGACCTTCCTGGAGTCCAAGTGACAGGTGGTGGAAGCAAGGCAGATATTAGTATTCGTGGTATGGATGCAAAATACACCATGATTATGGTTGATGGTAAGCGTATCGATTCACGTAGCACTCGTCCAAACAGTGATGGCTCAGGGATTGAGCAGGGATGGTTGCCGCCATTGCCAGCGATTGAACGTATTGAAGTGGTACGTGGACCAATGTCCTCCCTCTATGGTTCAGATGCGATGGGCGGGGTAATTAATATTATCACGCGTAAAGTTGGCAAAGAATGGAATGGTTCTTTACGTGCAGATACAACGATTAATGCCCATAGAGATTCAGGTAATGAAGGACAAGGCAGTTTTTATGCATCTGGTCCTTTAGTGGATGGTCTGCTGGGAATGAAAGTAAATGGAATTTACTCCAAGCGTTGGGAAGATAAATTTGTCGGTGGGTACAATGAGCAGAAAGTAGGTGCTATTGGTACAACGCTGACACTAACACCGGATGAATTCAATACCTTTGATTTTGATTTCAAGCATGATGAGCAAGAAAGAAATACGACGGCAGGGAAATCAGGTAACCTGATGTGTACAACAGGCAAAGGAGCTAGCAAAGTCACTAAACGTTGTGAAGACTCTAATGTCACATACCGTAAAAATAATTATGCAGTAACACATAACGGTATTTATGATTGGGGTGCAATAGAAACATTTGTGCAACGTGATGAAACAAAAAACCCTAGCCGTAAAATGGAATATAACGATACCTTAGTTAAAAACCAAACGGTATTTAACCTCGGTGACCACACTTTGAGTATTGGCGGTCAATATCGTTATGAAGACCTCCGTGATAAAGGAAATCAATTAGCTTCAGCTGCTGATGTCGATAAATTAACTCGTTATAGTTGGGCATTATTTGCTGAAGACGAATGGATGATGACCAATGACTTCGCTTTAACGGGTGGTGTTCGTATGGATAAAGATGAAAACTTCGGTTCTCATTGGACTCCTCGTCTATATGGTGTTTGGCATACCTCAGATGAATGGATCATCAAGGGCGGGATCTCAACAGGATATCGTTCCCCAGAGTTAAGACAAGTTGCTCCAAATTGGGGACAAGTTACGGGTGGAGGCGGCGATCCCGCAATTATTGTTGGTAACCCAGACCTAAAACCTGAAAAAAGTGTTACACAAGAGCTTGGGTTTATTTGGAATAATCAAGATAACCTGAATGTTGGTGTCACATTCTTTAATACAGAATTTAAAGATAAAATTATGGAGATTCGCAGATGTACAGATAATACAGCGAATCCTCCTGGTTCTGTGGCTGGCGGCGGTTGTATATACGATGGTACAGCATATAAATTTATTAGTGAAAGGGAAAACGTAGATAAAGCAAATCTTCGTGGTGCTGAACTGACATTTAACTGGGATATCACAACGGATCTCGTATTTGCTGCTAACTATACCTATTCTGATTCTGAGCAAAAAAGTGGTAAGTTCAAAGGTAAACCTTTAAGCCGTACACCGAAACATATGGCAAATGGTTCTTTAACTTGGCAAACCACAGAAGATCTACAGTTATGGAATCGCGTTAACTTTAATGGAAAAAGTAGTTCATACCTTTCAAGAACAAGTATGAGTAAAGAAAGACCTTCTTATACCTTTGTTGATATCGGTGCTAGCTACCAAGTTGATAAAAATATTAATTTAGTTGCAGGTATGTATAACATATTTGATAAACGTTTAACGGAAGAATCAAACGACAAAGTTTTAGATGGTCGCCGTTATAACTTTGGCATCAACTATAATTTCTAATACAACTATTTACTGTTGTTAATCAAAACCCTTTGGTTTATGCCAAAGGGTTTTTTTTATCTCTCGCCAAATACAGCCATTAAAATAAATAAAAAGTGGTTTTTGGGGTGAGAAAATGACGGGAAAAACACTGTTATTAGTTACCTCGCCAAAATAGGCCAAACCATCAAAATTTCTCATCGGAAATAGGGTGGTTTGTTAACAATTTAACTTGCTATTTAAGGTTATGGCGTGCAAAATGCGCGAACTAAAAAATAACTGATGCTCAATAAACTTAAGCATCGGTTTTTTTGTTTTTAGGAACGTTCATTCTAGCGGGGCCGGACATAGAGCCGGAGAGATAATTTTAATATTTACGTGTAGCAAACATTTTACGCTACCGATTTGAGGAATGCTTTTATGGCTTACTTTTTCGCTATCGCAGCAGGGCCAAGCGGCCGTCGTTGCCGCATCGATGACTACGGAGCTCTGCGCAGCTTCGCACACACTCTTCTGAGCTCCTCCACGTTTTTTTCTGCCTATAGGCAGATGCAAAGTCTTCCCAGTAACTGTCGATTGAGCCGAAGTAGCTCACAATCGAAAGTTATGGGAGGGCTTAGACATGCCAAATAATTCAATACCTTTATCCATCGGTCCAAACCAAACTGGCGCCAATAACCGCGTACAACTTGCGAAAACCTTAACCTTGGTGCAAGTCGTGATGATCGGTCTGGCATACATCCAGCCAATGACTATCTTTGATACATTCGGCATGGTATCGGACAAAACAGGTGGACACGTCCCGACTTCATACATTATTGCACTAGTTGCGATACTGTTTACTGCTCTGAGCTACGGCAAGCTGGTGAAACGCTTCCCATCTGCTGGCTCAGCGTATACTTATGCTCAAAAATCAATGAGCCCACACATTGGTTTCCTTGTGGGTTGGACATCTTTGCTGTCCTACATTTTTATGCCAATGATCAATATCTTATTGGCTAAAATTTATTTACAAGATATTTTCCCTAACGTAGAACCTGCGATTTTTGTTGTCGGTCTGGTTATCGTGATGACAGCGGCAAACTTACGCGGTATCAACGTGATTGCGAATTTAAGTACGGTTATTGCGATTATTCAAATTGGGGTAATGGCGGTATTTACAGGCTTAGTGATCCATGGTGTTTCTAGCGGTGAAGGCTCTGGCGAAATCTGGACATTCAACCCATTTGCCAACGAAAAAACAGAAATGATCCCATTAATTGCTGGGGCAACGATACTCTGTTTCTCATTCTTAGGCTTCGATGGTTTAAGTTCACTGTCAGAAGAAACGCCAAATGCCGGTAAAGTCATCCCACGTGCGATTTTCTTAACGGCACTCATTGGTGGGATTATCTTTATCACCGTTTCATTCTTCTTACAGCAATACTTCCCAGATGTATCGCGCTTTAAGAATATCAATGAGACACAGCCAGATATTATGCGTTTTGTTGCTGGAGCATTCTTCCAGTCAATCATTTTGGTTTTCTCATGCGTAACAGTACTGGCTTCAGGAATGGCAGCTCATGCAGGTAGTGCCCGTTTAATGTACGTAATGGGACGTGATGGCGTATTTCCAGAGAAAGTATTTGGTTATGTTAGCCCGAAATGGCGTACACCGGCGTACAACGTATTAATGGTCGGTTTCTTGGCATTAGGGGCAATCTGGTTCGAAATGGACTTTGCGACCGCACTTATTAACTTCGGTGCATTAATCGCCTTTACTTTTGTTAACATTTCAGTGATCAGCCAGTTCTTTATTCGTGAACGCCGTATGACAGGCTTCAAAAATATTGTTAACTATTTGATTTTACCTATTATCGGCACACTAACCGTGTGTGTGTTATGGTTGAATATTGAAGAAGATTCAATGGTTTATGGACTTATTTGGACTGCGGTTGGTTTAGTCTATATGGCTGCATTGACGCGGATGTTTAAGCGGCCTATGCCGCAGATGAGCGACATCTAAGTATATTCTTCATATTTTACGTTGTAGCGGTGTTGCGTTCTCAAAACGACATGGGTCACATACTTATGTATGCTCCCCATGATCGTTTGGCTCCGCGCCTTGCTACAACGCGAACTATTTTGAATATGCCGATTGTAAGAAAGATAAATAGCGCCTTGGGCGCTATTTTTTTGTCTGTTAAGAATTCTTTAAGATAAACCGTGTAGCCTATTAACATCTTAATATTATGTGATATTGTTGTTGGAACTAATATCGCACATCTCATAATCAATATGAATTCGAGTAAGAAGGCGCACACATGAAAGATGCACAAAAACCTGAGAATCAACGATTATTACTCACACTCAGGAACATTGTTGGTAAAAAAAATATCCTCACTGAGCCACACAAAACAGAACGTTACCGTAAAGGGTTCCGCTCAGGAACCGGAGATGCGATTGCCGTTGTATTTCCAACCACCTTGCTTGAGCAATGGCACGTATTTAAAGCGTGTGTAGAAGCGGATAAAATTGTCTTAATGCAAGCGGCGAACACTGGGTTGACTGAGGGCTCAACACCGAGTGGTTATGATTATGACCGCGATATCGTGATTATTAGTACCTTGCGATTAAACCAAATCCAAGTGCTTCCTGAATTTAACCAAGTGGTTGCCATGCCAGGCAGCACCTTATATGACCTAGAAAAAATCCTAAAACCTCTTGGGCGTGAGCCGCACTCTCTGATTGGCTCATCTTGTATTGGTGCATCCGTTGTTGGTGGAATTTGCAATAGTTCTGGCGGCTCATTAGTGCGCCGTGGCCCTGCGTATACCGAGCTTGCGTTGTACGGTCGCGTTAATGATGATGGGAAAGTTGAGCTAGTTAACCACTTAGGAATTGATTTAGGGAATACGCCAGAAGAAATTTTGACCAATCTGCAAAACCGTGGTTATAGCAGCGAAGATGTACAAGTCAGTGATAAATTAGCCTCTGACCATGAATATGCTGAACGAGTTAGAGACGTTGATGCAGACTCTCCATCTCGTTTTAACGCCGATGAGCGTCGTTTATTTGAAGCATCAGGGTGTGCGGGCAAGTTAGCTGTATTTGCGGTGCGTTTAGATACCTTCCCAGCGGATAAAAAAACACAAGTTTTTTATATTGGCTCAAATAACCCTGATGTACTGGAAGATATTCGCCGTTATATTCTGAGTGAATTTAAAAACCTACCCGTTGCCGGGGAATATATGCACCGTGGTTGTTTTGATATTGCGGAAATATACGGCAAAGACACCTTCTTAATGATTGATAAATTTGGCACCGATAAAATGCCAATGTTTTTTACCATTAAAGGACGTATTGATGCTGTATTAAATAAAGTGCCATTCTTACCGTCTAATTTAATTGACCGTACAATGCAAGTACTCAGTAAATTATGGCCATCTCATTTACCGCATCGCATGAAAGAATTCCGCGACCGTTATGAGCATCATTTAATGTTAAAAATGGCAGGTGATGGAATTGATGAAGCTAAAGTTTGGCTAAAATCCTATTTTGCGCATGCAGATGGCGGCTACTTTGAATGCACCCCAGAAGAAGGGGCAAAAGCCTTTTTACACCGTTTTGCTGCGGCGGGCTCTGCGGTACGTTACCACGCGGTTCATAATAAAGATGTCGAGGATGTATTGCCGCTAGATATTGCATTGCGCCGTAATGACCGGGATTGGTTTGAAAAACTGCCTCCTGAAATTGAAGATTTATTAGTGCATAAATTATATTGCGGGCATTTTATGTGCCACGTTATGCACCAAGATTATGTTTTGAAAAAAGGGGTTAACCCAAAAGAATTAAAAGAAAAAATGCTCGCTTTGTTGGATGAGCGCGGTGCGCAATACCCTGCTGAGCATAATGTTGGGCATTTATATAAAGCGCCACCACAATTAAAGTCATTTTATAAAAATGCGGACCCAACCAATACAATGAACCCTGGTTTAGGTAAAACGACTAAACGTAAACATTGGGAAGGGGATTGTGGTTGCGGGCAATCAGGCGATCATTAATCTAAATTAATTTAAATAAAAAACGGGCAGATAATTTCTATTCTGCCCATTTTTTATTAACTCGCTAACTCCATCGCATAATTGACCAACGCTTTTAATTGCTGGCAGCGTTTTTCATCATGTTGATGTTCTTCTAATAAGAATTGTATTTGTTGCATATATTCCGTTAAGCGAGCTTCACTGAAATAATCCCGACGATGTTGTAACCAGCGCTGCTGTTCTTCATAAGAAAGGGTCGCTGGGTAATTACGTGCTTTATACCGGAAAAAGAGTTCTTTCATTCGTTTATCTTCAAAACTTAAATCTAACGCAGGTAAGTTTTGCGGCGGGGTTTCACGAATAATATCCATGGTAGAGCGGTCAGAAGGGCTAAAAAAGCCATTATATATTTGTGTATCCACATCATCCGAAATTTCGAACTTTTGCGGCTCGCTAAATAATTCGATCAATTTATTCCGAATATCGGGGTTCTTACGCAAGATGTCTAAATTGCGATGACAAAGATCTCTATCTAACCCTGTACGCACTGCATCTTCATCACGTAATGTTTTTTCAGGCGCTAAAATAGGGCATTTATTGATATGCACTAATTTGACAGGAACAGGAGGCTCACCATTTAGCTCAGATTTAGGTGTATATAAACGCTCGCGTAATTCTTGGGTATTTAAGGTTAACAATGGCGAAATATCCGCGGATAAATCACACATAATGACTGCGTTGCGGTTTTCAGGGTGCCAAGCTAGCGGAGCGACTAAGCTGACATAAGAACGCAATGCACCAAACATACCTGAAACATGTACTAAAGGCGTTATTTCTACAATATCAATAAGTTGACTGACTTTGTTTTTATTGCGTAGTTGATAAAAATAATCAAACATACGCGGTTGCGCCGCTTTGAGTAACTTTGCCATGCTAATAGTTGCTATCACATCTGACATCGCATCATGAGCATTTTCGTGAATAATGCCATTGGCTTTTGTTAAGTGCTCTAAACGCATACTTGGCAAACCGTCTTCATTTTCAGGCCATTCAATGCCTTCAGGGCGTAGCGCAAAACAGGCGCGCAGTGGGTCGAGTAAATCCCAACGTGAATTATTCTGTTGCCAGCTATATGCATAAGGGTCGTAAAAATTACGGTAGAGAATATTACGAGTGACTTCATCATCAAAACGAATGTTGTTGTAGCCCATAATACACGTATTGGGCACACTAAACGCTTGGTGGATGCGTTTAGTAAACTCGGCTTCATTAACACCTTGTGCTAAGGCAATTTGCGGGGTGATCCCAGTGATCATGACGGCTTCAGGCTGTGGCAGATAATCATCAGCAGGTGCACAGTAAAAAACTTCAGGCTCTTCAATGATGTTAAAGTCTAAATCAGTGCGTACACCGGCAAATTGAGCAGGCCTATCAAGTGCAGGGCGCTTGCCAAAAGTTTCGTAATCGTGAATAAAAAAAGAAGGTTGTTTTTTATTGTTTTGCAACGTTATCACCGTTTGAATTCTGTGCGTTTGAATCTGATAGTGGGATATTGTTAGATTCACTATTCCATATAAATCAATGATACCTTATCTATAATCAAAGCTAAACCAAGGTCATCTGAAATAGCAGGAAAATCAAATTGAATATCAATGAGGTATTTTTGAGTGCCAGAGGTGGGAGCCTAATGCTATTGTTAGTCTGTAGAGCATGAAATGTTATGTCTATCACATAAATAAATTGTTAACGTTAACATTGGTGATTAACATCACAAAACAATAGCTTTTGAGTGGGAATTAATAAATGTTAACCTTAACATTTGCCAAAGGTAAATTAAGAATAGGTGATTAACATGAATAGTAGTGCAAGGAAATACTATGTGTTATTGAGCGCATTGTTGTTTTTTTTCTTTTTTACATGGTCATCTACATTTTCAGTTGTTGCCATTTGGCTACGCAAGTATGTCGGCCTAGAAGGGGCGGATACAGGGTTTATTTTTGCCTGTATTTCAATTGTCGCGCTATGTGCTCAACCATTGTATGGCTTCTTGCAGGACAAATTAGGGTTACGCAAAAACTTATTATTATTTATTGCCGTTTTACTGATTGCGTCTGGGCCATTTTTTATGGTTTTTGGGTCGTTATTAAAATGGAACGTCGTGATTGGCAGTATTGTTGGTGGGTTATTTATTGGGATGACGTTCCATGCGGGAATTGGCGTCCTTGAATCTTATACCGAGCGTGTCAGTCGATTACGTAATTTTGAATATGGTAAGGCGAGAATGTGGGGTTCTTTGGGGTGGGCTGCTGCTACATTTTTCGCTGGGCGCAATATTAATATCGACCCTGACTATAATTTTATTATGGCGACGGTGTCTGGTGTGCTTTTTTTAATCATTCTATTAAACCTTAAAACGGCAAATGCGGATGCTTATAATAATTTAGAGCATGGTAATCCTTCTTCAATTACATTGCGTGATGCCTTACAGCTTTTTGCTTTACCGCGTTTTTGGGCGTTAATATTATTTGTATTAGGCACGTGTATTTATAGTGTGTATGACCAACAATTTATGGTGTATTTTTCGCATCAATTCCCAGATGAGAAACTAGGGAATGAGATGTACGGTTATCTAAACTCATTGCAAGTATTCCTAGAAGCAGGGGGAATGTTTTTAGCGCCGTTCATCGTCAACCGAATTGGGGCAAAAAATGGTTTACTATTTGCCAGTTCAGTGATGGCATTGCGGATTATTGGTTCAGGATTAGTCGAGGGGCCTATTCTTATCTCTGTCATGAAATTGCTGCATGCGGTTGAGTTGCCTATTTTACTGGTGGCAATCTTCAAGTATAACAGTCGCCATTTTGATAAACGCTTGTCATCAACACTTTATTTAGTTGGGTTTAGTTGTGTAAGCTCCGTGGTTGCCAGTGTGCTATCACCATTAGCGGGCTGGGGGTATGACAAAATTGGTTTTGCGCAGACCTATTTGATAATGGGCTTGTTTGTCGTTATAACAACGATATTGTCTGCTTTTTGTCTTAGAAATGATAAAACGAATAATACAAAGCCTAATCTTGATGAGAAATCAGCAGAATTAAATCAAAATAATCCAGAAATTCGAGCAGTAAAAGCATAACCCAATGATCTTTTTCAATAGATTAAATCAATAAATATGTGAAACTGACTTGTAACGTAAGGCGATTAGATTGTATTGTGTAATGAGATTATGCGTTTTGAATATTGACTAGAGGGTTTTAAACATGGACAACGCTAACAAGCCGTCTTTCCAAAATGTTCTGGAATTTGTGCGTATGTTTCGTCGCAAAAATAAAATTCGTCGTGAAATTACCGACAATGAGAAAAAAATTCGTGATAACCAGAAGCGTGTTTTGTTACTGGATAACTTAAGCGAATACATTAAGCCCGGGATGTCAATTGAAGACATTCAGGCGATTATTGCTAATATGCGCAGCGACTATGATGACCGTGTTGATGATTACATTATCAAAAATGCAGAATTGTCAAAAGAACGTCGTGAAATCTCTAAAAAATTGAAAGAGATGGGCGAGCTGCCACGAATTGACGTAAAATAGAATAAAATAGCCGAGTTAATCTCGGCTTTTCTTTACTCTTATTTAATCAACACTAACGATTATAATACGAGAGTCTTTACCTGCTTAATAAGTGCGTTAGCTAATGGCGCCATTTCTGTTTTTTCAATAAACCCCATTGTAATAGCTGCCGCGATTAATTCTCCCCCCTGATTAAATACAGGGCAGGCAATAGATTGTGCGCCGGGGATCCCCTTTGTGGGCTCATATCGAATCGCATAACCTTGGCTAACCACTTTATTGAGTTCATCTTGCGAATAATCTTCACACAAAAATTGCTTATCAAAAGCCGCATAAATTAAACCTGCTGCACTTTTGGCAGTGGGTAATGGGGTGTTTGGTAAGAAATCAATTTCAATATTTTTAAAACTACGGTTGTATTTAACCAGTGATAACAATTTCCCAGAACGTAATGCAACGCCAGTGGAAACATTTTGTTCATCGCGAAATTGAATCAAACTGTTATTAATAACATCGACAAAAGACCCTTCAGGCTCAACAAAATTTGCTAGAAAGGTGAGGTTTCGGCCTAAGCCATAACGGCTCGTTTGGGCATCTTGGTATAGCATTTGTGTCCGACACAGCGAAACTAAATATTTATGCAATCGGCTTTTGGATATTTCACAACCTTTGGAAATATCTGCGGCTCGCGCTATTCCACCATTTTGAGCAATAAAATTCAGAATGCTGACAGCGATATCAACAGAATTAACACCTTGCAGGGTAGACATACATAAACCTCGTTTTAACAATTCCTTCTATTTTACCATGAGTAATCTGTCCCTCCTAACAACCAAAGAATCTGAGAGTTAATCATTAAGTGGTAGTTATTTTGCACCTATAAATAATAACAAAGCTTGATTCGCCTCAAGTTCACTATTTGTGAATGGAGTATATATATAGTGTACTTTTAAAGGCAATGTCGAGGTTTACTATAATGAAAACAATAAATGAATTACGTCTAAAACGCCGAACGCTCCTAAAAGGGCTTGGTGTTGTTGGGTTGGCGACTATCACACCGTGTTCTTTTGCGCAGGGAAACAATAATCAGCCCCTGCCAAAGGTGCGATTAAAATTGTCTGACTACAAAACGTTTCGTTCAACCTGTGCAATGGAGTGTTTGCACTGCAACTTAACGGCTTATACCTACCAAGGTAAGTTAATGAAAATACAGGCAACAGAGGGCTTTAACGTTAAATGTTGCTTACGAGGAATGAGTAGAACGAAGTGGGTATATCATGACCAGAGGATCACAACACCGTTATTGCGTGTAGGGGAAAAAGGAAAAGCGGAATTTAAACCCATTAGCTGGGATGAAGCGCTTGATCTTATAGAGAAAAACATTCGAGAGACAATCGCTAAGTATGGTAACGAAGGATTGTTCATTTCGACCCATGCAGGAAATATGGATTCCATCAAAAATGATATGGGTAAGGCATTTTTTGATTATTTAGGCGGTTCGACAAAACAAGCGGGTTCTTTGTGTTGTTCAGCAGTCACTGCGGCAATGATCCCAATGGTGGGATTACGCTACGCTGATACACGGGATACGGTGGCGGATAGCCGTTATATTTTGTGTTGGGGAAATAACCCTGCGGTGACCATGCAGGCCTATTTTAAAAACTACAATCAAGCACGGAAAAATGGTGCGAGGTTAGTCGTCATTGACCCGAGGTTTAATGAAACCGCGGCAAAAGCGGATGAGTGGATCCCTATCATTCCAGGGACAGATACAGCGTTAGCACTTGGCATGATTAAAATTATTATCGAAGAAAATCGTATTGATGAAGGTTTTCTTCGTGCACATACTGGTGCGGTTTATTTGGTAGATGAGAAGCAACAGCAGCTTAGGCAAGATGCCTCTGACCCTGATAGTTATCTGGTATTTGATATTCTAAGTCAGCAACTTGTTCACCACGATTCCACAGGGATAAAACCTGCATTATTTCAACATGAGTTACCTAGGCAGTTCGCGTATACCACTGTTTTTGAGCAAATTTACCAGCAAGCGCAAGGGTGGGATGTGGCACGAGTTAGCGCGGAAACTGATGTGCCTGTGGAAACAATTGTGCGCCTTGCCCGTGATTATTCTTCAATTACCCCCTCAATGATTGTGCAAAATATGTCTGGTGCTCAACGTACTGAGCATGGTGCATATGTGGCGGCAAGTCAGTTTTACCTTGCTTTGCTAACGGGGAATATCGGTAAACGCGGCGCAGGTGTTTGCGATGCAGGCGGTGCAAGACAGATGGCTAAATTTAGCCCAATTGTACCACCTGCACCGAACGCAAAAAATATTCCGCCAATACCTGTGGCAAAAGTCGGCGACTATATCGTCAATGAGAAGCCCCATCCGATTAATTTTTGGTGGGTAATGACGATGGGCGTGATGACGCAATTGCCTAATACTAACAAAGTGCGGGAAGCACTGAAGAAAGTGCCTTTTGTGGTGGTTGCAGATAACTTAATGAGCTCAACAGCGCTATATGCGGACTTAGTCTTGCCTGTCACCACTATTTTCGAAGATACCAGCTTGATGGCTGGGGTGCGCAGTCAGTATGTACAATTGATGGAAAAAGCGGTTGAGCCTGTGGGGGAAGCTAAACCAGACTATTGGATCTTTGCTCGTCTAGCTGAGCGCTTTGGCTTTGGCGAGGTATTTAATAAGCCTATAGAGCATTATATTGATGCTTGCCTTGTGGGCTCGGGCATTACACGTGAAATGCTAGAGAAAGGCCCCGTAAGGCCAGTCGAAGGGGATTGGATCCCGTTTAAAGACGGGGTGTTTAGAACGTCGACCAAAAAAGCCCATTTTTTCATTGAAGATTGGCAAAAGAAAAACTTTTCACCTGTAGTGGCTTATTACCAAGTAAAAGAGTCGGTGAAGGGCTCCCCTGAACTTGCTAAAAAATACCCTTTAATGGCAGTGCAGCGCAAGTTAGCGCGCAGTGTTCACTCCAGTCATGGAATGAATGAATGGATCCTCGAGGTGCAACGTAATCAACCCAATGTGTTAATCCACCCAGAAGACGCTAAAACACGCGGCATTCAAAATGGTGAATGGGCAGTCACATTTAATGATAGGGGGGAGCATAGAGCGATTGCGGTAGTCACGACACACATTAAAAAGGGCGTCATTTCCCTCGATAATGGCTGGTGGGAGCAACAAGGGGGAAGCAGTAGCCATGTGACTAATGACCAAGTGGAGCATTTAGGCACAGGCCATTGCTGTAATAGTACGCTCGTTGACGTGAGAAGGGAGGCATAATCATGGTTAAGCAATATGGTTTTCTCATTAATACAAAAGATTGCTATGGTTGCCGCACTTGTTCAATGGCATGTAAATCAGAGAATGTGACTCCTCCTGGGGTTTTATGGCGGCGTGTACGTGAGTTCAATGATGATTCACCGAATACACAGGCATTCATTACAATGTCGTGTAACCATTGTGATGACCCTCAATGCTTAAAAGTCTGCCCTGCAGATACTTACACTAAACGGCCAGATGGAATTGTGGTGCAAGACCATGAAAAATGTATTGGTTGCCAAATGTGTATTATGGCGTGTCCATACCATGCCCCAGTTTTTGACCCGGCTGAAGGTAAAACCAGTAAATGTAATATGTGTGCTGAACGATTAGATGAGGGATTACTGCCTCGCTGTGTGGAGTCTTGCCCGACAGGGGCAATTGAGTTCGGCGAAATTTCTGAACTTCGTAAAAAACATACAACAAATTGGGCGGTACTGGAGAAGCGCTATAATATGCCCGATCACACAATCAGCCAGCCTAATATTGTGATTATTGGAATGGAGGACTAATCATGAATATTCATCATATGGAACTCCCTTTGGTATTTTTCACTGTGATGAGTCAGTGGGGGATTGGTGCGGTACTCGCCTTGACGTTATACCAAATGAAAGCCAGTACGGAAAATAAACTTGTTGGCAAATCCCTACGTACAGCGGTGTTAATCATTTGGTTAGTTGAAGTGATAGGATCGTCTATGTCTATGGGGCACTTAGGGGTTCCATTAGAAGCTTATCGTTCAGTACTTGGATTAGGCCATTCGTGGTTAAGTCGTGAAGCGGTTACGTTTGTTTTGCTTAATGGCCTAGTGACTCTCTGGGCACTTTCTTGCTGGTTACAACCAACAGCAAATATGCGTAATATTGTATTGGGTTGGTTGAGTGGTGTCGGTGGGTTAGCGGCAATTCTTGTCACAGCACAAGTGTATTATCAAATGGTAGCCCATCCACTCTGGCATAGCCCTGCAACACAAATTGCCTTTATTGGTAGTGCAATTGTATTAGGGTTTAGTTTTATCACACTGTTTGTTCGTGCTTTAGCCAAACCGGTGCCAACCGTGATTAAAATCGGCGTGATATTGGGTGTTGTGTTTGTATTGATATCACAAATTATTCGCGTGCAAATACCTGCAAGCCAAGGGGGAAGTTATCTCTTATGGTGGCAAGTTGTTATGAGCATGATATTACCGTGCGTGATAGCCCTAAGAGGGGGCAAGGGTAAAAAGCCATCAATACTGTTATTGGTTGCATTGATGGTGGCTATGTTTAGTGGTGAGTTAGCGGGTCGAGCGTTGTTTTATGGAGCGGTTATGATGCAGGCGCCTTGGTTCTAAAAATCCTCGTCATATTTCGGGCTGTGGCGTTGTTGGCTTCGCTCAGTCACACAGGTCACATACTTGAGTATGCTCCCTGTGCTGCCTTCGCTTTGCCGCCTAGCCACAACGCGAACTATTTAGAGAATTGGTCATTGGTATACAGCCATATTTCGGGCTGTAGCGTTGTTGGCTTTGCTCACTCACACAGGTCACATACTTGAGTATGTGGCCTGTTCTGTCTTTAATTTGTCGCCTAGCCACAACGCGAACTATTTAGAGAATTGGTCATTGGTATACAGCCATATTTCGGGCTATGGCGTTGTTGGCTTCGCTCACTCACACTGGTCATATACTTGAGAATGTGGCCTGTTCTGTTTTTAATTTGTCGCCTAGCCACAACGCGAACTATTTAGAGAATTGGTCATTGGTATACAGCCATATTTCGCGCTATGGCGTTGTTGGCTTCGCTCACTCACACAGGTCATATACTTGAGTATGTGGCCTGTTCTGTCTTTAATTTGTCGCCTAGCCACAACGCGAACTATTTAGAGGATTGGTCATTGGTATACAGCCATATTTCGGACTATGGCGTTGTTGGCTTCGCTCAGTCACACAGGTCACATACTTGAGTATGTGGCCTGTTCTGTCTTTAATTTGTCGCCTAGCCACAACGCGAACTATTTAGAGAATTGGTCATTGGTATACAACCATATTCAGGGTTGTAGCGTTGTTGGCTTTGCTCAGTCACACAGATCATATACTTGAGTATGTGGCCTGTTCTGTCTTTAATTTGCCGCTAGCCACAACGCGAACTATTTAGAGAATTGGTCATTGGTATACAGCCATATTTCGGGCTGTAGCGTTGTTGGCTTTGCTCAGTCACACAGGTCATATACTTGAGTATGTGTCCTGTTCTGTCTTTAATTTTTCGCCTAGCCACAACGTGGACTATTTTAAGGATTGGTATTAAATAGCCAATGAGATCCAGCCTTATTATTTGTTGACGAAGATATTTTTAGCAATATGCTTTTAGGCTCAAGGCTCAAGGCTCAAGGCTCAAGGCTCAAGGCTCAAGGCTCAAGGCTCAAGGCTCAAGGCTCAAGGCTCAAGGGCATTAGTTGCTATTCGTCAGGGACAAATGCGCTATTCATCAACTTAATAATAGGGTCGGATTTTTTATAACTATTGATAAGCGGGACGAGGCGTTTGAAATGTTCGCTCGCACAGTGAATATCAAGCGCGTGTTGGTCAGGCCATTCCTCAATAAAAACAAAATGCCCAGGATTTTTTTGGTCAACATACAAATCATAACTAATGCAAAGGGGCTCTTGTTTTGTCGCTTCAACCAATTCACGGTATAACGGCATCACAGTTTCAATCGCTTCTGTTTTGATAAAGTCTTCTGCAATCACTTTCAGCATAATAGATCCCTTTCTGTGTGGTGGTTACTGTATAAAAACACAGTTATATAACCATAAGGATAGTACTAACACAAGCGTTGATTATCGATAATCAATGAAACTTTTTAATTGGTAAATTAATAATTTGAATGCAGATAAATAACAAAAAAGCCTTGGTGGTTTCCCAACAAGGCTTTTTAGTCAGTACTGATTTAGCTTAGAAACTAGCAGGTTTTGCCATTTCTGAAGTTGCAACATTCGATGCCACATGGCCACCTGCGCCACCTTTACCTTCAAACGTAGAGGTCTCGCGTTGGTACTCAGTAATTTCAAATGCTGCCGCTGCATCAGTTGGTGCAGGTGCCTTAGTCATTGGTGAGTAGGCATGGCGTTTATGCAAGCTATTTGCAGTCGTATTAGAGGTTACTGGCGCCTCGACCTTAGTTGGTTCAATTACCACTGGGGCAACTGGCTGTTCAACGACAGGCTCGATAACAGTTTCTGCAATTTCTTCAACGACAACGGCAGGTTGAATGTTTTCTTCAATGATAGCTTCAACAACCGTTTCAACTTCGGTATCTGCAGCAACAATGGCTTCTTCAACCTCAGTTTTTACATCGTCGATAGCTGTTTCTGTTGTTTGCTCTTCAACAACTGCGGTAACTTCAGCGGTTGGTGTAATAACTTCAGCAGGTTGAATTTCTTCAACAACAGCTACTTCCTCAACCACAGGCGTTGCGACAACAGCAGGTGCAGCAGCCACTACCGCGTTTGCATTGACTGGCTCAATGCCATTTTGCTGTTCAAGCATTTCTTCATTCGTAATGATTGCCATGCTCTCTTGTTGAGGCTGAACAATTGGGTAATGAATGAAAACTTTACCTGAAGCAAGTTCTGGTGATGCTACCGCAGCCGCTAATGGCATTGGCGAAGCATTGAGATGACGCTCATCACGGTAACGACGACGACGTTGACCGCTCACACGTAGGTGGCGAGGAGAACGGCGTGAACGACGAGGAATGATGGTGTCTTGTTTTTCTTCGTTATCTGCTTGATGGTTTAAATCTTGCAGATCATCAGCTTGCACTTGGCCTTCAACTTGATTAACCGCAGCTACAGGAGCGGGTAATGCAGCAACTGGCGTAGAAACAACAGGTTCTGCAACATCGGTTTTAACCACTTGCTCGTTATCAGTCACACGAATTTTTTGTGTTAACTGACGACGTTGGCGACGAGGAGCCGCTGGACGCTGCTCTTCTTCTTCCCTTGCATTTGTAGCTTCAACGTTATCTTGTTGTGCATCTTGCTGAGTTTTTGCAGTTTGTTGCTGACGTTTTTCATCTTGACGGCGACGGCGATCAGCGCGCTGTTCACGACGCTGTTGGTTGTCACGATTGCCGTTTTCTGCAGTTTGCTCATCTTGCGGTGCCGCATTTTTATTATTGCGACCCTTGTTACGATTATTCGTCTCTTCCGATGAGGCATTGCGATCATTGCGGTTATTGCGATTGTCACGGTTGTCGCGATTATCACGGCTATCGCGGTTTTCGTTATCATCACGGTCACGGCGATTATTATTGCGACGATCATTATTACGACGACGATCGTTATTACGGCGACGGTCATTATTATTGCGTGGCTTAGGTGCTGGTGCTTCAACCACTTTCTCTTCTTCACCACCGAAGAGACCTTTAAAGAATGCTGCAATTTTGCTGAATAAGCCTGGTTGTGCAGGTTCATTTGCTGTTGCTACAGGCGCTTTAGTTGGCACCGCATCTTTTAGTTTGGCAGCAGGAAGTTCGACTGGCTCTTGCAGAGCAAATGCGGAAATAGCAGGTTGCTCAGGTGCTTTACGCTCAGCGGTTGTTTCATCAGTATGAGTTAAGGTTTCGGTTTCGTGATATTGAGCTAAGTTATAGCTCAACGTATTCACTTCTTCACCTTTACGGATACGGATCACGTGGAAGTGAGGCGTTTGCATCTGGTCATTTGGCACGATAACAACACGAACGTGAGTTTGGCGTTGTTCGATTTCACTTACTGCCTTACGTTTTTCGTTCAGCAAGTAAGACGCGATTTGTACCGGAACGATTGCGTGCACTTCGTGGGTATTTTCTTTCAGTGCTTCTTCTTCGATTAAACGAAGAACAGATAATGACAGCGATTCGTTATCACGAATTGTCCCTGTACCCATACAACGCGGGCAAACATGGTGGCTTGATTCACCTAATGATGGGCTCAAGCGCTGGCGGGACATTTCTAATAAACCGAAACGAGAGATACGGGCTATTTGAATACGAGCACGGTCTTGGCGAACAGCTTCGCGTAAACGGTTTTCCACTTCACGTTGATGCCTAACAGGCGTCATATCGATAAAGTCGATAACAATCAAACCACCGAGGTCGCGCAGACGTAATTGACGTGCAATTTCATCCGCAGCTTCAAGGTTAGTATTAAATGCGGTTTCTTCGATGTCACCACCACGCGTTGAACGTGATGAGTTGATATCAATCGCAGTTAATGCTTCAGTGGTATCAATGACTAACGCACCACCAGAAGGTAAACGCACTTCACGTTGGAACGCTGATTCAATTTGAGATTCGATTTGGTAATGGCTGAATAATGGCACATCGCCACTATAATGTTTGATTTTGCTTGCAAAATCGCCGCGACCAATCGCTTCAATATGGTTGCGAGCCATTTCGACGACTTTCGGATTATCAATCAGAATTTCGCCAATATCTGGGCGCAGATAATCACGGAACGCACGCACGATTACATTACTTTCCTGATGAATGAGGAAAGGTGCAGGGCGGTTTTCAGCGGCTTTTTGAATCGCTTCCCAGTGACGTAAACGGTACAGTAAATCTTGTTGCAGGGATTCTGCGGATTTACCAACACCCGCGGTGCGGACAATCAGGCCCATGCCATCTGGAATTTCTAAAGAAGACAGAGCTTCTTTGAGTTCCGTACGGTCTTCACCTTCGATACGACGAGAAATACCACCTGCGCGTGGGTTATTTGGCATTAACACTAAATAGCTACCTGCCAGACTAATAAAAGTGGTTAACGCTGCACCTTTATTACCACGTTCTTCTTTATCAACTTGAACGATAACTTCTTGGCCTTCTTTTAACACATCTTTGATGTTAGGACGGCCTTGAGAGTGATAGTTGCTTGGAAAGTATTCGCGAGCGATTTCTTTGATAGGAAGGAAACCGTGTCTTTCTGCGCCATAATCAACAAAAGCAGCTTCAAGACTAGGTTCGATACGGGTGATTTTACCTTTGTAAATATTCGCCTTTTTTTGCTCATGACCCGGGCTTTCGATATCCAAATCATAGAGACGTTGCCCGTCAACAAGGGCAACACGCAACTCTTCCTGTTGAGTTGCGTTTATTAGCATTCTTTTCATGTTATTACTTACTCATTATTTTCTTTTAAATAAAGAGCAGCGAAAGAAAGAGCTACTGTAAACCGATGGCCTCGTGATTTTTACAAAACCGTCTGCCTCGCGGCAGTCGTTCGTATAGAGACGCGCAGTATTCGGTGAACCTGATTTTTAGATTAAAAATTCAGCGTTCTTAATTAAGGTGCCGTTAATTATCATTAAAACGGAAGTCCCTAACCCAATAAGCCAAAATTCGTTGCTCGCTAATTTATTTGATATTGCTAAATGTCTTACGCCATTGCTGCATTGTTACGCTATCAAATAAGAAATCCTATAAACGCCAATTTTCGTTTTTTAAACATCTCGGCAACTACATATTATTCCATTGCCATGTGCATTATAGCAAGTCGATAAGGAAGTTATATGGAAATTTTATTTAGAAATAGGATAAATCATGCAGAAAATAACCAAAATAAAAAAAAACATAAAAAAATTCGTGGAGTCGGTATGATAGAGAGAGTCAATAAGCGCATATTTTAATCAATTAGAGTTAACGCATTCCCGAATGAATACACAAAATCAAGTTCAATTTATAGACATCAGCGATGACGAGGCTAGGCAACGCATCGATAACTTTTTGCTCGCTAAACTTAAGGGCGTACCAAAAAGTATGATTTATCGCATTATCCGTAAAGGGGAAGTGCGTGTGAATAAAGGGCGGATTAAGCCTGAGTACAAACTCGTTGAAGGGGATCAGGTTCGTGTTCCGCCGGTGAGAGTTGCAGAACGCGAAGCACCCGCTGTTTCCGCTAAATTAGATAAAGTGGCTGCATTAGCAAACTGCATATTATTTGAAGATGACGCCATACTTGTACTGAATAAACCTTCTGGTACTGCGGTACACGGTGGAAGTGGGTTAAGCTTTGGTGTTATCGAAGGGCTTCGTGCCTTACGGCCTGAAGCGCGCTTTCTTGAGCTGGTTCATCGCCTCGATAGGGATACCTCAGGCATTTTATTGGTTGCGAAAAAGCGTTCGGCATTAAGAGCCTTACACGAACAATTACGCTTGAAAACCATGCAAAAAGATTATTTGGCCTTAGTGCGTGGCAATTGGCAATCTCACGTAAAAGTGGTTCAAGCTCCGTTATTGAAAAATATTTTGCAAAGTGGTGAGCGAGTCGTCAAAGTGAGCAGTGAAGGCAAGCCATCGGAGACGCGTTTTAAAGTAGAAGAGCGTTTTGAGAATGCAACGTTAGTAAAAGCGAGCCCTGTGACGGGGCGAACGCACCAAATTCGTGTGCATACCTTATATGCAGGCCACCCAATTGCGTTTGATAACCGTTATGGTGATGAACAATTTGATAGCCAGTTAGCGGATACAGGCCTTAATCGATTATTTTTGCATGCAAGTGCATTAAAATTCACACACCCAAAAACTGGGGAAGAAATGCGCCTGCAAGCGCCAATGGGTGCAGAGCTCAACCAATGTTTAAAAGTCTTACGTAATCGTAAAACCTCATCTTAAGTTCCAATGATTGGCGGGTAGGGACGATTACCCGCCAATCATTGACTAATCCAGCAGTGGGTTCACATCATGCTGGCGTAGCATATCGAGCAGCAAGATAATTGGTAATCCAATTAAGGTGTTAGGGTCGCGCCCATCGAGCTTATCAAATAACGTGATGCCGAGTCCTTCTGATTTGAAACTCCCAGCACATTGGAACGGTTCTTCCTTATACAAGTAGTTGGTGATTTCCTGGTCAGTTAGCTGACGGAAATACACATCGAACAATTCACACTGCAAATTAAATTTGCCAGTTGCGGAATCTAATAGGCACAATCCAGTATAAAAAGTGATTTTATTGCCCGATGCTGCTTTCAATTGTTTGAATGCATTTTCAAAGGTGTGCGGCTTACCGACAATTTTGCCATCAATGACACACACTTGGTCAGAGCCAATAATTAAATGTTGAGAGTATTGTTCTGCAAGTGCCGCTGCTTTGGCATGAGATAACCGCATGACCAAAGCTTGAGCGGATTCATTTAAAACAGGCGATTCATCAATGTTCGGAGGCGAGGCTAAAAATGGCAACCCTAATTTTTTTAATAAGGATTGTCGATAGGATGAAGTTGACGCCAAAATAATCGATTTCATGATTTTTCTCGAAACTCGTAGCCAAAAGGGTTAACTCATTTTAAACTATAAACCGCAAAACCTGCGATTTTTTGGTGAAAAGGCGAGTTTACCCCGCCTTTTTCTTTGACTATAGCTCATTACAAAGTTAATATGCGCGCCTTATGCAAAAGGTAAAATTACCCCTGACTATCGATGCGCAGCGTGCAGCTCAGAAAAACCTCGACTATGTCGGGAGTTATACACCTGAGCAAGTTGCACGTCTTGCAGAATCAGTAGTCAGTGTAGACAGTGATGTAGAAACCGAATTATCATTTAATATTGATAAACAGCGTCTCACGGTTATCGAAGGGAAGTCCGATGTGGATCTCACCCTCCAATGCCAACGCTGCGGAAAAAATTTCAAGCATCATGCCTACGTATCGTATTGTTTTAGTCCTGTCGTCAATGACGAAAAGGCCGAAGCATTACCGGAGCTCTACGAACCAATTCAAATTGATGAATTTGGTGAAATAGATTTGCTGGGAATGATAGAAGATGAAATAATTCTTTCCTTACCAGTTGTTCCGGTTCATGATTCTGAACACTGTGAAGTGTCCGAAGCGGACATGGTGTATGGTGAACTGCCTCCTGAGGCAGAAAAACCAAACCCATTTGCCGTATTAGCCAGTTTAAAGAAAAGTACTTAAGGAGTAAGGTCAATGGCCGTACAACAGAATAAACCAACTCGTTCAAAACGCGGTATGCGTCGTTCACATGATGCACTGACTGCTACCCTAGTTTCTGTAGATAAAACTTCAGGTGAAACTCACCTGCGTCACCATGTGACTGCAGACGGTTTTTACCGTGGCCGTAAGGTTATCAGCAAGTAATTGTTGGTACCTTGGCTAATCTAACCATCGCGTTAGATGCAATGGGCGGGGATGTTGGTCCCCGCGTCACAGTGCCTGCTGCATTGCAGGCTCTGGCATCTAATTCAGCACTCAAATTACTGCTTGTCGGTCAACCCGAAGCCATTCAACCTTTGCTTGCACATTTAAGTGCTGAGCAAATTTCGCGCGTCGAAATTATCCCTGCAGACGGAATTATTGCTAATGATGCTAAGCCATCGAATGCAATAAGACAAAGCAAAGGAACCTCGATGCGAGTGGCATTAGAGTTAGTGAAGACAGGGCAGGCACAAGCGTGCGTGAGTGCAGGTAATACAGGCGCGTTGATGGGGTTAGCAAAGTTGATGTTAAAATCCATAGACGGCATTGAGCGCCCAGCGCTAATGACCATCTTACCGAATCAGCAAAAAAGCCAAACGGTGGTGCTGGATTTAGGAGCAAACGTCAACTGCAGTAGTGACATGTTAGTGCAATTTGCCGTAATGGGTTCGGTGATGGCTGAAGAAGTGGTCAACATCACAAAACCAAAAGTTGCTTTGCTTAATATCGGTGAAGAAGAGAGCAAAGGGCTGGATAATATCCGCGAAGCCGCCGCAGTGTTAAAAGAAACGGCGTCCATTAACTATATCGGTTACGTTGAAGGTAATGAATTACTGACAGGTAAAACGGATGTGTTAGTGTGTGACGGCTTCGCAGGTAACGTCTCATTAAAAACAATGGAAGGGGTAATCCGCGTTATTCTTTCCTTGTTAAAATCGGCGGACGATGAAAAGAAAAAACGCAGTTGGTTGATGCAACTGGCGAAAAAATGGCTTAAAAAACGTTTAATGAAGCGTTTTGGGGATATGAACCCCGACCAGTATAACGGTGCGACTCTGTTAGGATTAAAAGGTATTGTGATCAAGAGTCATGGTGCGGCTAACGAAAATGCATTTAAAGCTGCGATTGACCGTGCAGTGCAAGCTGTTGAAAAACAAGTACCAGAAAGAATAACAGCGCGATTAAATATTGTTTTACCCAGGAGCGATCAATAACCTATGGCTATGTACAGTAAAATCTTAGGAACAGGCAGCTACTTGCCAGCGCAAGTACGCACCAATGCTGATCTGGAAAAAATGGTTGATACTTCCGATGAATGGATTGTCACCCGCACTGGGATACATGAAAGAAGAATTGCTAACGAAGACGAAAATGTCTCCGTAATGAGTTTTCATGCGGCACAAAAAGCCCTTGAAATGGCGCAAGTTGAAGCCAGCGAAATAGGTTTAATTATTGTTGCAACAACGTCTGCAACCCACGCTTTCCCAAGCGCAGCTTGCCAAGTACAACAGATGCTAGGCATTCATGATTGTGCAGCCTTTGATGTTGCCGCTGCGTGTGCAGGTTTTACCTATGCAATCAGCATTGCAGACCAGTTTGTTAAAACGGGCATGACGAAAAAAGCATTAGTTATTGGCGCAGATGCATTGTCAAAAACATTAGACCCAGAAGACCGCGGTACCATTATTTTATTTGGTGACGCCGCAGGTGCTGTTGTTGTAGGTGAGTCTAACGAACCCGGTATTATTTCTACCCATTTACATGCTGATGGCCGTTATGGGGATTTACTCGCATTGCCTAATCGCAGTCGTTGTTCAGACGACCCTGCGTATTTAACCATGACAGGTAACGAAGTATTCAAAGTTGCAGTCCGTGAATTGGCGCACATTGTTGATGAAACTTTGGCCGCAAGCGGTATTGCAAAAGAAGAACTTGATTGGTTAGTGCCACATCAAGCAAATTTAAGAATTATTGCTGCGACGGCAAAAAAACTCGATATGACCATGGACAAAGTGGTTATCACCTTAGACCGTCATGGTAATACTTCTGCGGCATCGGTCCCAACTGCATTTGATGAGGCAGTGCGCGATGGACGTATTCAACGTGGCCAACTTGTGCTGTTAGAAGCATTTGGTGGCGGTTTCACGTGGGGCTCTGCCTTAGTTCGTTTTTAATTTACTGAGAAAACAGACATGACACAATTTGCGATGGTATTTCCCGGACAGGGTTCTCAGTCTTTAGGAATGTTAGCAGCATTAGCTGAAGAAAATCAGCTGGTTGAGCAAACATTTGCTGAAGCATCAGAAGCATTGGGTTACGATCTTTGGGCATTAGTCCAAAATGGTCCAGAAGAAGAATTAAACAAAACATGGCAAACACAGCCTGCATTACTAGCGGCATCTGTGGCGATTTTCCGTGTTTGGCAAGCTAAAAACGGTGCAATGCCTTCAATTATGGCAGGGCACAGCCTTGGTGAGTATTCTGCGTTAGTTTGCGCAGGCGTTATTGACTTCAAAGAAGCCATTAAGCTTGTCGAATTACGTGGCAAGTTAATGCAAGAAGCGGTTCCTGAAGGTACAGGCGCAATGTATGCCATTATCGGTTTAGATAATGAATCCATTGAAAAAGCTTGCCTAGAAGCGGCGCAAGGCCAAGTGGTTTCGCCAGTAAACTTTAACTCCCCAGGCCAAGTGGTTATCGCAGGGGAAAAAGCGGCAGTTGAACGTGCGGGTGCTGCGTGTAAAGAAGCGGGTGCAAAACGCGCACTGCCGTTATCGGTAAGCGTGCCTTCACACTGTGCATTAATGAAGCCTGCTGCTGAAAAATTAGCCGAAGCGTTAGAAAAAATTGAATTTTGTGAGCCAGTCTATCCAGTTATCAACAATGTTGATGTTAAAATTGAGCAATCGGCACAAAATATTCGTGATGCTTTAGTCCGTCAACTGTATAATCCAGTACGCTGGACAGAAACAGTAGAATTGATGGCAGATCAAGGTGTTGAACACCTTATCGAAATGGGACCGGGTAAAGTATTGACTGGTCTTACCAAGCGGATTGTCTCTAATTTAACTGCCGTAGCAGCCAATGATCCTGTATCATTAGACACTGCTTTAGAAAATAGCTGAGGACGACATGAGCTTTGAAGGAAAAATTGCACTGGTAACAGGTGCGAGCCGCGGAATTGGTAAAGCCATTGCTTTAACGTTAATTGCACGCGGTGCTACCGTTATTGGTACAGCGACCAGCGAAAAAGGCGCAGAAGCTATTACCGCTTACCTTGATGGTAAAGGGAAAGGTTTAGCGTTAAACGTGACTGATGCAGCATCAATCGAAGAAACGTTGACCAAAATTCGCGAAGAATTTGGCGAAATTGATATTTTGGTTAATAATGCAGGTATCACTCGCGATAACTTATTGATGCGTATGAAAGAAGAAGAGTGGCAAGATATTATTGACACCAATCTTTCATCCGTTTACCGTTTGTCTAAAGCCGTTTTGCGTGCCATGATGAAAAAACGTTGTGGGCGTATTATTTCCATCGCATCTGTTGTGGGCGTGATGGGGAATGCGGGACAAGCAAACTATGCAGCAGCGAAAGCTGGGCTGATTGGTTTTAGTAAATCATTAGCTCGTGAAGTCGCTTCTCGTGGTATTACTGTTAACGTCGTTGCTCCAGGTTTTATCGAAACGGATATGACGAAAGCATTGACAGATGAACAGCGTGCAGGCATTTTATCTCAGGTTCCTGCAGATAGACTGGGTGATGCACAAGAAATTGCCAGTGCTGTAGCGTTTTTAGCTTCTGACGAAGCTGCTTACATCACAGGTGAAACATTGCATGTCAATGGTGGCATGTACATGATCTAAAGAAATGATGGAACTATTTGCATTATTAGTGTTATCCAACGCTAAATAATGCAAAATAATGGTTCCAACAGCCGGGATTGGGTTGTATCTTTTCCTGTATTTCATAAACTACGAAAACCATCGCGAAAGCGAGTTTTGATAGGAATTTTAATAGTATGAGCACTATCGAAGAACGCGTTAAGAAAATCATCGTTGAACAACTGGGTGTTAAAGAGGAAGAAGTTGTAAATACAGCTTCATTTGTTGATGACTTGGGCGCTGATTCTCTTGACACAGTTGAGCTGGTTATGGCTCTGGAAGAAGAGTTCGATTGCGAAATCCCTGACGAAGAAGCTGAAAAGATCACAACAGTACAGGCTGCGATTGACTACGTCGAGAACGCATCTAAATAATTGTACGAAAAACATGTCTAGGCGATCACTCGATCGCCTATGTTCCTTTTGTAACTTTTCCCTCCTTGGAGGAAATACGTGTCTAAGCGTCGTGTAGTCGTAACCGGACTGGGCATGTTATCTCCTGTCGGCAACACAGTTGAGTCATCATGGAAAGCTGTTTGTGACGGACAGAGTGGTATCAGCCTCATAGATCATTTCGATACTACTAACCACGCAACTAAATTTGCTGGCTTAGTAAAAGATTTTAACTACGAAGATTTTGACATCTCTCGCAAAGATGCGAAGAAGATGGACCCATTTATTCAATATGGTATTGCAGCAGGCTTCCAAGCCTTTAAAGATGCTGGATTGGAAGTAACAGAAGCCAATGCTACTCGTATCGGTTTAGCGATTGGTTCTGGTATTGGCGGGTTAGGGTTAATTCAGGATAACTGTGAAGCTATGATGGCCGGTGGCCCTCGTAAAGTTAGCCCATTCTTCGTACCATCGACAATCATTAACTTGGCAGCAGGCCATTTAAGCATTATGTATGGTTTGCGTGGTCCAAGTATTGCGATTGCTACTGCTTGTACATCCGGTGTTCACAATATTGGACACGCTGCACGTATGATTGCCTATGGCGATGCAGACGTTATGTTGGCAGGCGGTACTGAAAAAGCGACGACACCTTTAGGTGTGGCAGGCTTTGGTGCTGCACGTGCACTATCAACTCGCAATGATGACCCACAAGCAGCAAGTCGTCCTTGGGATAAAGACCGTGATGGTTTTGTTCTCGGTGATGGCGCAGGTATCATTATTCTTGAAGAATATGAACATGCGAAAGCGCGTGGAGCTAAAATTTACGCAGAAGTGGCTGGCTTTGGTATGAGCAGCGATGCTTACCATATGACTTCTCCGCCTGAAAATGGTGAAGGAGCTGCATTAGCGATGGAAAATGCGCTAAAAGATGCAGGCATTGAGGCGAGCGAAGTGGGCTATATCAACGCGCACGGCACATCAACAAATGCAGGTGACTTAGCGGAAGCGCAAGCGGTTAAGTCTGTATTTGGTGAAGACTCAAATGTGTTAGTAAGTTCAACAAAATCCATGACAGGCCACCTATTAGGTGCTGCGGGTGCAGTTGAATCTATCTTCACAATTTTGTCTCTGTGTGATCAAATTGTCCCACCAACGATTAATCTAGATAACCCTGATGAGGGTTGCACACTGGATTTCGTTGCAAATAAAGCACGTAAAGTTGAGAACATGGAATACGCTCTGTGTAACTCCTTCGGCTTTGGCGGCACAAACGGTTCATTGATTTTCCGCCGTTACCACGCAGAATAATCAATTCGTTCCGTTATTAATTCAGCCTCAGTTGTGTCTGCAACTGGGGCTTTATTTTACCCGTCTCTTTGCACAGCTCTATGCTTTAGTTTATGATAGTTCAACCTGATTACTGTCTGATTTATCAGCTTTTATTATAAGTGTTATCAATGTCATATTGGGTTAATGGTCAACTTTGTCAGCAAATTAGTGTCTCTGATCGCGCTGTTGCGTTCGGGGATGGTTGTTTTACGACTATCCACGGAATGAATCAGCAAGCGAAGATGCTAAAAGAGCATATTGCGCGTCTAGCACGTGATTGTGAACGGCTAAAAATTACGGTGCCTGATTGGGATGAACTAGAGCGGCACTTAGTTGAAATTTGTGCAAATCAAGCGGATGACGAATTTGTATTAAAAGTCATTATTAGCCGTGGTGAAGGCGGGCGAGGTTACAGCTCTGTCGGTTTTACGAAGCCAACAATTATTGCCAGTGTTTCACCCTTTCCATCGCACTATACTCAATTACAGTGCAAAGGCGCTAAGCTGATATTGAGCCAAACACCTGTTTCGCGAAACCCATTATTGGCAGGGATGAAACACCTAAACCGCCTTGAACAAGTGTTGATCCGTCAAGAAATCGATGAGGCTCAAGCGGATGAAGCGATTGTACTCGATACTGACGGTACTATTGTCGAATGTTGCAGTGCAAATGTGTTTTGGCGCATCGGGCAAACAGTTTATACCCCCGTGTTATCACACAGTGGGGTGAATGGATTAATGAGACAAAAGATCATAGCGTTATTAGCAGGGAGCCAGTACCATTTTGAAGAAATTGAACGGTTCGCTTCCATATTAGCTCACTGTGATGAGGTCATTATGTGCAATGCCTTGATGCCAGTTCTCCCCGTTCAAAGTATCCAAATAGGCACACAAGAAAGCCCATTGCAGTATGATTCGCGGGAACTGTTCGAATACTTATTTTTACGCTGCAAAATCTAATTTGCATAAATTAAAGTCTAATACGCATTGGTATGGTCAATAAATGAAATTAGCTAAAAAAATCATTTTGATTGCTGTTGTTCTAATTACCGTTGTGGCGATTGCACTTTATTTGCAATATCGCCAAGTATTGAATTACGCGAAAACACCGATTAACCTCACACAAGAAAAAATTTTCACTGTGCCTGCGGGGACAGGGCGTGTGGCATTTGAAACATTGCTAATCAATGAAAAACTGATTGAGCAGGGAAATGAATTTCAATGGTTATTAAAGCTGCGTCCTGAATTGGCACAGCTCAAAGCGGGCACATACCGTTTACAACCTGATATGGATGTCGAACAGTTACTAAAATTGATCGTCAGCGGTAAGGAAGCTCAGTTTTCGATTCGGTTTATTGAAGGTAATCGTTTAGCCGATTGGAGCAATATTTTACGTGATGCGCCATACTTAGCGCACAAGTCCACTGAAATGACACCGACTGAGCTTTACACTGAAATAGGTTTTAAAGGTGAGGGAACCTTGGAAGGTTGGCTCTATCCAGACACCTATCTCTATACAGCGGGAACACCTGACACCGAAATTTTGAAACGTGCTCATAAGCGTATGCAAACCAGCCTTGATGATGAATGGAAAGGACGCGATAGGGATCTGCCGTATAAAAATGCCTATGAAATGTTGATTATGGCGTCAATTATCGAAAAAGAAACGGGGGTTGATAGTGAACGTTCGCAAGTAGCCTCGGTATTTGTTAACCGCTTGAAGCAAAAAATGCGTTTACAGACAGACCCAACGGTCATTTACGGCTTGGGTGATAAATATCGTGGTAAAATTTACCGCAGTGATTTAGATAATTACACCGAATATAACACCTATAAAATTGACGGGTTACCGCCAACACCAATAGCAATGCCAAGCTTGGCATCCGTAAAAGCAGCTGCACATCCAGCGAAAACAGATTATTTATATTTTGTCGCGGACGGTAAAGGGGGACATACCTTTAGCCGTAACTTGAATGACCACAACCGTGCCGTCAAAGTTTACCGCCAAATTGAACAGCAAAACTGATAAAACATGAAAAACCAATTTATTGTTATTGAAGGATTAGAAGGCGCAGGGAAAACCACCGCAATCAACACAGTGGTTGACACGCTTAACCATGCAGGTATCAACGATATCGTATTTTCCCGTGAGCCTGGGGGCACACCGCTGGCAGAAAAGCTGCGAGAGCTTATCAAACAAGGTATTGAAGGAGACAAAGTCACGGATAAAGCCGAACTTTTAATGCTGTATGCAGCCCGCGTGCAATTAGTTGATACCGTGATTAAACCTGCGCTTGCTGCTGGAAAGTGGGTTGTTGGAGATCGCCATGATATGTCATCGCAAGCTTATCAAGGCGGTGGACGCCAGATTGATCGCCATTTAATGCAGTCTCTACGTGATTTAGTGTTAGGTGATTTTAAACCTGACCTGACGTTATACCTTGATTTATCGCCAGAACTCGGTTTACAACGTGCTCGTTCACGGGGCGAGTTAGATAGAATTGAAAAAGAGTCACTCGCGTTTTTTGAAAGAACTCGAGAAAGATATTTGGAACTTGCTGCGGGTGATAAATCCATCGTGACGATTGATGCAAGCCAAAATATCGAGCAAGTTCAAAATGATATTCGCACTGCATTACTGACATGGTTAGCGAAATAAGGTGTTGATGGCATGAATTGGTATCCTTGGTTAAATGAGCCTTATCGGCAAATCATTGCGGCTTACCAAAGTGGCCGAGGTCACCATGCCTTGTTGCTTAGTTCTATTTCAGGTAATGGTGCTGATGCATTATGCTATGGGGTTAGCCGTTGGTTAATCTGTCAAAATCGTGATGGGATGAAAAGTTGTGGGGAGTGCCATAGTTGCCATCTGATGCTGGCAGGGACACACCCTGATTACCATGTGATAGAGGTTGAAAAAGGGAAATCGACGGTCAGTGTTGATTCGGTCAGAAAGCTGATTGAAACCTTAAGCAGTCATGCGCAACAAGGTGGTAGTAAGGTGGTGTATATTCCCAGTACGGATGCCCTTACCGATGCCGCGGCGAACGCATTGCTAAAAACCCTTGAGGAACCGGCTAAAGGTACCTATTTTTTGTTAGGTAGCGAAAAGCAAGAAAACTTGTTAGCTACGATCCGCAGCCGTTGCCTGAGTCACTTTTTACCAGCACCAGATTCGCAAATCGCATTATATTGGCTGCAAAAGCAAAAGCCTGATTTGGTTATGGCTGATGCGGTTACTGCCTTAAAACTTTGCCAAGGCGCACCAGTTGCGGCGTTAGCGCTACTTGATGCCAATTTATGGCAAAAGCGCACCGCACTATGCCATAGTATGGCGTTAGCATTACAAAACCGCGATATGCTAAGTTTGTTACCGTCGCTCAATATAGATGATGCGGTGATGTCTCTGAATTGGCTATTAAGCTTATTTGCTGATGCCATTAAGGTACAGCAAGGCGCAGCGCAGTTTTGCATTAACCAAGACTATAGCGCGCAAGTGATGCAGTTAGCATCCATGATGAACCGTACACAACTTCATGATGTGTACAAGCAATGGCTGCACTGTCGCCATCAATTACTGACCGTTCCTGCGTTAAACCAGGAACTTCTGTTGGCTAATCAATTATTACAATGGGAAGCCTTACTGGCGAGCCCCTCATTTTAAAAAGAGTTAAATATGTTTGTTGTTGATTCACACTGCCATCTCGACTGTTTAGATTATGAAAAATTACATACGAATGTCGATGATGTGATAACAAAAGCGTCTGCCCGTGATGTTGGTTTCATGTTAGCGGTGGCAACGACGCTGCCGGGCTTTGAAAAAATGAAAACGTTGATTGGTGAGCGTGACAATATTGCATTTTCTTGTGGTATTCACCCCCTGAATTTAGATGAAGGGCACGATTTCGAGCGTTTAGCGCAGTTAGCGGCGGGGAAGGAAGTTGTTGCCTTAGGGGAAACTGGCTTAGATTATTATTACCAGCAGGAAAATGCAGCGTTACAGCAAGAGTCATTCCGCCAACATATCCGTATTGGCCGTGAGGTGAATAAACCTGTCATTGTGCATACCCGCTCAGCGCGAGAAGACACGCTAGCAATCTTACGTGAAGAAAAGGTAATGGATTGTGGCGGTGTATTGCACTGTTTTACTGAAGATAAAGACACCGCTATCGAGTTGCTTGATTTAGGCATGTACATTTCATTCTCAGGCATTGTGACATTCCGTAATGCAGAGCAAATTCGTGAAGCGGCGCGAATTGTCCCGCTAGATAGAATTCTTGTCGAAACAGATTCACCTTACTTAGCACCCGTTCCGCACCGTGGAAAAGAAAACCAGCCTGCTTATGTGCGTGATGTGGCGGAATACATGGCTGTACTCAAGGGTGTTAGTGTTGAGGATATGGCCGAGATCACCACACAGAATTTCAATCGTTTGTTTCATTTAAATGTCGGCGTGAATAACGCATAATCAACACACGATAATTAAATCATTCTTGAATTATTAAGGAAATTAACATGGCAGAAGAAACCATTTTCAGCAAGATCATCCGTCGTGAAATCCCTGCGGATGTGGTTTACCAAGATGAGCTAGTCACGGCTTTTCGTGATATTTCACCACAAGCGCCATCACACATCTTAATCATTCCTAATAAATTGATCCCAACTGTGAACGATGTCACTGCGGATGATGAACTGGCTCTTGGCCGTTTATTTACGGTTGCGGCAAAAATTGCGAAAGAAGAAGGTATTGCAGAAAGTGGATACCGTTTAATTATGAATTGCAATGAGCACTCGGGCCAAGAAGTTTTCCACATTCATATGCACTTAGTGGGTGGTCGCCCATTAGGCCCATTATTGGCCAAATAATGAAAATATTGGGAACAACAATGAACCGCGCGGTATTACTAGGTACGCTCGTCGTACTTTTGAGTGGTTGCCTCTATAAAAAGCCACAAGGGTTGGTTTTTAATGAGCAGCAGCGTGTGATCATGGAACCGTCTGTGTTGGCACAAGGTATCATTGTTGAAAACCCAATTGTGAGTATGGTGGAGCATCAACTTGTTGCCACCATCAATATTAGCAATGTGGAGTCGAAAGCGGTCAATATCGCTTATCGCCTGTATTGGTACGATAAGCAAGGGTTGAAGGTGGAGACATCGGCAATTGCAGAGCAATTATTATTACCGAGCTCCACAGAGCAAATTCGCGCGGTAACCTCTTCTCCTCGTGCAGATAATCTGCGTATTCATATTTTTTTATCCCCTAAGGCCGGAGAATAATAATGAAACGGATCTTAATGGTAGCCGCGGCAGCGCTTATTTTAGCTGGCTGTCCGTCATACCCACCACAACAACCTGTTGAGCAGCCACCGATTGTGCCGATTGAGTCGCAGCAGCCAGAAGTGACGCCGCCACCGCCACCGGATAAGGTGCCAACACCGCCTAAACAGCAAACAACGGATTGGTCTGCGGCAATAGCACCGTTAGTTGCACAAATGGCAGCGGCAGATGGCGTGGAGTCTGGCAAAGTTTTACTTGTCGACTCAGTCAAAAATAATACGAATGGTTCTCTTCCTGTGCAACAGATTACAGCCAATATGATGTCTGCGGTAGAGAATACTCACCGTTTTAATGTTGTCCCACAAGATGTGGTTAATGCAGCGCGTAAGACGCTGGGGTTATCCCAAGAAGATAGCCTTGTGACTCGCAGCAAAGCAATTGGCCTTGGTCGCTATGTACAGGCAAATTATGTGATTTACAGCGTGATGTCTGGGTCAAACAAAGAAAGGCGTCTTGAGATGCAATTAATGGAAGTGCAAACAGGCGAAATTATTTGGACTGGAAAAAACAATATTGAGTAACATGCAGTCATTGCTTGCTTTACTCTCGGCACATTTCCCAGCAATTTCAAACAAGTGCTGGGAAATTTCTCCCTTAGTTGGGTTATCCGGTGGCAGCTTTTTAGTTGAAAGTCATCAACCCAATTGCCCCTTAAAACTGGTGGCTCGAGCTGATACATATCGGCAAAATGCCTTGTATGTCTCTCGACATAAAGAAGCCCGTATTTTACAGCAAATTCAGCATTTACCCTTTGCTCAGGCGGTGGTTGCACATAATGCTGAGTGGTTAGTTTTAGCATGGTGTGAAGGGCAACATCCCCACGAGGATCGGTTTTACTCGCAAGAATTTCAGCAGAAACTTGCCAGTATCGTTGCTACTTTGCATTGTTCATCGTTATTGACTTACACATTGCCATTGAGAGCCGAAATAGCCCATTATGGGGAACGCGTCGATCCACAACGGTTTTCTCCACGCTGGAAGCGGCTTCATCGAGACTTTTTACAAAAAAAGATGCCAAAGGCGTTGAAATTGGCACCTGCCCATATGGATATTCATCCTAAAAATATCATTATTCAAGAAGATGACGAATTGATGTTATTGGATTGGGAATATACCGCAAATACCGATATTGCGTTTTCGCTAGAAACCTATTTTCAATTCAATAACTTTACCGTGCGCCAGCGCCAGCAATTTCTGACGCAATATTGTGATATTCAAGGCGCTTACCGCGATAAATTTCAGTTAACGCATCACTGTAATTTATGGTCACCTTGGGTAAAATACATGACATTAATGTGGTATGAAGTGCAGTGGCATGAAAGTCGAGACCCTGACTTTTTGTTACACTCTCAACCACTACGACAATATTTCAGTTTGCTAGGCTAAATGCTTAGCACAACCTCTATACAGTTAACGAATGAAATAAGTGAGGCAGGTTATGGGCCCGATAATGCTCGATGTTCAGGGGTATGAACTGGACAATGAAGAACGCGAAATATTAGCTCATCCACTGGTGGGCGGCTTAATTTTATTTACCCGTAACTTTCATGATGCAGCACAACTGCGTGAATTGGTTCGTCAAATCCGGGATGCATCACGAAACCGACTGTTGATTGCAGTCGACCAAGAAGGTGGGCGTGTACAACGTTTTCGCGATGGTTTCACAGCACTACCATCAGCACAAGCATTTGCCGCACTGAATAATGAACATGATGGTGCAAAATTGGCAGAGGAAGCAGGCTGGTTAATGGCCGCAGAAATGATAGCGATGGATATCGACATTAGTTTTGCGCCTGTACTTGATTTAGGCCATCAAAGTATTGCGATTGGTGAGCGCTCATTCCATGAAAACCCTGAGATAGCGATGGTGATGGCAGAGCGCTTTATTAAAGGGATGCATAGCGCTGGAATGAAAACAACAGGGAAGCATTTTCCTGGTCACGGTGCAGTAAAAGCGGACTCTCATAAAGAAACACCTCGGGATGACCGTACCCTTGATGTAATTCGCGGCAAAGACATGTCGATTTTCAAAGATTTTATTCAAAGAGAATTGTTAGATGCCATCATGCCTGCCCATGTTATTTATACACAGGCCGATGACAGGCCGGCAAGTGGTTCGCCTTTCTGGTTAAAATCTGTTTTACGTGAGCAACTTGGCTTTAATGGCGTTATTTTTTCTGACGATCTATCGATGGAAGGTGCTGCGATTATGGGCAGTTACCCTGAAAGAGCCAAGGCGTCCTTGAATGCAGGTTGTGACATGATCCTGGTCTGTAATAACCGTGAGGGTGCAGTGAGCGTATTGGATAATCTACCAAAACAACATGATAGCCAAGCCTCGAAGCTTTATCACAGTGGCCGACAATACAGTTTGGCAGAGTTGCAAAGTGCGGCACGTTGGCAGGAAAGTAACCAAAAATTGGTTGAATTACATAATAGATGGCAAGAATCTAAGCAGTAATCAAAAATAAGAACCGATTAAGCCAGTGAGAAGACTTATCTCACTGGCTTTTTTTATGTAATAGCTAGCCTTAATGTGGCGCGTTTAGGAGCAGGGTATTCGCTGGTTATTTTCTATAACGTTACCCGTAACGCTATTAAATAAATTTAATAGGATTTAATTTATTTAAAAAATAGGATAAATAAAAAACCAAAACTTATTTTTTAATAAAAATTAATAATCCACAAAAACAACACAAATGAAACAAAGTTACTTCAAGAATATGGCAGAAGTATAAATGCTGATATTTTAATCGGACTGTAATTGGGAAGATAAACTAAATAATTTAAGATTAAAGTAATAAAAGATTGTTTTCAATTTCTCTTAGGGTAGTTTGGCTATGGTTCATAAATTGAGCTTATAATTAAAAGTATTAGAAAGGCTAAATAGCTGAACATTAACTCTCTGTTATTTGGGCATATTAGTTAACGCAAACGTTTTGCATAAAAACTAAACATATAATGCCGTATCTTAAGCTGGGCTAAAGGTATATATGTATTTAATATTCCAAAAACAAATGGGGTATTGACAAAAAGAATGGGGATATCAAGTTCTGAAAATGTGCATATAAGCACATAATGTTGTAGTTATGCTCAGATTTTAAAGGTTTTTTCTTTTGGCCTTAAGGTAAATAAAGTTTTCAGTTTTATATCTCTTAATCTATATAGAAGGTAAATAGGATTTATATGTGATGTATATCACATTCATATAGATATTGAATGCAACTTATGTAACGTGTTGTGACAGTGATCGTTTTAATTGACGTTAAATTACGTTAGCATTCCTATTATGATAGTTTTATGACAATGCGCCATCAAGTACAGTGCATTGAAAAAGAAAGCCATTCACAAACAAGATATTAAGTAAAATAGAGCAGGTAAATTCTGAGAAGCTTATTTCTCATGGGATAACTTTGCCCAAAAGAAAATAGAGATAGCTAACAGAATTTTGACCATAAATGATACTTTCTATGCTGTTTAAATATTAACACCTTATTGTTACTTAACCGAAATGAAACACGAAAAATGAGTGAGAATGCCTCGGAATAATTAAAATTAATTAAGTTTTAACAGTAAGGATAACACCTTATTAACTCAAAAAGTAAACACGTATGCGGCTAAATTGCTGTATGAATTTTTTTATTTAAAAAATGACTTTAGTGTTTGAAATGGACGTATTTGTTTATCGTTAAGTTAAATTGTTTTACTAAGCTAAAAATAAAAATGGTGATTTGTTGTTCATGAGAACATGGCACAACATAAAATTAATTCAAATAATCATTAACTAGGTTAATTCCAATGAAAGTTAAAAATCTTGCGCTATTAATGCTTTCTCCTTGCTATTTAGCAGTTACCATGGCAAATGCGAGCAACTGGGAAAATTCAATCAAAGAAAACTCATTTATTGCGGATTCAGAGTTAGAGCTGTCAACTCGTAATATGTGGAAATACCTGAAAACTGAAAACCGTTTCGATAAAGACGAAGGTCGTTATAGAAAGCAAGTTGCAAATGCTTGGGGTCAAAACTTCCAAGCTGATTTTACTTCAGGTTATTTTGCTGATGTGATTGGGTTTGATGCATCCTACTACGGCGGTATTAAATTAGGCGCAAGTAAAGACTTCGCCTCTCGTGCAATTTTATATAACGATGATGGCCATGCGAAAGGTTATAACAAAATTGGTCAGCGTTATGCCAAAGTAAAATTAGATTTAGAACCTGTTAAATTTAATGCGAAAGCAGGTTGGTTTACACTGAAAAACACGGGTATTTTCACGAACTCACAACGCCTTTCTTTAAACAGCTACAGTGGTTATTACACCAATACAGCCATTGATGATTGGAGCTTGGATTTATTATATCTCGACAAGAAAGTCATGCGTCGTGATAGCCCAAACATTGATGCAATGTATTTTACTGATGGTAATGGTGTAAGACACAACGTTAACCACGTGATCACGGGTGGCATTAACTACAATACTAAACCACTGAAAGTACATTATTTTTACGGTCAAGCTGACGATTTATTCCGTCAACAAGGTCTTGAAGCAAAATATAAGCTGACCTCTGACTTAACACTCGGCACACAAATTTATAATCATGAATACGGTAGTGACGGTAAACGTACTGAAACTAACGATGCAAAAGGCAAACGTAACTTTGACAAACGTGCATGGCACTATGCGGGAACCGCAGAATGGCGGGTACCAGAAACCCCATGGACACTTAGCACTGGCTTAACCCATACCCAAGCGAAAAAAGCGAACGGCGTTGGTCAATTTGCTCGTAACCCAATCGGCAACACCCGTGGTCGTTTTAACTCACCTGCATACTCAGATATCGACTATGTTCGTGACGGTGAAACGATGATCGCGTTAGCTGCTGAATACCGTGTGAGCAAAGAACTGTCTGTAGGTGCGCGTACCAACTATTCAGAATTCAAATATGAAGGCGAAAGATTAAAACAAGGTCAATTTGGTCTATTCAGCTACTGGAAACCAACAGAAAACTTATCGGTTTCATTGAGCGGCGGTCTGGGTTGGCACCATCAGCAAGAAAACGACTATACCACACCAAAACTGTATGACGGCCACTCACGTCGTGCACACTCGTTGTCAGGTTCTATGACAACCACTTATCGCTTCAAAATGTAGTCGGCAGTTGAGTCCTGCTTAAAATAAAAGGGTTGAAAAATGAAACATAAAATTGGATTACTGACCGTTTTGATTTCGGGAGCGCTACTTGCAGGTTGTGCAACCAAAACGGCCGACACAGTGAAAGTGCAGGTTATTGGTATCAATGACTTCCACGGCGCATTACAAGCTCCGGGCGATGGTAAATTAGGTGGCATCGAATCTATCGCGACTTTAGTTAACCAACTACGTGCACAAAACGATAAAACTATCGTGGTAGGTGCAGGTGACTTAGTCGGTGCGAGCCCATTATTGTCTTCTATGTTCTACGATGAGCCGACAATCGAAGCATTAAGCGCGATTGGTATGGAAACCAGTGCTGTAGGTAACCATGAGTTCGATAAAGGCAAAGAAGAGCTGCTGAGAAAACAAAACGGTGGCTGCCATCCGACCGCTGGTTGTGTGGGTAAAGATTCCTTTGCTGGCGCTGACTTTAACTACTTAGCGGCGAACGTAATCGTGAAGGAAACAGGCGAAACCCTGTTCCCATCTTACTTTATTAAAGAGTTTGATGGCATTCCGATGGCGTTTATTGGCCTAACATTAGAAGGTACACCGGCTATCGTGACACCAAGTGGTACCGCAGGTTTAGAGTTCAAAAATGAAGTCGAAACCATTAACAACCAAGTTAAATTGTTAAAAGCGAAGGGTATCAATAGCATCGGTGTTTTGATCCATGAAGGTGCGACCCAACAAGTCGATACTAAAGTCAAAGATATTAATCGTTGTGATAATATCAAAGGCCCAATTGTTGATATCGTTAATCAATTAGATGGCGCTGTTGATTTTGTGGTCAGTGGCCATACTCACCAAGCATATAATTGTGAAATTAACGGTAAAACAGTTATTTCAGCCCAGTCTAACGGTACGTTGTTATCTCAGTTAAACATTGAGATTGATAGAAAAACAAAAGATATTGTTAGCATTAAAGCGAAAAATATTCCTGTTGAAACAAAACGTTATGAGAAAAACCCTGAGTTAACGACTTTCGTCCAAAAATACGAAAAAATTGCGTTACCAATTTCGCAAGAAGTGATGGGTTCTCTGAGCGCGGATTCAGACAAGAAATTATTGTCTGGTGGGGATTCAACGCTAGGTAAAATCATTGCCGATGGCCAATTGTACGTTGCTTCTGCAAAAGATGCGGGTGGCGCACAAATCGCCTTCATGAACAGTGGTGGTATTCGTGCTGACATGAAAGCGGGTCAACAGACTTACGGTGATATCTTTACCGTTCAACCATTCTCTAACGTTGTGGTAACACAGTCCCTGACTGGAGCTCAAATTAAAAAAGCCCTTGAGCAACAATGGGATCGTGCGCGTCCACAAGTGATGCCAGTTTCTAAAGGTTTCTACTATGAGTGGGATGACAGTCGCGCAGTGGGCGATAAAGTTATCCAAAACTCAATCAAGTTAAATGGCAAACCATTAGACATGAAAAAAACCTACCGTGTTGCTGCTAATGAGTTCTTAGCAACGGGTGGTAGCCGTTTCTCAGCCTTCGATGAAGGTAAAGACCGTGTTTACAGCTTGCCAGATAACGAAGCATTAATGCAATACTTCAAAGATAACTCACCAGTTGCAGTCCCAACTGACGTGCGTATTAAAAAAATCAAATAACGAAAATTGATTTTTGAATAATTGAAACCCGAGGCGCTCAGCGTTTCGGGTTTTTTGTTGTTTTTATTCATTCCGCTATCCCACCATACAAAGATAATCAATTGTCTGTCTTAAAATAAAAATGATACAATAATGATTCTCATTATCATTAAATAATGTGTGGATTTAATCATCTGATTGATATTAAACAGTTTCAAGCTGACTCGATTCATGCCCTGACAAAAAATGATTTGAAGAGGGTTGCCGATGCCTTGATAATCAATTAAATTGATGTAAATCAATATTTGGTATTACCAATAGACCAAGCGTGATATTCTAAATTTTCTATCAAGAATAACGAGAGCGTTAATTATTGTTATCTAAGATTTTTATCACTAGAAACCTTAAATAACTTTAATATATTTGTTCGAGGAATTTATGACCTTATCTCAACCAAAAATCATCGTTGTCGGCGGTGGTGCGGGTGGCTTAGAGCTAGCAACACGTTTGGGCCGAAAATTAGGTAGAAAAAAACGTGCGCACATTACGCTTGTTGACCGTAACCCAAGTCACCTTTGGAAACCTTTGTTACACGAAGTGGCAACGGGCTCATTGGATGATGGTGTTGATGCGATTAGTTACTTAGCGCATGCAAGGCATAATGCATTCAATTTTCAGTTAGGTTCATTAACAAATATTGACCGTGAGAATAAAAAAATCGTGTTAGGCGAACTGCATGATAAGCACGGTGAGTTATTAGTACCTTTACGGGAATTGGAATACGATATTTTAGTGATGGCGCTGGGCAGTACATCAAATGACTTTGGTACCCCGGGTGTGAAAGATCACTGTATTTTCTTAGATAATCCGCATCAAGCTCACCGTTTTCATGATGAAATGTTAAATTTATTCTTACGCTATTCCGTGCGTGATAACGCAGAGGAAAAAGTGAATATTGCCATTGTTGGAGGCGGTGCGACAGGGGTTGAATTATCGGCAGAACTGTACAATGCCGTTGAGCAACTCACCAGCTACGGGTTTAAAGGGTTAGATACTGATGCCTTAAATGTGACGCTGGTTGAAGCGGGTGAACGTATTTTACCTGCATTACCACCGCGAATTTCAGGGGCGGCGCATCAAGAGCTGAATAAGCTAGGTGTCAATGTATTGACGAAAACTATGGTGACTAGCGCTGAGGCTGATGGGTTAAATACTAAAGAAGACGGTAAAATTCATGCAGATCTTATGGTGTGGGCTGCTGGCATAAAAGCGCCTGATTTTATGAAAGATATCGCAGGGTTAGAAACGAATCGAATTAATCAGCTAGTTGTTAAGCCTACGCTACAAACAACACTGGATGAGACGATTTTTGCCATCGGCGATTGTGCATCTTGCGCCAAACCCGAAGGGGGCTTTGTTCCTCCACGGGCACAGTCCGCACACCAAATGGCGAGCTTATGTTACGACAATATCCTTGCCATGATGAAAGATAAACCGCTTAAGGATTATATCTATAAAGATCATGGCTCGTTAGTGTCACTTTCGCGCTTTAGTACGGTGGGTAGCCTGATGGGCAATCTAATGCGTGGTGATATGATGGTGGAAGGGCGTATCGCTCGATTCGTTTATATTTCGTTATACCGTATGCATCAAATTGCACTGCACGGCTATATTAAAACGGGTTTAATGATGTTAGTCGGCAGTATTAATCGAATTATTCGCCCAAAACTTAAACTTCACTAATTTTACTCGTAGAAAGATAATTCTAAGTCACCACTGGTTATAATCTAGCCAGTGGTGTTGTCTTTAAGTTGCGAGGCGTGGGCAGAGAAAAGAGAGCACTGATGTAAAAAACGGGTTATTAGTTTTATTCACCTCATTTATTATCTACAAATATGGCTCTCTAGATCAATTCTCTTAATTGTTTAATCATTTAATATCATACAAGTATCATAGTTGATGATTGTATAGCATATTAATTTGTATTAAGTATTATTTAAAATGTATTAATTTAATTAAATACCATTAAATTAATTTGTTATTATTTTTTTATATAACGTTAAAATTGCAATGTTTTGATAAATTCATTTTAGTTTGTTGATATATGAATTTTTTTATTAGGGTTTACAGTGAATTTGAGTGCTCACAACTAGGTAGTTAGCATTTATAATGTATACATAAATAAAGAATTTATCATAGTATATTTGTTTGAAGTTAGGATAATTCTAAAAAAACGATATTTAGGTACGTAATTATCGAATTATCCAGTTCTATAGTTACAATATCTATATGGATATTAAAAAAAGGTGAATGCGGTGAAGCTAAAATTTAAGCTGTTGTTGGCGGCAGTCGCGGTTTGCCTTGTTGTTTTTGCTGTATCAGTGTTGGTCAAAGAGCCTGAAATTAAATTAGCTACAGTGCTCTCAGTTGAACCAATAAAAGAAAATCGCCTTGTCGAGTACGAAAATTGTACATTAACCGGTGTTCTTGGGTCGTTTAATCAGCAGTCGTTATCTCGTTTTCACCCAGCCCAAAACGAATGCAAGATGATTTTTATGATTGAAGCTCTGCAAGGTAAAGGCTTTCCTTCCTTATTTGACGACCGTAATAAAATCTGTGTGAACACACAAAAAATGGAACTGGTGGTGGTGGGTTATGATGTGGTTTATCAGATAGGTAAAACTATTGGTAAGGTTAGAACATCTTATGCCCCCTCGATTTTTATTCCATTAAATGATGACGGGCGTTTGGATTTACCCTCTTCAAATTCTATCTGCGAAACAGTACGTAGTGATGTTAAAGAACTTTTACCATTTTATTGCTTGCATCAAAATGAGTTGCCATTATCAAGCACATCAAACGTGTTGGAATTACAACAAAATAAAAATGCGTTAGGTTTTTTTGAATAAAATTAACGTGGTGTTCCGAAAGCAAAAAGGCTATCTAATGATAGCCTTTTTTAGTTGATTTAAAGAGGGTTAGGCAAGCAGATGTTCTTCAAAATCAGCGAGTAACTGCTTGATAAAATCTAGACGAGTCACTCTGTCAGATAAGTCATGGAAGAATTTCAAGCGTACAGGACCGTCTAAACGATAGGTTTTAGGTTGGTTTTGTAGCAGGCTAATTAAGAAACTTGGATCAACTTTATTTTTCTCACCAAATTCAATAAAACCGCCATTTTCATGCGCTTCGATACGTTTCACACCTAAAGATTGCGCTTGTAGGCGAATAGCCGCTGAGGTAAGTAGGAATTTCCCTGCATCAGGTAAACTACCAAAGCGGTCAATCAGTTCTGTACGCAATTCATTCAGCTCTTGGCTGTCTTTTGCACTTGCAATACGCTTATAAAATGAAAGGCGCATATTAACATCGTGAATATAATCATCTGGCAGCAAGACAGGCATTCGCAACTCAACTTCTGTTTGCTGGCTAGTTAAGTCTTCTAATGATGGCTCTCGCCCCTCTTTTAAGGCATCAACCGCACTTTCCAAGAGCTCCATATACAGCGTGAAGCCGATTGTGGTCATTTGCCCACTTTGATCTTCTCCAAGGAGTTCACCTGCACCGCGAATTTCAAGATCGTGTGTGGCAAGTGCAAAGCCTGCCCCTAAATCCTCTAAAGATGAAATCGCTTCAAGGCGTTTCTGTGCATCAGTAGTCATTGCCTTCGGATGAGGGGTCAGTAAATAAGCATAAGCTTGGTGATGAGAACGGCCGACACGGCCTCGTAATTGATGTAATTGCGCTAAACCGAAGTGGTCAGCACGCTCAATAATAATCGTGTTAGCGGTCGGGATATCGATACCGGTTTCAATTATGGTGGTGCAAATTAAAACGTTGAACCGTTGATGGTGGAAGTCTGTCATGACTCGCTCTAACTCGCGTTCACGCATTTGACCATGCCCCACGACAAACCGCGCTTCAGGGACTAACGTTTCGAGCCGTGCCTTGGCTTTTTCGATATTTTCTACATCATTGTACAAATAATAAACTTGTCCACCCCGTAAGGTTTCACGCAAAATCGCTTCACGAACGACGAGTTCATCATATTGACGAACAAAGGTTTTTACTGCTAAGCGACGTGCAGGTGGTGTTGCAATAATCGATAAATCCCGCATGCCACTCATCGCCATATTTAATGTTCGAGGTATAGGTGTTGCAGTCAGTGTTAAAATATCGACATCAGCCCGCATCGCTTTAATACGTTCCTTATGACGAACGCCAAATCGATGCTCTTCATCGACAACCAACAGGCCCAAATCTTTCCAGACAATATCGCTTTGCAATAATTTGTGTGTACCAATCAAGATATCCACTTTGCCATCTGCGGCATCAGCGATAATTTGTTGTTGCTCTTTTGCCGTTTTAAAGCGAGAAAGCATTTCGATACGAACGGGCCAGTTTGCAAACCTATCTCTAAAATTATCATAGTGTTGCTGAGCAAGAAGGGTGGTTGGAACTAACACTGCGACTTGCTTATTATTATTGATAGCAAGGAATGCAGCTCGCATCGCCACTTCAGTTTTACCAAAACCAACATCACCACAAACAAGCCTATCCATCGCCAATGGCTGGCACATGTCACTCAATACCGCATTAATCGCCATTTCTTGGTCTGGTGTCGTTTCAAAAGGGAAGCCTTGGCAAAATTCTTGGTATTGCTGTTTATCATGCTTGAAAGCAAAACCAGCTTTGGCTGCGCGTTGTGCATAAATATCAAGCAGTTCGGCTGCAACATCACGCACCTTTTCGGCCGCTTTTTGGCGAGCTCGCCCCCAACTGTCACTACCCAGTTTATGTAGCGGTGCATTTTCGTCAGCACCACCTGCATAACGGCTAATTAAATGCAGTGAGGAAACTGGCACGTATAGCTTGTCATTTCCTGCATAGGTCAGAATTAAATACTCAGCTTTAATCCCACCCGCCTCAAGTGTAATTAAACCCTGGTAGCGGCCCACACCGTGTTCAATATGAACGACAGGTTGCCCCGGACGCAGTTCTGCGAGATTGCGAATTAAGGTGTCCGTATTGATCGTGCGGCGGTTATCTGTACGGCGACGAACAACACGTTCGCCTAGTAGGTCACTTTCACAAATTAATGCTTTATTAGCATCTGATTGGATAAAACCGCGTTCTGCTGCACCAATAGTAATCGCGAAACGTGAGGTGACTGGACTTGTATAGCTTTCAATAATTTCAGGGCGTATTTTTAACCGTGCTAATAACTCCGTTACCGTTTCACGGCGGCCTTCACTTTCCACAGAAAAAACGAGCGTGCCATCGAATTGCTCACTAAACTGGCGCAGCTTTTCTAATGGCGTCTTGCTTTGCCCTTGAGTGCTGATATCAGGTAGCGGCAAATAATCTAAATTGGTATTTGCTGCTTTTTTAGGTAGCGTTTCAGATGAAAGTTGAATACGCGGCCATTGTTTTAAATTTTGGTTAAGTTGTTCAACGGTCAGCCATAAATCCGCAGGAGGAAGCAGGGGGCGCATAGGGTCAACACCGCGGCTTTCATAACGCTGTTGAGTGTCAATTTGGAAACGCTCTGCGGCTTCTTGTAGATGTTGTGAAACAATCAGGCTTGAAGGTGGTAAATAGTCGAACAATGACGGCAGTGGCTGGGCAAAAAATAATGGCTGCCAATACTCAATCCCTGTCGGTAGGGTATTCTTGCTGACTTGTTGATAAATGTGTTCAGGGTCGCGGCGTACTTCAAAGCGCTCACGCCATTGGCTACGAAAACGTTCAATCGCGTCTTTGTCCGTTGGAAATTCGTGAGCCGGCAATAAATTGATACTCGCGACTTCTTCTAATGTTCTTTGGGTATCGACATCAAACGTGCGTAAGCTGTCAATTTCATCATCAAAGAAATCAATGCGAAAGGGGAGTGAGCTGCCCATTGGGAACAAATCAAGAAGAGCGCCCCGAGTTGCATATTCGCCGTGCTCTAATACTTGTTCCACATGGCGATAACCCGCTTTGTCTAACTCATCACGTAAATTGTCACGTGACAGTTTGTCACCTTTTGCCATAACGAGTGCGTGGCTCGTTAAGAAGTCAGGTGGACACACTTTTTGCATTAAGGTATTTACAGGGAGGATCAGTGCGCCTTTTTGCAAAGTGGGTAAACGGTAAAGTGTTGATAAACGATGAGAAATGATTTCTTGATGTGGGGAGAAATTATCGTAGGGTAATGTTTCCCAATCAGAAAGTGTCTCAATAGGGTAATGTGTGAATTGTTGGATTTCATCACGTAAGCGTAATGCATTTTGCATATCTCGCGTCACAATCACAACGGGCCCTTGATGACGTTGTATCATTTCTCCACATTCAAGTGCACCAGCAGCCCCGATGAGGCAACCTAAATGGCGAACATCGCCACTACGACTAGGGAGTTCATAACGAAATTTTGAGGACATAGAAATCTTTGGTATCTCACAGCGATTAGTTAGCAGTTAAACAAGCGTCAGAACAATAATAGACAGCCTTTATATGATTCATACTTAAATAAATTAACAGACAGTTAAACAGCAAAACGAACCGTAAAACAACCTGTTTTTGTCAGTAATTTGTCCGAAATTCAAACAAAAAAGAAATGAAAGAAGAAAAAAAACCGTTGAGTGGTTCCATTCATCAATCGTACCCTTTATTATCGCTGAACACTTCGCTTTGGCAACAGGGGCATTAAAGATTTCATGCACCAATCTGTCTCATTATTTATAGGTCTACGTTATTTGCGTGGACGCGCAGCGGATAAATTTGGGCGCTTTGTTTCCAGTTTATCGGCTATTGGTATCACTCTCGGTGTTACAGCTTTAATTACTGTGACATCAGTGATGAATGGTTTCGAGCGATCACTACAAGATAGCATACTTGCCTATATGCCGCAGGCTATTTTAACGTCACCATCCGGTAATATCGACCCAGTAAAACACCCCATGTCTGACTTACAGCACCTGCAAGGTGTAAGTCGTATTGCACCCATTGTTCAATCTGATGTGGTATTGCAAAGCCGTACGAATGTTGGCGTGGGGGTTATGGCGGGCATCGAACCTGATGCGGATTCATTGTTGCTGGATAAACTCATTAGTGGCAGTCGAAGCGACCTCAAAGAAGGGAGTTATAATGTCTTTTTGGGTAACAAACTTGCAGATACATTGGGTGTGAAGCGTGGTGATGATGTTCGTTTAATTATTCCAGGCGTTAGCCAGTTGACTCCAATGGGGCGTATTCCAAGCCAGCGTTTATTTACGGTTGCAGGTATTTTTCAAACCAACGGCGAAGCGGATACGAGTGAGCTAATTGTTTCTGCTCAAGATGCCGCAAGAATGCTGCGCTATCCTGTGGGAAACATTACGGGTTGGCGCTTATATTTAAATGAGCCATTACAAGTGGATACGCTCAGCAAGCAAATTTTGCCTGAGGGACTTGTGTGGACGGATTGGCGTGAGCGTAAAGGGGAGTTTTTCCAAGCTGTTCGTATGGAAAAAAATATGATGGGCTTGCTATTGAGCTTAATCATTGCGGTTGCTGCCTTTAATATTATCACCTCCCTTTCTTTATTAGTGATGGAAAAACAGGGCGAAGTGGCGATTTTAAAAACCCTCGGTTTAAAGCGCTGGCGTATTTTGGCGATTTTTATGATCCAAGGTGCGGGAGCAGGTATTATTGGTACGTTGATTGGTACGGTTTTAGGCACGCTTTTATCAAGTCAGCTTAATGTGATTATGCCGTTAATTGGGTTATTACCCAAAGGGGTTTCTTTGCCCATTGTACTTGATTATTCAGGTATTTTAATTATTGCAGTTTCTGCGATGCTTATTTCACTGCTTGCGACGCTGTATCCTTCTTGGCGCGCAGCCGCAGTTCAACCTGCCGAGGCTTTACGTTATGAATAAACAACCACTTCTTGTCTGCGAACATTTAAGCAAAACCTATCAAGAAGGTTCTTTGTCGACGCAAGTGTTGAAAAATGTCAGTTTCTCCATGGGGCAAGGGGAAATGATGGCGATTGTCGGTAGCTCGGGGTCAGGAAAAAGTACGTTATTGCATTTATTGGGTGGTTTAGATACACCATCGGAAGGCAATGTTATTTTCCGCGGTCAGCATATTAACCAGCTTTCATCTGATGAGCGTGCGGCTATCCGTAATAAAGATTTAGGTTTTATTTATCAGTTTCATCACCTTCTGCCTGATTTTACGGCACTTGAGAACGTCGCGATGCCTCTGTTGATAGGTGCTATGGCAAAAGAATCTGCATTCGCTAAGGCAAAAGAAATGCTGCAAGCAGTGGGGTTAGAACATCGGGCAGATCATCGTCCTTCTGAGTTATCGGGTGGGGAGCGTCAACGTGTTGCGATTGCAAGAGCATTGGTGAATGAACCTGCGCTTGTGCTGGCGGATGAACCGACGGGGAACCTTGATTTACGCAATGCGGATGCGATTTTTGAGTTATTGGGCGAATTGAATCGTACACAACGCACCGCATTTTTAGTGGTTACCCATGACATGACATTGGCGCGTCGTTTATCACGCCAGTTGGAAATGCGTGATGGTCATTTACAGCAGGAAATCACGTTGGGGGCTCGGTGATGTCTAAATTGCCACTTACGCTCTTAGCTGCGCTGCGGTTTAGCCGAGGGCGCCGACGTACAGGTATGGTGTCTTTAGTGTCGATTGTCTCGACGCTGGGGATTGTGCTCGGTGTTGCAGTACTGATTATAGGCCTAAGCGCCATGAATGGTTTTGAACGTGAGCTGAACAATCGCGTATTGTCCGTTGTCCCTCACGGGCAAATCTACGCGGTAAAACCACCTTATAAAGATTGGGACTTTGCTGAGCAAGTGATCCGCAAAACGCCCGGAGTTGAAGGTGTTAGCCCATATGTGAATTTTACGGGGCTGCTTGAACGCGGTGCAAACTTAAAAGCTATTCAAGTAATGGGTGTATCTCCTGAAACGCAGTCACAAGTCAGTGCCTTGCCGCAATTTGTCTTAAATGATGCTTGGAAAAATTTTGCAGCAGGTAATCAATCGATTATTTTAGGGCAAGGCGTGGCTGATGCGTTGAATGTGAAACAAGGGGATTGGGTGACAATCATGATCCCCAACACCGATGAAAGTTTAAAGATCCAACAGCCTAAACGTATTCGTGTACAAGTCGAGGGGATTTTTAAACTCAGTGGTTTACTTGACCACCAATTGGCACTAGTGCCATTAGCAGACGCACAGCAATATTTAGATTACGGCGATGGCATAAGTGGTTTTGAAATTAAAGCGACAGATCCTTTTGAGGCCGATAAGGTCGTCTACGATGCAGGTTTAAAAACCATGCACCATGTCATTGTAAAAAGCTGGATTGGCGATTATGGCTATATGTACAATGATATTCAAATGGTGCGTAGTATCATGTACTTAGCGATGATTTTGGTTATCGGCGTTGCATGTTTTAATATTGTATCAACGCTGGTCATGGCGGTTAAAGATAAAAGCAGTGATATTGCTGTACTGCGGACTCTTGGTGCGAAGGACAGGCAAATTCGTGCCATTTTTTTATGGTACGGTTTACTCGGCGGTTTAGTTGGTTCCCTGATTGGTGTCGTACTTGGCGTATTGGTCTCTGTTAATTTAACGACCATTATTAAAGGGTTAGAGGCTGTTTTAGGTCATCCAATTCTTTCAGGGGATGTGTATTTTATTGACTTCTTACCGTCTGAACTTCACATTATGGATGTGGTTTATGTATTAATCACAACCGTTATTTTGAGCTTGCTGGCTAGTTGGTATCCAGCTCGTCGAGCCAGTAAATTAGACCCCGCTCGTATTTTAAGTGGTCAGTAGTTTTAGTATCAATGCCAGCGTATCTATTTCACTAAGGTGTAAGGTACGTTGGCATTTTTTCTTATTCTTTTTCTAAAAACATCTGTTTATAGCTGCGTTTTTCAATCATTTCTTCTGTAAAACCATACCCTTTAGCTACAGACATTAATCTTTGATAGTAGTGCCCAAGTAAGCTTTCATCATCCGTCATAATGGCAAATTCAGCAAACCAACCGATGCCATCAAGGTGGTCAACTGTTATGTGGACATCCCCGAGAAAATAAATACTGCGGATTTTTGTCGTTGTTAAATGACAATAATAACCTAAAGTCACTAACATATTTTGCACATGTTGGCAGTCATCAATATTAATGGCTTTGCATTCTGAAGAAGAAGGGCCTTTGACTATCCACAGTTTGATGCCAGATGGCACCATTTCACGAACACACATACTAATATTATTGTTTGAAAGGGGAAGGTTAGTGTTTTCATAGAAGTAATCTGTTTCTGAATTATTTTCAGTAAACGGTTCAGCGTGGTCAGCTTTGATTTTTTGTAGGAATACAGCGTGATCTGTTAAACGAAACTTAATTTCTGCTTCATATTTACCCACGAAATGTTCGCTCATTTTAACGTCCTTATTATGCCGTCATATTATTTAGGGTAATCGTAGCATAACAGGGAGAATGGCATAGCGTTAAAGGTGTGATAAAAATGAGAAGGCGCCTACTCTTCACATGAAAAATAGGCACAACAACAGTTTGAATTATTTTTTTGTCATCTTATCTAAGTAGCCCATGACAAAGGCAGAGAGTACAAAGGTGAGATGAATAATGACGTACCACATGAGTTTGTCATTTTCGACACTTTTTAAATCCATAAAGATTTTAAGCAAATGAATAGATGAAATCGCCACAATTGAAGCGGCAACTTTATTTTTTAGGGAAGAGGCATCCATCTTGCCTAACCAGCCTAGTTTCTCGCTGCTATCAGGAATATCCATTTGAGAAACAAAGTTTTCATAGCCAGAAAACATCACCATGACCAATAGGCCACCGACTAGCGCCATATCAATCAATGAGAGCAGCGTGAGGATCAAGTCAGCTTCAGGAATGGACAAGATATTCGGTAAAATATGGTAGAGTTCTTGGAAGAACTTAATCGTTAAAGCTAATAGTGTCAGTGAAAGCCCAAAATAAATAGGCGCTAAGATCCAACGTGAAGCATACATTGCTCTTTCGAAAAACTTTTCCATGAAACCCCTTTAAGTGATGAATTAATACCGCAGTAAATCTGCGGTGCATATCTTAACTGCATGAGGCATCATCAAGAAAGGTTTTTTTATTGTTTTACAGTTGTGCGATTTTTGTGGCTCAATCATGAGAAAATGATGAAATATTTATGATAAAAAGGTGACAAAATCGATACCCTCGATATTTTTATTTGCATTCATCAGTGTGATGCGCTCTAGTGTATTAATGTTTAAATAATATAGAAAAGTCGTGTATTAACAGGGGCAGTTTTCAATTTACTGTCTAGATTGTTATGCATTGGTTGCATGGATGAAGGGAAGTTTTTGATGTTGCGATATCGTCATAGACTAAAAAAAGCGCGTAAAAATAAGTGTGTACGTCGGCAGCGGCTCCGCAACCGGTCTTTTTATATAGATAACAGACTTAACGATATGAAAAAAGTGAATATTGTCGTATTAACGGGTGCAGGTATTTCAGCTGAGTCAGGCATTCAAACATTCCGCTCAGCGGATGGGTTGTGGGAGGAACACCGTGTTGAGGATGTTGCTACTCCAGAAGGTTTTGAGCGAAACCCTCAACTCGTACAGCGTTTTTATAATGAAAGGCGCAAACAACTTCAGCAGGAAAATATCAAACCCAACGCAGCACACTTTGCGTTAGCACAACTGGAAGAGTTATTGGGTGATCGCTTTTTATTGATCACACAAAATATTGATAATTTGCATGAAAGGGCGGGAAGCAAACGCATTGTTCATATGCATGGCGAATTATTAAAAGTGCGTTGTAATTGGTCCAACCAAGTTTTGGAATGGAAAGGGGATTTGACCACAGAAGATCGTTGCCATTGCTGTCAATTTCCACAGCCGCTAAGGCCACATATCGTCTGGTTTGGTGAAATGCCCATTGGTATGGATTATATTTACCAATCCCTTGAAAGTGCGACAATTTTTATTTCTATCGGTACTTCTGGGCATGTCTATCCAGCTGCGGGTTTTGTTCATGAAGCGAAATTACATGGTGCGCATACGGTTGAGCTGAACCTAGAGCCAAGCCAAGTCGAAAGTGAGTTTGATGAAAAACATTATGGGTTGGCAAGTCAGGTGGTGGTGGAATATATCAATCAGTTGATCATGGAATTGCAGGTTAAAGACACCGCACAATAAAAATAAGGGAAACGAGGGTTTCCCTTTTTAATTGCTTTTCTGTAAGCCTAAGTTAAACGTTTTCATCCATCATGGCAGGCATTGTAATTTCTTTCACACAGGTTGCATTACTGGTGCTGAGTATAAAACGAACAGCATTAACCACATCCTGTAGTGGAATTAATTGGCCTCCACTTTGTTCAATCACATCATCTACAGGCAAAGATAACGGATATTCAGTTGCCAAATAACCGAGGTTTAGTATCGAAATAGCAATTTTATCTTCTCTTAAGGTTTCCCTTAATGACTGAACAATGCCTCTAAGGGCATATTTTGTCGCTGAAAAGGTGACTTCTTTACCTTTATGGTTATCTAGCCCCCATGTAGAGCCAATTAAAATAATTTTGCTATTTTTTGCTAATCGCAAGTTGGGTAGTAATGCTTTCAAATTGAGCAAGCAAGCACTGATATTGGTTTGGATCATATTCAGTATTTCAATATCATCGCTTGTTTCAAACTGGTATTCATCACTAAACGCGAGTTTTTCCCAGATACCAACATTATAAATTAAGGTATTGATGGGCTGCTGCTTAATAGTATCTTTAATTATGTTAGCGGACTGATTATCGCTTAAATCTGCGGGGATCCAATGAAAGTTGGCCTGCTCGAATGGTGGTTTGGAGCGTGAAACGCCATAAATAATGTCGTTAGGACTAGGTACACCTTCAACGAGCGCCTTACCTAATCCTTTACTAACACCATAAATTAAACAAGTATTTGACATAATATCCTTAATTACTCAGAAATAAATTGATGTTATTTATTTGCTAAATGCCAAGTAAATAATTATTTACCTTGTATAGCACAGTTGTTTAAAAAATTATTGGTTAATAATGCAGTTGTTGATTAACAGTTAACTTAATTTGACACTTTAGGTAAGAAACAAATAAATCATTTTCGACTAAATAATACTCATAGGGTATTACCCTTATTATTTATGAGTACTTTTGTGAATAAAATGCCAACCGTTGTAAAAAATAAAACACGTGAATTAAATATAATTTACGAATTATCATAAAAAAGCATCAGCAATAACCGCAAAGCTGATTTGAAACAATAATTGAATCTGTGATCTTTCCCATAATATAGTTATTGATATTTTAGGGGGATGGGTATGGACAAACTCTTGGAGCGGTTTTTTGAATATACTGCTTTTGATACACAATCAAAACCGAATGCAAAAACAGTACCTAGCAGCACAGGCCAGCTAAAATTTGCCCGCGCACTAGCCAAAGAACTCAATGAATTAGGATTTGAACAGGTGACATTAACCGACCAAGGTTGCTTGATGGCCTCTTTGCCATCAAACGTTGATTGGGATGTTCCTACGATTGGTTTTATTTCTCATTTAGACACAGCACCTGATTTTTCGGGTAAAAATGTTTGCCCTCAAGTCTTAGAGAACTACCGAGGTGGTGATATTGCACTAGGTATTGGTGACGAAGTTTTATCACCAGTCATGTTCCCTGTACTGCATGAAATGATTGGCAAAACATTGATCATGACTGACGGTAAAACGTTACTAGGAGCAGATGATAAAGCGGGGATTGCTGAAATAATTACGGCTCTCGTGCGTTTAAAAGGCAATAATGTCCCTCATGGCAAAGTGTGTATAGCGTTTACACCCGATGAAGAAATTGGCCGTGGTGCTCGTCATATTGATTTTAAACAGTTTGATGCATTATGGGCTTACACCGTTGATGGTGGTGGTGTGGGTGAATTAGAGTATGAAAACTTTAATGCGGCAAATGTTGGGATAAAAATTGTGGGTAACAATACTCATCCCGGCACGGCAAAAGGGGTGATGGTCAATGCACTCAATTTAGCTAATCGTATTCACTCCATGTTACCTGCGGACGAAATACCTGAAAATACAGAAGGGTATGAAGGCTTTTATCATTTAACATCAATTAAAGGGACGGTTGAGAAAGCGGAAATAAACTATATTATTCGTGATTTTGATCTCGCCAGTTTTGAAGCAAGAAAGAAAAATATTATTCGTATTGCTGAAAAGGTAGGGGAAAACCTGCACCCAAGTTGCTATATCGAGCTGACATTAGACGATACATACTACAACATGCATAGAGAAGTGATGAAGTATCCACATGTTGTTGAATTAGCTAAACAGGCCATGATTGATTGTGGCATTGAGCCTATTGTTCAACCCATTCGTGGCGGAACAGATGGCGCTCAGTTGTCGCATCGTGGTTTGCCTTGTCCAAATATTTTCACCGGTGGGTATAATTTTCATAGTAAACATGAATTTATTACTCAAGAAGGCATGGAACAGGCAGTAGATGTTATTATTCGGATTGCAGAATTGACTGCTATTCATGCAAAACAGCAATAATATTTAAATCGGGTAAAAATGCGCTCAGTACATCATGTTCTGGGCGTTTTTTGTGGCTTAAAATTAAAAAAGCTCATCAGTATGATGAGCTTTTGAATAATAAATAACATTAAACTTGCGATTTAATCATCAAAGTACCAGTAACCGTTATTCACTAAAGCAGTCATCAGTGCAATGAAATTGACATCATCAATAGCATCACCCAGAGTTTGGCAGTTAACGGAGTCATAACGGCACAGGCTATCAGCCGCTTCATAGCAGGTGGTTTCTAAGCATTCACCGTTTACAAAGAACTGATCGCCAACACGTAATGCCCTGAGCCCATTGAGTTTATATAAGGTCTCTTCCTGCGTTTTCAGCAAGTCATATATTTCATCGTGCTCATAAGGCGGCTCAGGTGGTGCAATATCTAATTCATGACGAGATTGAGAAATAAACTCACCTAACCATTTGCGGAACAAATCAGGGTCGTTAATCAGTGACTCCATCATTTCACGCAGTTTGATTTGCTCGCCCTGTAATATCTCAGCAGGGTTATCACGGAACGATAAATCAGGATCGCTGTAGCGATAGCTGCCTAAATCATTCGAAATTAAATGGTCAGCAAAGCTGCTCATGAGTTCACGAGTATTCGGCGCGCGGAAGCCAACAGAATAGTTTAATGAGGGCTCAATAGCATAGCCTTCGTGTGGGAACCCCGGTGGGATATACAGGATATCACCGGGTTCCATCTCTTCATCAATGATGGCGTCAAAAGGTTGTACTTGCAGAAGATCAGGGTGAGGACAATGCTGTTTCATTGGGATCTTTTCCCCAACACGCCAACGGCGACGGCCTTCTCCTTGAATGATAAATACGTCGTATTGGTCAAGGTGAGGACCAACACCGCCACCAGGTACGGAATAAGAAATCATCAAGTCATCCATACGCCAGTCAGATAATACGCGAAATGGCTTCATTAAGGCTGCACTTGGATGATGCCAATGGTCCACAGCTTGCACCAACACAGACCAGTTCTCTTCACCGAGGTGATCATAGCTTTCAAATGGGCCATGGGCTACTTGCCAAATCCCCTCTTTATGGCTGACTAAACGGCTATCAACCTCATCTTCCATCGCCAAACCAGCAAGTTCGTCTGGTGAGATAGGATCAATAAAACGCGCAAACCCTTTTTTGATAAGCAGTGGGCGCTTCTGCCAATGACTGTCGAGAAAACTCTGCCAGTCAAGATTGAGTGTATAATCCATCTTATTGTCCCTAGTAAAAAACTTCTTAAATAGTATACCTGAAACGCTTTGCAAAGTAGGGGCTAAACGGACTCACATCACAGATTAGCTATCTTCAATCATGGATTGCTGTCGAAATGTGACGGCCAAACGTGCGCCGCCGAGTGGGCTATCGCTAATGGTGATAGCGCCATCATATTGATCAATAATATCGACTGCGATTGACAACCCTAATCCTTGGCCGGGGCGAAGTGTATCTGCGCGTTGCCCACGAACAAAAATCAGGCTACGCTTGCTTTCAGGAACGCCAGGGCCATCATCATCCACAATTAATGTGAGGCTGTCTTGCTCAACGATGGCGGTGACTTCCACAAATTCCAAACAATATTTGCAGGCATTTTCCATAATATTGCCCATCACTTCCATAAAATCATTCGGTTGACCTAACCAAGTGACCTCTGGGGAAATATCTACGGTAATAGAAACCCCTTTGTGTTGATAAACTTTATGTAGTGCGCTTGCTAAGCTGTCTAAGATTGATGGAACAGATGAAATCTCTCTAAGCATCAGGTTTTCATCACCTTGTGTTGATGCGCGATGTAAATAATAACCGACTTGTTGCGAGATTCGGCCAATTTGCTCTAGCATAATAGGCTCTGCTTGGTCGATATTCATCTGTTTGCCTGAACGTAGCAGCCGCAAAGTGGATTGTAAAACGGCGAGTGGAGTTTTTAGGCTGTGAGTTAAATCAGATAACGTCGTGCGGTATTTGCTGTAACGCTTTCGTTCGTTAGTTAACAAAATATTCAAATTACGCACTAAGCCCCTAAGCTCAGAAGGCGGGTTTTCATCAAGGGTATCTCGCTCGCCTTTTTCAAGACTGCTGAGCTGGGAAACCAAAGATTTAATTGGACGTAAGCTCCAATAGGCAGCAAGCCATAGTAAGGGAATAACTAAAATAAGGTTAGCCAGTAATACATAACCAAACCATTCCCATACTAACCCTGTGTTTTGTAAATCTTGCGGCAGCGTATCGACGACGACAATGGTTAAAGGTGGAAGATTTTCACCCGCAGCATATTGATTTACGGAAACGGAATGAGTGAGTGGTTCATCGTCAGTTTCCATTTTATCCAGTTTATTATTATATTCTGGATTGTCATCAAGGAGTTGGCGAGTTTCGCGGATATCAGTGTCAATCTCGTATAACCCTTCTTTTTTCAGCCAATCGTTACGGATCAGCCGTTCAACACTGGGCACATCGCGTTGACGCCATAATACTTGCCCTTGTTCATCATAAATAATAACAAGTGTAGGGTTATTCAGCGTAAAATTAGGGGGAACACGGATGTCAATTTTATTGTTTTGCCACTGAGCTAGGCTGTAAATAAGGTTACTTTGGCTTCGTAGTAGGGTGTAAGTTGTTTTATCAAAGCTAATTAAATAGCCAAGTATGGCCACAATGCCATAGGACAGGGTTAATGCAAGAATAACAGCCGAGGTTGCGCACAAAAACCGAGCACGCAACGAAAGTGGTTTAACTTTAAATTTGCTTAGCCACATATTAGCCATTCACATCAAAACGGTAGCCTTGGCCACGAACCGTTACGATAACTTCATCATTATGAAATTGCTGAATTTTCTTACGTAATCTACCCATTAAAACATCAATGGTATGGCTTTCTCTGAGCTCTGCGTCTGGATAAAGTTGGCGCATTAAGGAATCTTTGCTGACTACTTTGCCATTGTTGCGTAATAAGGTTTCAATAATGGTGTATTCAAATGCAGTGAGTTTGACGGCTTCGCCGTTTACGGTAAATTCTTTACGGGATAGGTCAATAACAAAATTACCTAACTCTAATACTTGTGATGCTAACCCGCTATTTCTACGCATTAATGCCTGCATACGGGCCACAAGTTCTTCCAGTTGAAAAGGTTTGGTGACGTAGTCATCTGCGCCGCTATTTAAAGCTTGGACTTTTTCTTGCCAACTTTCGCGAGCAGTCAGTACTAAGAGAGGGATATTTACATGATTGCTGCGCCAACGTTTGATCATTGATAGACCATCTTCATCGGGTAAGCCTAAATCGACAACGGCGATGTCAGGGCAGCTTTCATGCAAAAAGTAATCTGCTTCTTTTGCGTCTTCAGCCGAATCAACCTGGTGACCCAGCTCTTTAAGTTGAACTGTTAAATGATGACGAAGTAACGCATTGTCTTCGACGATAAGAATACGCATCTGAAACCCTCATAGTAAAAAGAGATAGTGTCTGCCGAGATGATAGTAGCACTAGAACTGCAATGGTAAAAAGAGATCTCAGCCGCGACAAGGGATTAAGTAAATATAAGTCAAACAAAGCAAAAAAAAAGCGGTTTTTTTCGAGCAATAAGGCGGTTTTGGGGTATTTATGGCTAATATAGAAGCTGTGATAATAAAAAAGGCGGCACATTGGCCGCCTGATTAAATAAACTGAGATTATTTTAGTTCATCAATAAAAGTGACAGCGTAACCAATGTAGTTAGCAGGCGTCATTGCCTTTAAACGTACCTTTTCATGTTCTGGTAGCTCTAAACCATCAATAAACTGTTTCATGCCTTCTGCAGTAACACGCTTACCACGGGTTAATTCTTTTAGCTTTTCATAGGGCTTTTCGATGCCATAACGACGCATAACCGTTTGAATAGGCTCAGCTAATACTTCCCAGTTTTGGTCTAATTCATCCAGCAAATGCTGTTCGTTAACTTCCAACTTGTTTAAGCCTTTCATGGTAGATTGATAGGCAATTAAGGCATAGCCTAAACCTACACCTAAGTTACGCAGTACAGTAGAGTCGGTTAAGTCACGCTGCCAACGGGAGACAGGCAGTTTGCTTGCCAAATGGCCTAAAACTGCATTAGCTAAGCCTAAGTTACCTTCTGAGTTTTCGAAGTCGATAGGGTTAACTTTGTGTGGCATGGTCGATGAACCGATCTCGCCAGCAATCGTTTTTTGTTTAAAGTGATTTAATGCGACATAGCCCCAAATATCACGGTCGAAATCTAACACAATCGTGTTAAAACGCGCGACACAATCAAACAGTTCAGCAATGTAATCATGCGGTTCGATTTGTGTGGTGAATGGGTTCCATTGAATACCTAATGAAGTCACAAAAGTTTCACTGAATTCGTGCCAGTTTACTTCTGGGTATGCGACCATATGCGCATTGTAGTTACCAACCGCACCGTTGATTTTACCTAAAATTTCAACCTGTTGCAGTTGGCGGAATTGACGCTCTAAACGGTAAGCAACGTTAGCAAATTCTTTACCAATCGTTGATGGTGTTGCTGGTTGACCGTGAGTCCGAGAGAGCAGCGGCAGGTTGCGGTACTCATGTGCCATTGCTTTAATTTTATCAATAATTTGACGCCACTGAGGTAAAAGTACCTCTTCGCGTGCAGTTTTGAGCATTAAGGCGTGAGATAAATTATTGATATCTTCTGAGGTACAGGCAAAATGAATAAATTCAGAAACGGCATGCAGCGCAGGAATATGCTCCACTTTTTCTTTGAGAAAATACTCAACAGCTTTAACATCATGGTTGGTTGTGCGTTCAATTTCTTTAATCCGCATCGCATCTTTTTCGCAGAAGTTCGCGACAATTTCATCTAAGTAAGCGATTGCGTCAGCATCAAATGAAGGAACTTCTTTGATTTGAGCGGTTGCAGCCAGTTTTTGCAGCCAGCGAACTTCAACTTGCACGCGAAATTTCAGTAAGCCAAACTCACTAAAAATAGTGCGTAAAGCGCTGACTTTATCACCGTAACGGCCGTCAATCGGGGATACAGCGGTCAGTGAGGATAATTCCATTGGTAGCAACTCCAGATTTAAAGGTGAGACAAAATTTCTTTCGCCTGGTTTGCCAGACGATTGCGAGAAAACATAAGTTGGATGCGACTTCCACCCACTTGCTGCCAAAGTACTGCGGAACGAATGCCAGCAAGCAGAATTGCGCGAACTTTAGCCTGAACTAAGGTGTTTTTCAGAATGTCAGGGGAGCCCGTTACTTGGATTCGTGGACCTGCGGGGCTGACGACATCAACATAAATTCCTGCTAACGCATTGAATACGCCTTCAGAAAGTGGCTCAAAATAGCTCGCTTGGCGCTCAAATTGTTCAATACGCTGACCAAGTTTATTCATTGCTTCGTCGTCTTTATTTAGACGACGTTCGAGGGCCATCATGCTCAGCATATAACGCGTCATTTCGGCAGATAAACCACTATTCCCCCCCGTTAGCATGCCTAACATTGCCCCTAAACCCGTTTTGATATTTGCAGGGTCATTACCATACACATCTAGCGTGGAGTTTGGGTTCATATTGGTCAGGCTATTGACCATCGTTTCGGCATCGCTATCAAGGCAAGTGCCTTCGTGGGCCAGCTTTTGAACCATAGCGCCTGCTTGACAGATCCCCGCCAAGGCAAGTGTAATGTCGTAATAATTTTTCGCCACAACTACTCCTGAATACGGGCTTCAATAATGCCGCCACCAAGGCAGACTTCGTCAATATAAAACACGGCAGATTGCCCCGGGGTGACCGCGGCAACAGGGTAATCAAATGTGACTTCGATTCGCTCTGCATCAATAGGCGTAATTGTACAAGGGATGTCCCCTTGGCGGTAACGCGTTTTGACCGCACAGCGTAATGGTTTGGTTAACGTTTCTCTATCAACCCAGTCTAATTGCTGTGCAATCAATCCGATAGACATCAAACGCGGATGCTCATGGCCTTGTGCAACAATTAAAATATTGTTCTCAACATCTTTATCAACAACATACCAAGGATCTTCTGAACCTTCTTTTGTTCCGCCAATACCTAAGCCTTTACGTTGCCCTAATGTGTGATACATCAGGCCTTCGTGTTGACCAATGGTTTCGCCATCAACCGTGACAATTGGGCCTGGTTGAGCAGGTAGGTAGCGGCCTAGGAAGTCACGGAATTTACGTTCGCCAATAAAGCAAATGCCCGTTGAGTCTTTTTTCTTTGCGGTGATTAAGCCGATTTCTTCTGCAATACGGCGGACTTCAGGTTTTTCGAGTTCACCGACAGGGAATAGGCTTTTTGCCACTTGCTCATGACTGAGTGTGTACAGGAAATAGCTTTGGTCTTTGTTGCCATCTAAACCACGAAGTAACTGACTTTTTCCATCAACATCACGGCGGCGTACATAGTGACCAGTAGCAATATAATCAGCCCCTAAATCTTCAGCGGCAAATTCTAAAAAGGCTTTAAATTTGATTTCTTTATTGCACAGGATATCAGGGTTTGGCGTGCGGCCTGCTTTGTACTCGGTTAAGAAATGTTCGAATACATTATCCCAATATTCAGCGGCAAAGTTGATGGTGTGTAACTCGATACCGAGCTTGTCACACACAGCTTGTGCATCAGCAAGGTCAGTTGCTGCGGAGCAATATTCCGTATCGTCATCTTCTTCCCAGTTCTTCATAAACAGACCAGCCACCTGATACCCTTGCTGCTGGAGCAAATAGGCGGATACGGATGAGTCAACACCACCGGACATACCGACGATGACTTTTTTCTGGCTGTTATCTGACATGGTACTGTTATTTGACATGGAAATAGTCTCAATGCGGAAAAATCAAGCCCCATACTTTAGCATGTTGACCCCTTGTTGCACCAGAGTTAGAGAGAATATTATTGCTTGGTGACTATTTCACCAAGCAAAAGGGCGTTATTGATAGTGAGTGCCATAAGCTGAAAGAATATCGAGTGAATAATTATTTCCAGTTTGAAAGCAACGTAAGCTTTCAGCGACTAAAGGGGAGCGCAGGCAGTCACTTTCTAAAATGTCTTGCGCGTCGACCCAGTGACAACAGGCGATATCGCTATCTTGCGGGTGGGTTTTACAAATAGCATCAAGTTCGACGGCAAATAAAAAACGAATAAATTGGGTACTATCTGGTGCTATCCATTGGTGGATTTGAATTAATTGGGTTGGCGTAGCCTGTATACCCGTTTCTTCAAGTAATTCTCGTTCAGCAGCTTGTAAGAGGGTTTCGTTGGCCTCTAGGTGCCCTGCGGGTTGGTTCCAAGTCGGCTTGTTATTGATCCATTCTTCCACGACCAAAAATTTGCCTTCAGCATGCACAATTGTTGCGACAGTGACATTGGGTTTAAACAACGTTGACCTCCATCCATTCACCTACTGATAAATTTCCTAAATTAAATTCGCCCATTTGATAGCGAATTAAACGCAATGTAGGAAATCCGATATTTGCCGTCATGCGACGTACTTGCCGGTTGCGGCCTTCATATAAGGTAATTTTAAGCCAGCTTGTTGGAATGTTTTTACGTTCTCTAATTGGTGGGTTGCGAGGCCACAGCCATTTGGGTTCCTCAACTAACTCTACCCCTGCGGGAAGCGTAGGGCCATCATTTAATGTTAGCCCTTGGCGAAATTGAACCAATGCGTTTTCATCAGGTATGCCCTCTACTTGAGCATAGTATATTTTTCCTGTTTTTTTCTGGGGTTGTGTCAAACGCGCTTGCAATTTTCCATCATTAGTTAGAATTAATAAGCCCTCGCTGTCTCTATCAAGGCGACCAGCGGCATAAACATCCGTAATGGGAATATAGTTTTTTAAGGTATCGCGGCCTTGTTCATCGGTAAATTGTGGCAGTACATCAAAGGGTTTATTAAATAGGATAACTTTGCGCACTTTCGCGGGCTGGTGACTAGCTGAAGTTGCTAAATGCTTGGTGGATTTGGCATGTTTTTGTTTTATAGGGGATGCGCCAAATTTAGCCCGTTTCTTAGGTGTTATATTCATTTATGGTTAATCAGATAGTGATGCCAGTAGAAAGGTAAACGTTAGAGTATAATCGAAATCAACGGAAAAAAATATTCTAAGGAGATAGGGAAATATGAGCCACAACGCGTTATGGCCCAGATTTTAATTAATTATTCGCTTATCTCATCAATAAAATCACGAAATATTTCGAATGTGCGCTCAATGAGACCTAAGCAAATTGTATATTCTTGATGACTAAAAGGAATGGTATCAATAAGCCCAACTTTACTACCCATAGTATGACCGCTTTCACGACTAAAATGAAGATCACCACAATAAACTAACGTATCAGGGGAATGTTGTGCAATTTCATTTAAATAAGTAAAAAATACACTGCCTGTGGCTTCAATTGACTCAATGATGACTAATCGAATTTTTGCAGGCTGGTTTGATAGCATTTCAATGAGTTGATAAGTGAGTTTACGATTCGCTTCCATTTGTGGTGACCATAGCCACGCTAATGTATCTGTTATAGGTTGTGACTTATTCATTTTCAATGTGCATAAATCACTGAGATACCATGGCCAATGATTTTCGTCTTCATGTGCGTGTGTATTAACAGCTACCTCTAACGCATTTTGTGGAGAAGTAAAAGGCAAAATAAATTTATTTAAATCACCAAAGCTCATAATAAAAAAGGCTATCTTAGGCAAAAACTCTAGAGATTCAGCGGTAGGGCGCTGAGGGTCGATGGGCCTTAAGAAAAAAGGATGTTGAGCATATTCATTTTTCTTTTTTTCAATAAAAATAGATAGTTTTTTCATATAATCACCTTTTTATAAGTTGTTTATTAATGATTTTATATTCATTTTATATTTGCCAATATTGCGATATTTATTAGTGAGAGTTATTTTTTAGCTTGTTTTATGTACTTATTGTTCGCTTTCACTAGAGATTAAAAACATTAAAATCATAAAAGTAATAAATTTAGGATTTGTTAATTAAAGCTATTGTTTATTAAGGATAAAAAATAACAGGCAACTCAATTTATGTGAGCAGTTCGAATGTTTATTAACGTTATTCCAGATAAAATTAATGTGAATTGAGTTTCAAAGTCGTCAATGTAGTGTTATTGGGTTTCGATGATTTGTAGGGTATGAGTAAGTTATCTTTCTCAGTAACGAAATGATTTTAAAAGGAATTATTCTGTTTTTATTCACGTGTTAGTGCGTTTAATGCGATCAAGACTAAAGCTTAGGTGAGTAATCATTGGCGTTCGACGCAGATTGCAGTAGTATTGACACGTCTCTTACAAAAAATTAACAAGCAAAATACGCAAGTGAAAGGAGAGGTTAATGGAAAGCAAAGTAGTAGTTCCGGCAGAAGGCGCTAAAATTACCATTGATGCAAAAGGCAAACTAAACGTTCCGAACAACCCAATTATCCCTTATATCGAAGGTGACGGCATTGGTGTTGATGTCACTCCAGCAATGTTAAAAGTGGTTGATGCGGCAGTTAAGAAAGCTTACAACGGTGAGCGCAAAATTTCTTGGATGGAAATTTACACTGGCGAAAAATCTACACAAATTTATGGTAAAGATGTTTGGTTACCAGAAGAAACTCTCGATTTAATCCGTGATTACCGTGTTTCAATTAAAGGTCCGTTAACAACTCCAGTTGGCGGTGGTATTCGTTCTTTGAACGTTGCACTGCGTCAACAACTTGACCTGTACATCTGCTTACGTCCAGTACGTTACTACAAAGGCACACCAAGCCCAGTTAAACAACCTGAACTGACGGATATGGTTATTTTCCGTGAAAACTCAGAAGATATCTATGCAGGTATTGAGTGGAAAGCTGGCAGCGCAGAAGCTGATAAAGTGATTAAATTCCTGAAAGATGAAATGGGCGTGACAAAAATCCGTTTCCCACAAGATTGTGGTATCGGTATCAAACCATGTTCAGAAGAAGGAACAAAACGTTTAGTTCGTGCTGCAATTGAATATGCAATTGATAACGGCCGTGATTCAGTGACTTTAGTTCATAAAGGCAACATTATGAAATTCACTGAAGGTGCATTTAAAGATTGGGGCTACCAATTAGCACAAGAAGAATTCGGCGGCGAATTATTAGACGGCGGTCCATGGGTTAAAATTAAAAACCCTAAAACGGGCAAAGATATCATCGTTAAAGATGTGATTGCTGATGCATTCTTACAACAAATCCTACTGCGCCCTGCGGAATATGATGTTATCGCATGTATGAACCTAAACGGTGACTACATTTCTGATGCATTAGCAGCACAAGTTGGCGGTATCGGTATTGCACCGGGTGCTAACATTGGTTCTGAGTGTGCATTATTTGAAGCAACTCACGGTACTGCTCCTAAATATGCAGGTCAGGACAAAGTAAACCCTGGCTCTATCATCCTTTCCGCTGAAATGATGTTACGCCATATGGGTTGGACTGAAGCGGCTGACTTAATCGTTAAAGGTATGGAAGGCGCAATCGCAGCTAAGACTGTAACTTACGATTTCGAACGTCAGTTAGAAGGCGCTAAATTACTGAAATGTAGCGAATTCGGCGATGCAATGATCGCACATATGTAATTTATTACGTGGTGTGATTAACAACGGGAGCCTAAAAACTCCCGTTTATTTTGCCTAGAAAAATTCTTCTGCAAAACTCTTCTGCAAAACAGGCTACAAAATAATCGTTATTTTATAGCTAAAACCTGCCAATTTTTCCCTCTGTCATCATGATACTTATCGGTCATTGCTTGGCTCTTATGTCTCAATAATGTTTTAGTATCGATGCCTTGATCTTTAGATAACCTTTCCGATAAAGAACGTTGCTCATGAAATGAAGTTGGCGTTCCTTCCCCCCAGTCAATATCAGTTTTATTTAGCGTCTTCTTAAAATTTGTTGTTATTGTATTAGCAGTGACTTGGTCACCGCGATTTGCTTGAGAAGTCGTGCGTAAGTAATGGACTAGATACGGACTGAGAACACGGTCTTTTTTATGCCAAAATAAACATAAAGCTTGCTGTTACCTTTGTTCAGAGTTACATGTGTAGTTATGCACAATAAGGTCAAACAAAGGTTTATCGTATGATTAAAAAAATCACCCTAATGCTGTCTTTGCTTTTTATGCTATCAGCATGCTCAGTTAAAACACTTCACTTAACACAGGAACAAGCAAGCAGAATTCCACCTATGGGAAATGTAAAGGTGCTTTTGCCTGAACTAAGTAAGCACAATATTCAGTTTGCAAGCACACCTTCACTTTTTATTACATATCGCTCCAGCGATTTAAATAAAATAAAGACGGAAAAATATCTTTTCATTTCTCTTGATGAAGCGACTAATAACCAAGAATATGTCATTAGTGTACCAGACTACGAAGGAGTCACTGTTGGCAGTATTTCATTATTGATTGCATATAGCGTTAATGGAGATTCAACTATATATGCTAATGCACCCATAAAGTTAAATGCTATCTATTATGAAGATAGATATGAGATAGATAAGCTGTTGAAAGAGAAACACTATAAAAATGGAGATAGCATTGACTATATTTTTGATATAAAAATGCAGCCAAATTTAAAACTAAAAGAGTTATATTTCTATACGGATAAAGATGTTGTCTATGGTTCAGGGCTTTCATCAGTGTAATGATATGCAGTGCTTATAAGTGAAACCGATACGGCAAGAAAGTTTAAGCAAGCACACTATTTCGAACAACAAAATATCCCCAAAATTATTCTAATGGCTACGCATTGCGTGGCCTTTTTTCGCATATAGTCATCGCAAATCACTATCAACATATTTTATTAACACAATAGCGTTTTATCGAGCGAGTTTTTATAACTATAAGGTAACATCAAGTATTAGCCCTGACGCTCTTGAAATCCACCCGCAAAGCTAAGAGTTACCTTATCATTGTGGAGAATGTTAAGATTGATTGGATAACTATTATTTTGACCTGATTAATATTATAGTATTCCTAAGTTAAATTAGCGGATGCAAACCAAATGAAAACACTAAGAATTAAAAAATATATTGAAGGTAGCTTAGATGAAGAGATAAACGTTCCTGTGGTCTTTATCTCTATGCTTAATGGTATTTTACCAAATCAGGCTGTTGTCTCATTAAGAAATGCTGGCTTTGATTTTGATGAAATCATTAATGCAGCTAAAAATAAGCAGAGCTATAAAGCAGAAGCGGTTATTGATGAAAAAGGTGTTACTAAGCGAGTAGAGCTTTCGATTAGTTAATAATATTGTTTAGCATTTTAAGAGGCTGCCTAGAGCAGCTTTTCTATTTAAGAGAAGTAGTTATGACTATTCAAGATTAATTTAATTTTTATAGCCGTCAGCTAATAACTGGTGGCTTTTTCATTTTTCGAGGAAAACAAAAAAGCCTCGACGCCGGGGCTAAATAAAAAGAAGCAATAGTTTTGAACACACTATCAGGATAGGTGATTAGAAAAGTTTTCACATGAATTAAGCGTAAGCAAATACGGAAAAGAAAATACGAATGTGAAGACATGGCAGGCGTTAGTTTTATCTAGTCTTCATTTTCTATGTTATTTTTAGTGTCTTCTTGTTGAGTAGCGGTCTTAGGGGTGTTACTTAGCATCAATACTAACCATACAAGAAATGCGATCGCTGAAAATACCAAGACATTAACAATCCATACAAAAATTTCACCAATAGCCATATACGACTCCATAGAAATTTATTAAATTCAGGTTAAGTTGGTTTAATGTGATTTAAATTGCAAATATATTAAGTATGTTGACTTGGTTAAGAAGTTACCGTGGACTGGTGTTGCATTGAAAGTCGTACTGGTAATGACAGTAGAAACAATGAAGCTAACACCAGCGGAAGCGGAGTGGCAGAACATTACTGTTGTAGCTGGCTATTCGCAAGACCATACAGAGAAATAATGGCAATAGACGAAGAGTATGGTTAAAGGGAAATTTCTAAATCATGTAGCAATATGCCATTGAATATTAAATAGATAACAAGAACTCACAATGACCCGCCTACAGCAGGTTTTTAATATAAATTAAAATTGTACAAAAATACTGCAATAAAAATAATTAGTGGAATCAAAAATGAAGCAAAGAATGAATTAAAGCATCCTGACATAGATGTGTCGCCTTTATATTTATTATCCATATAAAGCGCTATAGCTATGAAAGAAATAAATGAAACAAGGAAAGCGATGAGAAGTGCGGAAAAAACCTCAGCCATAAATCACATAATCTTTAAGTTATTTTAAGTTACCAGTACTATACATAAGTTAAATATTTATAGCCATTAGCTAATCATTGGCGGCTTTTTTATTGCAAATTACCAAGTCAGTTCATGCGGACTGGTTTTCTAATTTGTTATGAGGGAAATATTATGGCTAAACCGGGTTGGGGGACGCTACATTACGATTTCGAAAGTCAATTAGAAGGCGCTAAATTACTGAAGTGTAGCGAATTCGGCGATGCAATGATCGCACACATGTAATTTATTACGTGATGTGATTAACAACAGGAGCCTAAAAACTCCCGTTTTATTTTGTCTAAAAATATTCTTCTGCAAAATGATTCGAAATCGGTGCATCAATTTTCAATAGTTAGAGAACAAATTATTAGGTGTCATTTAATGTTTTGATTTTCTTATGAAAATATATATTTGCTGTTCATTTCTAAGTTGAATCATCGCAATAAATAGTACTTATCGTTTAAGTTGTTCTTTAAAATACTCAGCGCCATCTCTAATGGCTTCATCAGCAATATCCATCATACGGCTATAATGTAAAAATGCATGTAATGTACCTGGGTACATTTTATATTTGCAGGATATCTTATTGGCATTTAATACACCAAATAATGCGGTGCTATCATCCAGTAAAGGGTCAAATTCTGCACTGGCAATAAAGCAAGGCGGAATATTATGCGTTAAATCATTATTGAATAAACAGTAATATGGGGATCCGCGGCTTCCTGACTCACCAAGATAGGCATTATCATAACTTTCAAGGTCTTTTTGTGTTAAGCCATCCCATTCCCCACCATAAAGTCGGCGACTTGCTGAATCTTGTAAACCATAGAGCCCATACCAAAGTAAATTGGCTTTAATCTCTTGATTTTCAATGTTATTGTCGCGAAGCCAAAGCGTTGTTGCCAATGACAGCATAGCCCCAGCGGAGTCGCCTGCAAAGCCTGTTTGCGCCATATTAATATTATACTTATCGGTATTAATAGAATAAAACTGATATACCGCAGATATTTCCTCAATTGCTTGGGGATAGCGGGCTTCAGGTGATAAAGAATAGTCCACACCAATGACAGTGCAGCCCGTATATAATGCCAGCAAACGCATTATCCTGTCGTGGGTATCAAGGTTACCTAAAATAAACCCGCCACCGTGAATATAAAACAATGTCGCTGGCGAATTGATTATAGGCTGAAATATACGTGTAAGAACGCTTCCATAAGGGGTTTGGATGCAGACATCGCGGGTTGATTGCATGGATGGTGCGCCGGCATTCCAATGCTTTCTATCTTTATTATAAGCATCTCGTAACGATGCTAAATCAGCATCTTGGGGGGGATTGGAAGTTACTTTTGAATAAAAATCAATAACTTTCTTCATTTCTGTTGAAATAAGGTCAAGCACTTTTACTTTATTTTTTTGGTTCATTTTTCCTCCTACCATCGTGGTTTTTATTGTAGATGGACTAGAGTATTAAGATGTGACCTTGTTATCCAATATTAAAGAATATTTAATTTGTTATATGGTGACATAGCTTTAATTAACAAAAAATAATATAAATATGTTATTTGTTAAAATCATTGAAAGCCCAGGGGGAAGTGTGACTTTACCTTGGGCTTTCATCATGGCTAGTTCAAGTAAACTTCAATAAAATTCTTTATGTCTTTTTTTAATATTTTAGATATAAAAAAAAGGTGCTCTGCATAAATAGAACTATCGCCATTTTCATATTCTATATATAATTTATCTGATATTTTTAGTGAACTGGCCATTTCATGAATTGAAATTTTGTTCAGTATTCTGTTTTTTTGAATGTATAACCCAAGGTTTTTGTTGTTTTTTTTCATTTTTATAAGCTGTCTTGTTATTCTCTAGTGTTGGTGGTTAATACTATTTTTATTAAATGTATAGGTATTGGTTCTTTTTTGATGAAGGGTCTAAGTATAGTTTTAATCCCAAGTCTATTATTTCACCTTCACTTTCTAGTTCTCTTAATAAAGAAATAAAAAAAGATTCAACGCTGATATTTAGTTTCATTAAAAATAATAAAATAAGACTAAATGAAATAGTGTTAATTCCATTTTCATAACGAGAAATTTGTTGTTGACTAACATGGAGTAATTTACTGATTTCAGCGCCAGTCATATCATTTTCAATGCGCTTTTGCCTTAAATAGTTCCCCACTAATATATTGACTTTGCTATTTAAAATAGCACGATCCATATTGACTCCTTTTTTGATTAAGAATTTTCTGAGGTAAAAACTAGTCAAATATTTATATCAAGTACAATCGTTTTAAATGTTTTTTTATCAGTTTTTCAATTGATAAAAACTATCAATTGAAGTCAATCAATTGTTTGATATAGATGGAGCTTTGATTAAAAATTTTTTTAAAACAAGGGAATAGGTAAATCTACCTATTTTTTATTTTTTATAGAGATATTTATTGACAATTGCAGATACGCGCATAAGGAGTATTTACAAAGGCATTTTTTTTGTATCTATAAATAATAATATGAATCAGTAATTTCTAATTATTGTGTGGAGTTTTATTTTATTGCTATTACATTTATTTTTTTTATTATTTTTTTTACAAAAAAAATTTATATTTTGAATATTATGATTTTTTTTGAAATAAAATGTTACCCTTTGAAATTATTGGTTACAAATATTTTTGTAAGAAAAGAAATTACTGTTTCATCACTGGTTTAGAGTGGGGGAGTGTACAGAAACAAACAGGTACCCTATATCAGAATTAGGCGGAATAATTTAGGTTATCAGTGGATAGGACTAAAGCCTAATTCTTTGATGAAGAAAATGAGACTAGGCTTAGTTACATAGAAGCATTCAGTATTAAACAAGAATTAATATTACCCATTAGAGCAACGTTCAAAATTATGCTTAGCTTGCTTAATTGCTAGCTTTTCAATATCCCTTAAACTAAGGGCCATCATATCTAAACCTTTGATATCCATTTTAAAGTTGTGAGTAGACTTATCATCCCCTGTTAAGGTGATATCTAATCCTATAATTTTGGAGTTTTCTTCTAAGATACTTATTTGTGTTAAATTAAACCTCATAGCAAAGCCTTATATAGAGTTAACCTAATATTAGTCTAGGTAAAGGTAATATTAATTTACGTTAAAAAATCATGTATTACCTTAACAAAGGGTTAAATAATGTAACGACTAAGCAATGAACTTTGGATAATTGACATTCATTAGCGAAATATATTGCAATTAACTCTAGAAGGTTAAAAATTGTTGTTTAACATCGTCACAGGCTGAAATTAAATGAATATTCACCAGCATAAACGGATATATTCCATGTTAACTCTTTTTTAGCTACATATTTATGAGCATATCCTATGCTACGACAAGTGCGTCATCGGAAGCTTTTGTAAGAGAATTCCAACAAGACTATCTAAACTGGACAACCAATCGTTTAATCGTAAAGGTGCTCAACCGAAACAGTATGTGGTATTGGCTCAGAAGGAGTGGAACTATATTTTGTATAAATACACGTTACCTAATTTTTCTGGGGAAAATATTGCTTACGGATCTGAGTCAAGTCACCACCCAGTAAAAGAAAAGTTTTTATCTATAAAAAAGGACAAAGATAAAACAATCGTCAGGACTCAATTATTGAAAGAAGGGCATTATTCACCTATCTATGAGTATCACCTCATTTTTAAGGAAAACCGTTGGTATTTGACACAAATTTATGTTGTAGACGAAACTGATGGGCAGCTATACCCAGGTTTATGAGCTCTTTGAACGCAAAAATGAAATAGTGCTTTACAGTAAAATTAAATAAGTAAATAATACTGTTTATTTATACAGTATTATTGGTGGCGTATGAATTTTGAAAAGATAGAGTCTATGGTGTTACCTGTAAATCTCCCTTTGTTTCTTAGCGGAGTTCCTGCGGGGTTTCCATCTCCTGCAACTGACTATATTGAAGAGAAAATCAATCTAAATCATATCTTAATTAAACATCCTGAAAGTACGTATCTACTTCGAGTCGAAGGCCACTCAATGATCGATGCAAACATCAAAGATGGGGACATCATTATTGTTGATAGCGCCATTACAGCAAAAGATGGTGATATTATTATCGCGAGCTTGGAAGGGGAGTTTACAGTTAAAAAGTTGCAACAATATCCCCTTAGACTATTACCAATGAATAATGCATATTCGCCCATTTCTATTGAAGAAAATAATGATTTTCAAATATTTGGTGTTGTTACGTACATAATTTATCAGGCTAAATAATGTATGCATTAGTTGATGTTAATTCATTTTATGCCAGCTGTGAGAAAGTTTTTCGGCCTGATTTAACCCATAAACCCGTTATTGTCTTAAGTAATAATGATGGATGCGTAATTGCACGTTCTTCTGAAGCGAAGGCTTTAGGGGTAAAAATGGGGGAGCTTTACTATGAACGTCAACCATTTTATCAACGTAATCATATTCATGTTTTTAGCTCAAATTATGCACTGTATGGGGATATGAGCCAAAGGGTGATGGCTTTATTATCATCTTATAGCCCACATACTGAAATCTACTCTATTGATGAAGCTTTTTTAGACCTTACGGGAATGGAAAACCTTTTTAAACTAGAAGAGTACGGGCGAAATATTCAAGCAACAATATTAAAATGTACTCATCTTCCTGTTAGTGTTGGTATTGCCCCTACAAAAACATTAGCAAAAATGGCAAATCTAGCTGCGAAGCGTTGGAAAAAAACAGGCGGTGTTGTCGATTTATCTGTTAGAGAGCGTCAGCGAAAATTAATGGCTCTTATTTCGATAGAAGATACTTGGGGTATTGGACGAAAAATTTCCGCACAATTAAGAGGTATGGGAATTTATACTACTTTAGATCTCGCTAATACTTCACCTACCATGATGCGCAAATCGTTTAGTGTCGTAGTTGAAAGAACAGTTAGAGAACTTAATGGTGAAGCCTGCATTGCTATAGAAGAAGAAAGCAAGGTAAAACAGCAAATCCTTTTTTCTCGATCCTTTGGTGTTAAAGTTTTTGATTTTGAAACAATGCGAAGGGCCGTGTGTGATCACGCAGAGCGTGCAACCGAAAAATTGAGAAAAGAAAAACAGCGTTGTAAGTGTATTAGTTTATTTATTCAAACAAACCAGAGAGCTATAGGGCTAAATTATTCTAATAAAATCAGCGTGCCACTGGAGTATCCTAGTAATGATACTAGGGATATTATCCAAGCCCTAATGAAAGGATTGTCATTAATCTGGCGTGATGGTTATCGCTATTGTAAAGCAGGGATTATTTTATCTGATTTTACAGATAACGATATTACACAATTTGATATGTTTTCGACCCAAAAAATGTTTAAGAACAGTGATAAATTAATGCAAACATTGGACATGATAAATCGCAGTGGGTTAGGAACAATAGGTTTTGCAGGGAAGGGAGGAGCTTATGGTTATAAAATGAAAAGAGAGTTACTGTCTCCTGCGTACACAACAAACCTTGCAGAAATTCCTATTGTTAAGAGCTAATTATATTATGTAAAAAAAAGCCCCTGCAAGCAGGGGTATCTAATGGAAATGTATCTGTATAATTATAGTTATCTATTCATCCACCCTTGGGTAGATAGATTGATAATACCAGTGTTTATCTTTTAATCCAATTTAGAGTGAATATAAATATAAAAATGCGAGGGAAATGTCGCTAGGCTCGAGAAGAACCAAGTGTATAGTTAGTTGTATTGAGCGTGTTTTCAGGGTGTTTATAATGTTAAAAAAGCAAAATCCTTATTACTTTTTAACATTAAAGAGAAAATAATTACAATTTTTTAAAGCGAAGTTAGCACATTAAAATCAAAGTGAAATGCCTGAAAATGACATAAAGCCTAAAGACATTAAACCTACAGTAATAAAGGTTATTCCTAATCCTCTTAAGCCTTTTGGAATATCGGAATATTTCATTTTTTCACGAAGACCAGCGAGTGCAATAATTGCAAGCATCCAGCCAATCCCACAACCTGCACCATAAACAACAGATTCTGTAAATGTGTAATTTCTTTCCACCATAAAGATTGTTGCGCCGAAAATAGCACAGTGGATCGTTAATAACGGTAGGAAAACACCCAATGAGTGATAAAGTGAAGGAATAAATTTATCAAGAAACATTTCTAAAATTTGTACTAACGCGGCTAAAACAGCAATAAACGTTACAAAAGATAAGAAAGAAAGGTCAATACCTTCAGCTATAGCCCCATCTCTTAGAGCATAGTTATAGATCAAGTTATTGATTGGTGTCGCGATAGTGAGCAAAGCGACTACAGTTAATCCTAGCTTAAAGGATGTTTTCACTTCTTTAGACACGGCAAGGAATGTACACATCCCAAGGAAGAAACTCAGCGCCATATTTTCAATGAATGCTGCCCGGATAAATATGTTTAAATGATTTTCCAGCACAAACCCTCCTTTATATATATTATGGCAATATTTAACAATAAAAACAGTTCATTGTATTAAAAATTACCAATGTTAATGGGGGCAGAGATCTGTGTAAGATAGCCCTCCAATAAATTATAGATGTCATTTTCAGGACTTATCCAAGATTACTTGAAAAAACTGAATGGCATGAAATTACAAAAACAGTAGTTATCATTGTTTAATATTATGGATAAAATGATAAAAATTAGCAAGATGCATTGTTTTGGAAAAACGTGAAATTTTTGGTAATTATCATGTTTTATATGAATTTTGTGATCTAAATAAAGAAAAGACTCAAATAGCTTAAAAATAGAAAGTTAATAAGTATTAAAAGTTAGGTTTTTGGCTAGGTTTTAAAAAAAACCTGAATATACCGATATGAATTATATGGGTATTATTTGTGGGTTATATGTACTTTATGTGTTTTTAAGGTTTTTAAGTTGAAAATAAGCAATTTAAAAGCAAGGCCTACTCCGCATTAAAACATAAAACCCCTTGAAATAAACGATTTGCAACATATAAAGAATAAAGAAACTATTGTTAAGAAAAGAGGACAGAATGAATAGCATGCAATTGGTTAAGCTGGCGTTGGATTCAGTGTTAGGGGCTCAAATTGGCAATCTGTCGGTGATAGAGCAGTTTTTTTCTAGAAGTTATGTTCAGATTGTAGATGGTAAAAAAATTGACTTTGATGGATTTGTTAAGCATATGCAAGTACTAAAGGAAGCCACAGAGTCAATTAATATAACAATAAAGTCTATTGCACAAGAAGGCTACCGTGTTCACACACAACACTATGCAAAGGCAATTAAAAAAGATGGTTCTTGTAGCGAGTATGAAGTATTTGCTTGCTTTAGTCTCTCAGATGGCAAAATTGTGCGTTGCGAAGAGTTAACGAGAATGATCCAAGGTGCTAACTCTGACCATAATTTAGGTTCGAGAACCTAAATTATTCAAACATTGATTCCCCGTCTTATGAATGTAGTTAATTAACGACAAAAAGGTAAAATTAACTGCATTAATCTATCTTATTGATTTTCAAATAAATTATAAATCCCTCTCAGTCCAGACAAAACAAAAAAAGCATTATTTTTTTGCCTATCTATTACTAAATGTTTCTACTCCTTAAGGGTTATTTAATTGATTTATAAATGAAATATAACTTAAGTTCGATTTGTAGTGTGTAATAAATTAACATTTTACGCTTAATTTGATACACATTTGAAGTGTATTTGCGGGCTATTGCATTGTATCTTTATTTCATCGAAATCTGGTGATTAATACTTTGATTTGAAATTAAATTAGACTATTAAGTTGCTAGGAATTTTCTTAACGAATATAAATTCTATTTTTAAAATTATAAATTAAATGGGGATACACATATGTCAATGTTCAAAAAATTAACACCTGCATTCATTATTTCTAGCATCTTATTAAGCCCAACTGCGTTTTCAGCAAGCCAAGGTGCAACCGTAACATTTGAAGCTATGGTGCGTACAGCAAGTTGTACTGTTTCATCAACAACAGAAGGCGCTATGGTTAATTGGGGCGTATTCACAACGCAAGACCTCGCCAATACAGAGGCAGGTAATGCATTAGGTGAAACTAAAGATTTTAATCTGACACTGACAGAATGTTCATCAGAAAACGAGATTGGTGATACAGCTGTCCATGTGCATGCTTCTGGCTCCGCTTCTGCATTTAATCCTAATTTATTTGCAAACGCTTCATCTAAGTCTCTAGCAGTTAAATTACAGGCAGTAGATACAAAAAATACCCTTATTGATGTTAAGCCAAATAAAGATGCCGAAGTGACAATTGCAGATACATTAGCAGAACAAGGTTTTGCACTTATTCCAATGAAAGCGTCACTAATTATGGTTAATAAAGCGTCTGTAGGTGATAGTTTAAAAGTACCTGTCACATTTACAGTTTCTTATAACTAAGGATTACAGGTGTTGTCAGTATTAGTAAAACAATAAGCGAGATACTGTCAACACCTAAAATGTGTAGTAATATAGACAAAATAATGTGGAAATTTATGTTTTATTAAACTTACGCATAAAGCATAAATTCTGACATAACAATTTGAACGTGTGAAAATTGGAAATAACAATGAGAATACAAACAGCAAGAGCAGTTATTGTATCAAGTTTATTTGCGTTTATGGTACCTACCTTAGCCTGGGCCAAAGGTGTCAGTTTAGATGCAACACGCATTGTTTATCCACAAAATGAGAAAAGTGTTTCTATCGCTGTTAAAAACACGGATCCTCAAGTGACATATTTAAGCCGTTCATTCATCACGGATAAAGACAACAAGCCAACTAAAATATTTGAGGTAACGCCACCTGTATTCAAAATTACGCCAGGAATGAAACAGGATGTTAGGATTATCAGCAAAAATAATTCACTGCCAACAGACAGAGAAACATTGTTCTATTTTCATGCCACAATGATTGCAGGGCAAAATGCACAAGTCGATGGTGATGCGTTGAATATTGGTTATGATCACGTGATCAAGTTATTTTATCGTCCACAAAATCTATCAATGACATCAGCACAAGCACAAGAATTACTTAAATTTAAAATTGATGGGCAAACTCTTAAGGTTACTAATGATTCCCCATACTATATTAATTTAGCTCAAATTAAGCTAAATAATCAGCGTGTTGATATGAGTATGGAAAAAGGAAATACGATGGTCGCCCCATTTGAATCAGTGAGTTATCCAATTTCATCATCGATGATAAAGGGAACAGTAACTTGGCGTGTACTCACGGATTTAGGTGGAACAAATGAATTTAAAACACAGATTTAATAATAAAACTAATTGGCTAATTTTACTTTTATTGCTTGGTAATATAAGCGTTATGGCATATGCAGTAACAGAACAAGACCAGCAGACTGATTTGATTGTGAAGGGCAAGGTTTCAAAAGGAACTTGCTCTTTTGCTTTTTCTAGTAAAACAGTGGAATTTACCAAACCTTTAGTTTCGGCAGAAATAGGTAATGTAAAAGATACTCAGTCCCCTCTAGAGCCATTTAGTATTCAATATATTTGCCAAGACTACTCTGAAGAAATCATTCCTGATTTGCAGGTTGCAATAAAACCTGATGGAAACTCGAATATTATAGACGGAAAGTTATCTCCCAAAAATAATGTGACGAATGCGGCTTTTGTTTTGCAGCAATGTAATGAAGGAAGTGCAGATTGCTCCTTTATGAACTTTTCAAACCAAGGTGCTGAAGTGGGATTTCCGGTCCAAAATGGTGAAAATGAAAAACATTTTAAAGTTCAAGTAGTGAAACTAGATGGAGCCCCGATAAAATCAGGAAAATTAAGTGCGAGTGTTGTTTTTTCATTCATTCAACCATAAGAAGCAAACGTTATGAGAAATTTATCACCTCTATTTACATTATGTTTGTTACTCGCAGCCCCTCAGCTTGCTTTTGCTAGTAATACAGCGAACTTTGATTTTAATATCAAGATTATCGCACAAATGTGTAAAATTTCGATTGTTGGTACATCCCTCAATGAGGTGGATTTTGGTAATGTGACTGTCGCAGATATACGTGGAAATAAAGTCCAGCCTATTCAAACTAAAATTATATTAACTGATTGTACAACAAGCAATTTTATTGGCGCACATGTTAAAATATCACCTAAAAATTATTTGGATGGAATTACGTTTATTGATGACCCAAATAAAGGTTTTGGGATCAGCTTTTCTGATAAAAGTAACATCATGAATTCAACCTCGACTACAGACTTTTATGAAAGAGAAAGCAATGTCTGGAGTAACATCAGCGAAAATCAGCTTGATAAAACGCTTTATACTTATGTAAGGTGTAAACAGGGTAATGAATGTGCACCACAGGTCGGTGATTTTCAATCGACTATTACATTTTCATTTGTTGTTGATTAAATGAGGTAGGCATGAAGCATACAGCGTTACTTACATTGGCCATATTTTGTTTTTGGTTAATTCCAAATGCTGTATTTGCAGATGGTATCCGTTTGGAGCAAACCCGAGTTATCTTTAAAGATGATGCAAATAACCAATCAGTCACAGTATCGAACGATGAAAGTTCGCCATATTTAATTCAAGCCGGGGTAACAACACATGTTGATGGTGGGCGAAATCAGCATTTCGTAGTCACTCCTCCGTTGTTCAGAATAGATGCTAAAAGTAAATTTACATTACGTATTTTTTTAAAAAATAAAAGTGGATTACCTGCTAATGAGGAATCCATTTTTTATTTGAGTACAAGAGCAATTCCTGCAACGAATGTAGCTGAAAACTCAGAAAATAATGCGAAATTAGTTTTTGTTACAAATATAATAATTAAATTGATTTATCGTCCAAATGGTCTCGAAGTGCCTGATGATAGCATATTTAAACAGGTAAATATTGTGTACAAAGAAGGGCAATGGCAGTTTATTAATCCAACCCCTTATTATATGACACTCGTGAATATCCACGTGAATAATAAGCCTTATAAGCATAGTGTTCTTATTGCGCCATTTAGTCTGTTACCTATTGAGGGATTCTCTGGGAATATTACACAAGGTCAGTGGCAAATGCTAAATGACTATGGTGGGCTAACATCAGTATATATGCTAGCTTCAAAGTAATATGGGTAAGGTAGACTAATGTATAAAAAAACAATGTTTTTTATTCGATTTATATTTTTATTGGTGTTTTGTTCACAATATTCCTATTCACTCGCAGCAGAAAACGGCCTTAAATTTTCTTTGCAACGTTTAACTTATGTTTCAGGGGCTAAAAGTATTTCTGTAAGTTTACGAAATACAGATAATCAGCCTTACCTGATGCAAGCAAATATGAAATGGCTAGACGAAAAAACGGGTTTAAATATTATAGAAAAAAATGTCAATCCACCTTTTACTGTTACACCACCTTTGTATAAAATTTCTCCAGAAGAGTACCACAGCTGGCGAATTTTTTTTACAGGCAAACGGGATGTATTACCAGATGATAGAGAAAGTGTCTTTCTTGTTCAGTTGAAAGCCATTCCATCAACAGCTCCATCTCAGGAAACTTTGCAATTTACTGTCATGAGAGCGTTATTATTCAAAGTGTATTACCGGCCAAACTCATTAAAAGATATAAAACTGACCGAAGTTGCAAAGCAATTAAATTTTCGAAGAGAAGGTGATCAACTCATCGTTAAGAATAATATGGGAATATATGCCACATTTAATTCATTATCTGTGGGAGGGTACCGTTTAAAAGATGAGCAACTTTATGTTTCGGTTGCCCCATTTAGTGAGCAAAAATACGAGATCCCCAAGGATGTAATGGGCAATGTAGTTTGGGATATTCTTGATGAAAATTTATTTCCGACAGAAAAATTCACAGCAGAACTTAACTAAAATAAATGCTAAGCACAGCAATTAAAGGAACGTCATCAATAGAAATGATGGTGAAATAACATGAGAAGTAACCTTATTAAAAACATATTTATTATGTTCGTTTATATTGCTGCCATTTTCTAGTCGTAGTGATGTTTACTTCGATCCCAGTTTACTTGATGAACAACTAGGTATTGACCCAAATGAAGTTGATTTAAGCCATTTTTCACAGGAAAGTAGTGTTCCAACAGGAACTTATACAATGCTGGTTTATGTCAACCAAGCGTTAAAAGGTGAGTACACTCTCAAATTTGTTGCGAACGAGAAGAATGCAGTTGTTCCTGAGTTTACACCTAAATTTTTAGCCTTAATTGGCGTGAAAGTAGACAGCATTGCTGATCTTCGAGCGCTACCCGAAGAATATGTTATCACCGATTTACCACATTATATTGTGGACTCCAGCGTTAAAACGGATTTAGCGAATGTTAGCGTTAATATTAGTATTCCTCAAATTGCAATGGAACAAACGGCGAATGGTTATATTGACCCATCATTATTAGATAATGGTGTTCCAGCATTTTTAACAAATTATATGTTTAGTGCGAACCATGCGGTAAATAAGTCGACATCTAGCCAAAAACAAAAAAGTGACAATTTATTTGCAAGCTTACGTATGGGGGCAAATGCAGGCGCATGGCGTTTACGTTCTACTATGACCCATACTTATAATAGACAGGATAGTGCGGGAAACAGCATTACGCGCAACGAAAATAATTTTTCAAACACATATGTCTCTCGAAACTTATATGCGCTTCGTTCAGATTTGCTAGTTGGTGAAAGCACAACAGATGGCGAAATTTTTAATTCAGTTCCCTTTAAAGGGATTAAACTGAGTTCAAATGAGCAAATGTTACCAGATAGCACAAGGGGCTTTGCTCCAGATGTGAATGGCATTGCACAATCGAATGCGCAAGTCACTATTAGGCAGAATGGTTATGTCATTTATCAGACATATGTTGCTCCAGGGCCTTTTAGTATCAAAGATCTAACTACAGGAAGTAATTCAGGTGCTCTCGATGTAACGATAAAAGAGGAAGATGGTTCAGAAAGAACATTTATTGTTGCTTTCGCCTCATTACCTGTTATGCAGCGACCGGGCGGCTGGAAATATGAATTAACAGCGGGACGATATGATGGTGGTATAACGGTCGGCTCAAAAGAAGCTGATTTCATTTTAGCCACGGGAAGTTATGGTTTACCTAGGAATATAACGCTGTATGGTGGGTCATTAATCGCAGATGATTATTGGTCAGGTTCTTCTGGCCTAGGAATATCGTTAGGAAATATAGGTGCTATTTCAAGTGATATTACATATGCTCAGGCAAAAATAGATAGTGAAGAGTCAAAGGGGGCTCAAGCCTACCGTCTGCGTTATTCTAAGAATATAAATTCTACCAGTACATCTATTGATGCATCTACAACACGTTATTCATCGAAACATTATTATTCGTTTAGTGATTTTAATAATTTAAATTATCGTCTAAAAGAGGATGTTGCACCTTGGTTAGCATCCCGAGAGAAAAACCAATATTTTATCTCACTCTCTCAACCGTTAAGTAGCTACGGAAATGTTTATATTTCGGCAAGCAAATATGAATATTGGGATAATGCTCAAAATATGGTTCAGTTGTCTACAGGATATAATAATACATTCAAGGATATGTCTTATAGTATTAATTACAGTATTGACCGGGTGAAGAATAAAGACAAATGGCCTGAAAATAGGCAAATTAGTTTTAACGTAAGTGTACCATTGAGTGTTTTATCTAATGACCCTAGACTAAAAAATATGAGTAGTACTTACTCAGTTAGTCATGACAATACAGGAAAAACAAATCATCAAGCGGGTATAAGCGGTAGTTTATTAGAAAATAAATTAACCTATGGCCTTTCTCAAGGATGGGGAAATCAAGGGCAAAACCCAAATGGGTCTGTTTACGCTAATTACGCTGGAAATAAAGGCACAGCCTCTGCAGGTTATAATTACTCAAAAGACTATTATTCTGTTAATACCAGTTACAATGGTGGAGTCGTTGCTTATTCTGATGGCTTTATTTTGGGGCGCACTATGAGTAATAGCATTGCTATTATTGAAGCTGATGGGGCTGAAGGAACGGCCTTATCCACGAGTAATGCCTATATCAATCAGCAAGGAAAGGCCATTTACCCATATTTAGCTGATTATGCGAAAAACACCGTGGGATTGAATGTAAATACACTACCAGACGATGTGACTTTACAGCAAACAACATTAAATCTATATCCAACAGCAGGCGCTGTCATTAAGGCAAAATTTAATACAAAAGTTGGGTACCAAGCGCTTATTAGTTTACTTTCTGATAATAATGTTGTGCCATTTGGCGCCGTTGCATCCGTAATATCCCATGACGCTTTAGAAACTGAAAATACAGGCTTAGTGGGGGATGATGGAATGCTATATATGAGTGGTTTAGCTGATTCAGGTGAATTGCGTATTCAATGGGGCAAAAATAATAAGCAAAGCTGTTTAGCCTCATTTAGTGGGTTGAAAGAGATTGAGTTGAGTGTGGATAACCCAATAAGAACATTGGCAATCAAGTGTGTTACTGAGCAGGGGCATAATAATGACTAAGATAATTAAATTTATTTCCCAATCGGCTATTATCGCACTATTTAGCCCAAACATTGTATTTGCTGGTGTCGTTGGTACTGCGAATTTATATTTAAATGGCATCCTTGATATGACATTGGATACACGAGAGGAACATGAAGTTACTGGAGCGTTGACGGGGGACAATTCATTTAGAGTTGAACCGATTTATTCAGCTAAAAATTTATCTTACTGGACAGAGACAAATCCATTTATTGGAATTAGTAATTCACAAACAAATTGCACTTCTACAGGGTTTGAGGTGCGACCAGGAACATTTACATTTAGAGCTATCCCTTTAACCAATAATTCAGGTATCGGTGGAAAAGCATTCATATTACCTGCAATTAATTTTGAGATTTTGACTGAAAAGAATAACCGTTTTTTACCTTATTATGCAGGAACATTCTTCGCGACACCACCTGAAGGCTTAACCGTGAGTGCGTCTCAGGTTAGTAATAGTTGTTATATTCCTACAAAGAGTTATTTAGATGTTCCCGCTGGGGGCGTTAAAACAATAAATATTTCGTCGCCAAACAAATATACAATATATGTCGATAAAGATATTTCACCTGGTGACTTTTCATATGCAAATACAACAGCGCCATTATATATTATGACTGGTGGAAGTGCTGCCGCTTCAAGAGCAGCGTTACGATTGAATATCTCCGCGAAGCTGACTGTATTGCGCTATTGTGAAGTAAGTAGCGTTACGAATACAAAAATTGAACATCAATTTGCCAACGAAATGGAGAATATACAGAATTCCTCACTAACCGTAAGATGTAATGGAAGTAGGCTCGATACATTGAATATGGTGGCTTTAGCAAAAGAGACAACTTATGATGCAAATGAGCCAACGAAACTCCTCTTACAGCCTACGGATAACGCAATAAAAACGGATACACTCCCATGGGTATTAGGGCGAATATTCCCAGAGGGTACCTCTTCGTCTTTAAAATGTAGTGATGTAGGTCGGGATGAACTTATCCATTTTGATGGTCGCGAAAAAGATCTTGGTATTAGAATTGAACCCAATAAACCAATGATATTAAATATTAAATGGGCACTTTGCCGGACTCCAGAAGTAAAACCTGGAAACTACCATGGAAAAGCGGAATTAAGTTTTTTCGTGAAAAGCTGATTTCATTATTTTATCAGATAATGTGTCGTAAATGCCCAGATGATGCTGGGCATTTTGCTTATTAGCTGGGATATGTTAATTGCAAGCCTGTGCCAACTTCTTTTACAGGGGCATACTTGGATAAATGGATTTTGGCAGCAAGATCAGTGCAGTGACAAGGGTGGAGCTGTAATAAATCTTGTTGATTAAAATAGTTAGCTGTGTGCTCTAAAACTTCATCAGAGGCCTGCTGCAGGTGAAATCCACCGATAACAGTAACAATTTTATCTATTCCGGTTATATATTTTGCGTATTCAACAATGTTGCAAATCCCTGAATGAGAGCAGCCTGTTATGATGATTAGACCTTCAGTGGTTGTTATAGCGATAGCTGTATCATCAAGTACATAATCATCAATACTCTGTAGGTTTTCATTTATTGTGCTGCCAATAGGTTCTTTTCCTTCAAAGTGGTTATTACGCGGAATTTGCCCTAAAAATATAACGTTTTTGGATAAATGATATGGTTTGATTGATTCAATACACGTGAAGTATGCCTCAAGTATATTTTTGGGTGTGTTAGTCCCAATAACTTTTGATTGAAACTTTTTGGGTTTGAGTGCATCTGGGTGATAAACAAGCTGCTTAGGGTGTTTTGTTTCAACATTACGACGATCAAAATGTTGAATGAGATGACCCAATCCCCACGTGTGGTCATTGTGTCCATGGGAAAGAATTAAGTCTGTTATATCAGCTAGGTCAATACTGAGTATTTGGGCGTTATTAATGAAAATATCGGAGTAGCCGGTATCGAATAATATTTTTCTGTTATCGGCTTCAATATAGTAGCAAACACCTGGCTCACCACAAAAATAACTATCAATTAGGGTATTGTTATCAACGAGAACGGTAATTTTAATTGTCATAGTGTACTCATAGTCATTCAAAGTAATCGTAATATGTTATATCAGATAATGTGTGAGTAATATTAAATAACAAACAAACACGAGCAAAGAAGGGGGATTATGAGAGGAAATATAATAAGGGCGCAATAAAATAGCGCCCTTAAGTTGAATAACGTTATTTAGTTCAGTTTTTGCTCTTTTGTTTGCATGGTCATCTCAGTTTCTTTTGTCTCTTTGGCTTCAATATGAAATACAGCGATGATCTCTTCCAATAAATCAGATTGTGACTCTAAAGCTTTTAATGAAGATTGCAGTTCACGAGTCATTGAAGCATTTGCCTGCGTTGTATTATCGAGTTCATTGATAGCAAGATGAATTTGGCTCACACCGTGAGTTTGCTCATTAGATGCGAGGGCAACACTTTGGATCATTTCGTTAATGTTGGATGTGTCTTGGGCAATCGAAACAATATTATCGTTTGCATCCGCAGCTAATTGGAAACAGTGATTGATTTTATCATTTGAGTTATTGATGAGTAATTTGATTTCTTTTGAAGCCTGTGTACAACTAATTGATAACTCACGAACTTCATTCGCTACTACGGCAAATCCCTTCCCATGTTCACCGACCCGCGCAGCTTCAACCGCTGCATTTAGTGCCAACAAGTTGGTTTGGAAAGCAATGTTATCAATAGTAGAGGTGATTTTGCTGATTTCCTTTGAAAAATCAACGATATCATCCATGTTTTCTACGACATCAGAAATGAGTTCATTGCTCTTATCAATAGTGATACTGGTTGCTGACATGAGCTGGCAGGATTGGTTCGTATGTGCGGTATTGAGTTTAAATGAAGAGTCTAGTTCTTCTACACTGGCAGCTGTTTCAACAATTGCAGCAGCTTGCTGATCTGCTCGAATGGATAGGTCATGATTCATTTGAGTAATATCGCCTAACTCAACTTTAATATGATGTGTATTGTCATAGATATTTTTAACAATATCTATGAGCTTGGATTGCATATTAGAGACATGATGTTTAAGCAATTTTATTTCAGAAAGACCTTTATTATCAAAGCTGTGGTAAAGAATGCCTTGACTCACTTTCTCAATACCATCAATGACTTGGTTAAGCGGGCGGATAAAGAAAAATTGCAAAATAAAGCGTATAAATAGCGTGATAATGGTGATTATTACCATAATTACAATAAGACCAATAATGCTTTGGTTATAAAGTTTTTCGCTTGCAACTGCGATGTCATGATAACTGGTATTAAGCTGTTGGTGATAATTTATGTAATTCTTTTCAAATGCATCTTGAAACGATTGGGTGGGTTGATTTAAAAAGTCATAAGTTTTGCCTTCGACTAAGAATACAGAAAGCTCATTCAGTGCTGCATATAATGTGTTGTAAGATTTTTCTAAATCGGTGAAAGCGGCATTGTTTTGATACATGGAACTGTCAGAAAAACGTTTCCAATACGCGCTAGTTTGTGTCATTTTTTGATGATAAAACTGGATAAGACTATCGATATCAGTATTCGATGTTTTCATTTTATTGATAATCAATAAGTGGCGTGAACTCGCTCGATTTAAGGTATTACGAGCTTGGAGGAGTGACTGCCACGTATTGTTTAATTCAGTTTGTTCGTTATAAATTATATCCAGGTTATTGAGCGTTGTTTGATACTGTTTTAACGAGCTAAAGAAAAACCAGCAAGTTGACAGTAGAAGAACAATCAGCAGTCCTGAAATAAACCAGACTAACGTTGTCGTTTTGAGGCCAGTGAAGGTGAATTTAGCCGAACTGAATTTAGTTTTTTTTGAAGTATCAGACATCATTGATTATTTCCTTTCATACCATCGAGCAGTATGCTTTGAATACATACAAATAACGACTTTCAGACATAACGTTGTTAACCAGGAGCAAATCAAAGCTGTCCAATAGGCTAAAATGTTATATATAGTCACGCGAAAGCATCAGGCGTAGGGACTAGTTGAATGTATCGGCATCTATGATGGATACTTTATGGTCAGTAATATGACTTAGTTCATAAAAACGAATGAAAACTAGATGAAATTGCTTAATTTTCGGTTTGGTTAACAAAATGAAAATAGTTTATAAACGCTGTTATTGTTTATAGTGATACTGTTAACGTTTAAATATTAGTTGATAATAATTAGCAGAAATAAAAAGGGATTGGTTAGGATGATTTCGTTATTTTTGAAATGTCTCATTGGTGCTGTTGCTGTGCTTATTATTGCCTTGTTTTCGCGAAGTAAAGTTTATTATATAGCTGGTTTAGTGCCATTATTTCCAACATTTGCACTTATTGCACACGTGATTGTGGTGCAAGAACAAGGGACAGAAGCATTAAGAAAAACTGCATTATTTGGGTTATGGTCACTGATTCCATATGCTATGTATTTGCTCACGGTATATTTATTCGCAACAAAAATGACAGCTTGGGGGAGCTTAAGTTTGGCGACAGTCGTTTGGGTAATTACAGCCGCAATTTTAGTTTATGTTTGGCAACTTACTCAGTAGGTCGTAAAAACTGATATCAAGTTTGGTTTTTAGTGTGAAATAGCATTTAATAAATGAGAGTGCGATAAAAATAAACAACTTGCTTGCTCTTTGAGGTCGCAAAATTATAGGCATAAACTATAATAGTATTTAATGTTTTCTCTTGGTCATATAAATAAAATGTTATTAAGGTCTTTAGTTCTGTTACTCGTTGCTGGATGTGCATATATTGCCGGTATCATGACGGAAGTGACTCTGGATCCAGAGTTGGATACTGAAAGTAGAGTGAGAAGTTCTGTTGAAGATTTTTTAGCGTATCCGTCTGCTGCTACGTATAAAAATGTGAAATATTATGTATTAACAAAAAGTGATGAAGGTGAGGAAACAGGGTACTATTGTGGTGAAGTTTTCGGTTTTGAAAATGAATTACCGCATGGTTATAAGCGATTTATTGTTAGGTTACATAAAAATAGAACGGGCAAAGTGATGATTTCAATTCCATTTGTTGAAAAAACAGATGATATTATTCCCCCCGAACAATTTGAAGCTGTCTGGGATCGTTATTGCCACCGAGATGAGTAATCTATTCTAATAAATTTACATTCGTTAGCTATCCGGCCAACGAATGTAAGATATTTAGCGAATTTTAACTGCCATCGTTGATAGGAATGTTGGCAAATAATGGTCAACAACAAAACGTGGATGAGGCTGCCAATCTTCCTCAAAGCCTGCAATATGAAACCCTGCTTTAATCTGCCCACCAATTAAATCAGTTAAAGAATGACCAAATACAAAAGCTTCTTGTTTTTCATTCTTGAGTGCGATTTGTTCTTCAGATAAAGTGCTTAATTCAGAAAAAGGCATAGCGTAACTGGGTTTGATGATACCTTGCTCATAGTACTTTTTATCCCGATCACCTATAAAAACGATGGGGTTGAAAAAACTAGATAATAATTTTCCACCCATTTTTAATACACGGTGGCATTCCTGCCAAACTGGCGCTACGTTCGGAATATACAGGTTTGATATAGGGTGGAAAATAATATCAAACTCTTCATCAGCAAACATGGATAGTGAGCGCATATCACCTTGTACGGTCTCTAATGTTAAGTGGTCTCGCTCTGCGACCATTTTGTCTTGCTCAAGCTGCTTTATTGAAAAATCGAAAACAGTAACTTGTGCACCCGCAGCAGCTAATACAGGGCCTTGCTGGCCACCGCCAGATGCGAGGCAAAGAATTTTCTTCCCTTTAATGTCACCTAACCAATCTTTTGATACAGGGGAGGGAGTAAGGTGAACTTGCCAATTACCCTGTTTAGCTTCAAAGATAGTTTTTGAATCAACGGGTGTGGACCATGCTTGCTGTGATTCAGCTTGTTTATCCCATGCTTTTTGGTTTACAGAAAGAAAGTCTGTCATAAAATGTACTCCTTAATACAGTAATTTATTTAGTTTATCAAAATATGAACAAAATGAAATAAAAATGTACTAAGTAGTACTGAATTAATTTCCTATCATAAGATGGTACTCGGTATTATCAAAAATAAAATTTGTGGCAACATGCATACCTAATTTTTGGTGGGCAGCTAATGACCGTTGATTTTGAGTATTAATAAAGGCAATAGGCTTACCTGTATTCAAGGCGCAGATTTTGGCATATAAATTCTTAAGAATATCTTTGCCTCTGTAAGCGTTATCAATACAAACGGGCCCATAAAGCCAATTATCTTTGATAAGGTCTGGAAAGTGTTCAAGGATAAAAAGAGCAATAGGAGGGAGTGAGGAAGATAACGGATTAAAACTGAAAACAACACCGATCACGTCTTGAGGTGTGAAGGCGATAATGGTTCCTGAACTTCCTTTAAGCATAGCTTCTACCTTAGGAAGTGGAAATTCACCGAGAAGTTCACCATGGTTAGATGGCGCATTAGCTTGCAATAAATGAGCGACTTTAGGACTATCTGTAAGCGTCATTAGGCGATATTGAATAAACATGTAGTTCTCCATTTAGCTAAATTAAAATGGCTTTTAGAATGAATAATAGGCTTAATATACCGCATTGAAATTGTGATTGTTTAATTTCATAATAATGCAAATTACCTTCTTACTATGAAAAAAATGTTAGCAAAATTATATCCTGTATTTTTACTTATCGTTTCAAATGTTTTTATGATGTTTGCTTGGTATGGTCACTTAAAATTTACCACGAAACCTTTATACATAGTGGTGTTCTTTAGCTGGTTAATTGCCTTTGTTGAATACTGTTTTGCGGTCCCTGCAAATCGTATTGGGCATCAGTTTTACAGTGCAGCCGAATTGAAAACTATGCAGGAGGTGATTACTCTGTGTGTGTTTGTACTTTTCTCAGTTTTATACTTGGGAGAGAGTATCACAATCAACCATATTATTGGGTTTATACTCATATTTGCAGGTGCATTTTTTATTTTTAAAGGACCATTTTAAAAATAAAAAGAACAGGTTAGCGCCTGTTCCTTTTACTTTATAGCACGGGATTGGGGATATTATGCCCAGTCTTTTTTATGAAATTCTTTTAAAACCGTGACGAATTGTTCCATTTCCTCAGGGGTTCCTAGTGTTAAACGGTTCCAACCTACAGCAGGAGGGAACTCTCGCCCAACCATCACGTTAGCATCTGCCATGCGCTGCTTATAGGTTTTTACATCACCTTTTACTTTATGAAAAATAAAGTTTGCTTGGGAAGGCGCATATTCTAACCCCAATTCATTCAGTGCTGTTTCGACAATTTTACGCGATAAATTATTGGATTTAAGACTATGTGCAATAAATGGCTTATCTTTTAGTGAGGCAATGGCAGCGACTGCACCGGCAGTATTTGTATTATCTATAGATAAAAACTCATCGACTGCGGCAATAACCTCTGGTGCTGCTACGCCGTAGCCAACACGTAACCCTGCTAGCGCAAATATTTTTGAAAACGTTCGTGTCACGACAAGGTTTTGCTGACCTTTTTTAACTAACTCTATTGCACTGACAAAGTCAGGGTCTTCAACGAATTCAGCATACGCTTCATCAACAATAAAAAACTGGTTATCGGGAGCTTTACTCATCCAGCCATCTAACTGGCTATGAGGAGTGATCATGGCAGTTGGGTTATTTGGGTTACAGATATAAATCATGGATAAACCATCAAAATTATTTGCGGCTTGCTCCATTTTTTCTAAGTCAAAAGACAAATCCTCTTTTAGAGGAACTTTTGTAATTTGTACGCCAAGTGGAAGCGAGTATAACTCGGCATAATTGAACGTAGGATCAGGGGTAACCAGTTGGATTTTGATCCCTTGGTTTTTAGCTTTATTTACCAACATGGCAACGGCAGCTTGGATGGTTTCTGATGAACCATTACCGATACTAATATGCTTATCAGATAAATTATAAAGCGAACCAATGTTGGTGATTAATTCAGCCCGTGCATCGTCAGGGTAGCGAAACGAATTTGGTAAAGCAGCGATAATGGCGTCTTTCGCTTTTGGGGACATCCCTAATGAGTTCTCATTAAAATTGAGTAATAGCGGATGCTTAGCATCTGGTAGCTGTATCGATGCTGTATTAGCAGAAGCTTGATTTATAAGTGTATTTAGCGCTAATCCACCAGCTACTAATGATGTGGATTTTAGAAATGAACGACGATCCATAATTATTCCCTGAAATTATTATTCTTGAGCTTATTAGATTACTCAAAATAATTTCAAAGTAAATAATTATATAATAAAAATGATTTTTTATTCATTTTTTATGCTACTGACAGTGATGCCGAGTAGAGGACGTAATGTGAACAAAACGAATATAATGAAAAGGATAAGTAAAAATTTAAGTTGTTATTTTCCTACAAAATGGAAGATTATGAATTGAATTATAATGGTTGTATAATTAAGTATATAACCATGGTAATAAATTGGAGTTAGAATGAAATTATTTATGTTTTACATTGGTGGGAATGCAGGCAAATCAAATATAGAGGTTCACGATATCCAGTTTGTTGTTGCAGAAAAACCGAAGGATGCCTGGCCAACATTGAGAGAAGCTTGGTTTGGTGATAAAGATAAGATTCATATTGATGGTTATGCAATTATTACATGGGTTGATGGTTTTGATGTGACTCTAAGCCGAGAACCCTCAAAAACTAGCCATAAATTGTATTTTGTTAATGTCGGTGGGTATACCCCAAACAGCTTAGCAGAATTACACGAATTTGATCTTTTTGTTGCGAAAACAGCCGATGAAGCAAAGCAAAAGGCCATTAAAAAGTTATTAGTTAACAGTGAACAACAGCATAAAGATAATTTAAAAGATGTAGATGACTGTTTATTGCTACAACAAGTGGGGGATTTTTATATTCACCTTGTTGAGAAACAAAACGGGGAGCATTTTATGCCAAAATGGCAAGGTTATCAGCCTATTGGCCTATAAAAATTATTAGATGTATGTAATATACAGGGTAGCTTTAGCTACCCTGTTTTTTCAATTATTGAGCTTGTACGGGGGTAGGGGGTGTGATTTCGACCACGGCAACTTTAACCATGTACTGTTTGCCATTTTCACCTTTAGGAACATCAGTCACTATTTTTTTAAGTGCTTCTTCAGGTTGAGTTGTTTGAATTGAGGTTGAATATTGCATCATACCCCGATGACGTCCATTATAATTATTATGGCGGTAGTTATCACAAGGACGGTTATTATATTGCTGTTGGTTTTGATATTCGCCACGATGCCAAGACCCATTGCCATTTCCGTAACCATCTCCGTGATAAGCAAAAGTTGAGAAACTTGCCACCAATAAACTTGCTGAAATAATTAATGGTTTAAGTATGTTCATATTTCATCTCCTTTGGAATATTTATTAATTATTATATTGGCAGCTTAATTAATTAATTAATTCAATTGGATTTACTTATCTAAATACATAAACCATATTTTATGCAATATTCATTCATTATTTCTACATAATGAAAATAGGTTGTTAAAATAATTGAAAATTAGTTAACTTACTGGTTTTCAGTGAAAAATTTAGCGAGCTTGCTGAGTGAGGTTATTGAGGCGACAGCAATATCTTTATTATAATCATCACACAGATTTAATAACCGGTCGATAGCATGTTGTTGTTCAATAGAACATTTATAATCACCTAATGCATTGATGGCGGCAATTTTAACATCATTATTTGTGCCATAAGTTAATTCAACTAAATTTTTAACGATTTTTTCTTTCATAAAATAATTGGCGGTCAAAATACGGGAATACGCTAAGTATAAAACTAGAAATGAAAACTTAAAATGTTTTTTTTATCAATGATTAACAAAATGATATAAAAACAACTAATATTAATAAAAATAAATAATAGAAAGATAAAAAATATTATTTGTGCATAGTAAAATATAAATGAATGCTAAAAAAGAGTAGGGTAGTGTATCTGTGGCAGCTGAAAGGCTCATTTTGCTCACTGTTACAGTGACTAAACCTCTATAATGATGAGTATTAACATTTTACATGAAGGGTAGTCGATTGAAGCGTATCAAAACAAAACTTTTAATCGTTGTGTTATTAGCTTTGGGGGTTTTTGCTTACCATTTTGTTACCACAATTGGGGATTCAGACGTTGAAAGTGAAGCTAAGCAATTGGTTGAGAAGAAGTTAAACCAACCAAGCAATATTACATTTAATGATGTCAGAATTGTTTTAAAGAGTGAATACAAAGAGGGGGAAAGCTACCGAGTTTGTGGGTTATATAGCACTTCCACTCAAAATGACAGATTGCCTTTTGTAGCTAATGTTAGTGTTCAAGATGGTAAATTTTCTGAACATAGCCAGCTAATTATCAGTGAAACACCTGAGTTGCAGTTCTCAATAGAAAATCTATGTGTTAAAAAATGATTAAATGAAAAAGAGCGCGATTTTATGTAGCGCTCTTTTTAGTTTGTGGTGAGAACTGTTTTGGTTACGATTTATTTAAAAGCAATTCTGTCTGGATCTTACACGCTGATATTGAATCATTTAATGATTTAGAAAACTCGGCTTCATTTTTGAATTGAGATTTGTTGCTGCGAATTGCATCAATCGCTGATGTAAGGTTTTGACGAAGATCAGTTTCAACAGTCTCTAGTTTTTTCAAATCGACGTTTTCGCGTTTCAATTTCGCAATTGTTTCACGGGTTAAGTCGTCACTACTCTTATTAGTGCTGTATGCCTCACTTAGCGCCTGACCTGTTATTTCACAATAATCCTTGGCAGTTTCACTAATGTTTAACGGGGCATTGGCTGCCATAGCTAATGCGGGTGACAGGCAAAGAGCCAGTAATAAACGCTTCATAGTCATACCTCAGTTTGCACTCAATGAATAGTTACTCTAAATAAACACTCGGAATTACTATAGCAGATTAGGACTAAAACGGGGGAGGTTGAGGTGCTTTTCGCATCATTTCATAAAAAAGAGCCAGTATAAATACTGGCCGCTATAATTAGCAAAAGCAATGTAAATGAAAATTACGTTATATACTCTAGCATATAACGGTAAAAAATAAAGGCATTTTACTCAAGTACATTAAAATAGAAGGTTAATTATGATCTGGATCAGGCTTTAGGAATGCAAAGATGAATATTGGGGGATTTGGAGGAGATAAAAAACTGACTGAAGCCTTACAGCAACAGCCAGTAATGGTTAATCGTGGTGCTTAGTTATTTTTTAGCCAATGACCATGTTTCAAAACATCTTCAACGAGTTCATGTAAAACGATGTGAGCTTCATTATCGTTATGGAAACCTTTGGTTGAGAAAGTTGTTGGTCCGCTATCATGGGTAATCAATAAGTTGCTGCTAGGATAAACTTCTAAAACGCGAGCTTTTAACTCTGCACAAAACGCATCATAAGTTTTAGCAGGGAGCTGTTCAATTGAATCATCAGATACTGTAATCGTAATTTCCATATGTTAACCTCTTGTCAATAAAGCGAATTTGCGTTCAGTGTATTGTTATCGGAATGCATAAGCAATATTCGTTTTAAGACTATCATTATTTGACAGTAAAGTGCTGTAATTATATAAAAAAATATATTCTTTATAATTTAAATAAATTAATTTTTATTTTTAAATATAGTTTTATTTAATTTTGGTGTGAAATTGTATTAAGCATATTTTGGTTAAAATGTAATGAATTAAGATTAACCATTATCTTAATTAGTTAATGGTTTAAAAAAATAGCTAAAAATCAAACGATTGATTTTAGATTTTAAAGTAAAATTATTTATTGGTTAACTTATTGATATTATTGTTAATATATATTTAACTGTTTCTGTTTTAATCACTTTGTTTTGTGTTTTTCGATTTTAAAAATTTTCAAAAAGCGAAATGAATTTACATCAAAGATAAAAAAATATAATTTCATGGATAGGCTGTTTTTATATTAAATATATGGTTGTTTTACTTTTAGTGGTTATATTTAAATGTTTGGCTGATATGGGGTAAGCTCAATTACCAACTAGTTGTCTTAGTTGATTTAATAAAAAAGGAGAGTAATTTGATAGAATTTATAAACTCATTAACGAATATTATTTGGGGCTCCCTGCTCATTTATTTATTACTTGGTGCTGGGCTATATTTTACTATTCGTTCAGGTTTTATTCAAATCAGGCATTTTGGCCATATGTTTGGTATCCTGAAAAATAGCAAGCAATCTGATAGCGCAGGGATTTCTTCATTTCAAGCGTTGTGCACCAGCCTCGCTGCAAGGGTTGGCACTGGAAACTTAACAGGGGTCGCTATCGCATTAACGGCAGGAGGGCCTGGTGCAATATTTTGGATGTGGGTAGTTGCATTACTTGGAATGGCAACGTCATTCGTTGAATGTACATTAGCTCAATTATATAAAACGAAGGATGACCAAGGAAATTACCGAGGAGGGCCTTCTTATTATATGCAAAAAGGTTTAAATCAACGCTGGATGGGGATCCTGTTTTCTATATTTCTTATTATCGCATTTGGGTTGGTTTTTAATGCCGTTCAAGCTAACTCAATTGCTCAAGCGACCGCAGTTGCTTTTGACTTCAATCCACTTTATGTCGGTATTGGCTTAGTTATCCTTAGTGGTGTCATTATTTTTGGCGGATTAAAATCAATAGCAAAAGTGGCAGAACTTGTTGTACCTATTATGGCTCTTGCCTATTTATTGTTAGCTTTTTGGGTTGTTGGCCACCATATTGAGCGCTTACCCGATGTGTTTATGATGATTATTCGTAATGCATTTGGGCTGCAAGAAGCGGCGGGGGGAGCTGTAGGTTATGGTGTCGCTCAAGCGATGACTCAAGGCATTCAGCGCGGTTTGTTCTCCAATGAAGCAGGGATGGGGTCAGCACCAAATGCAGCGGCTTCTGCATCGCCTTATCCGCCGCATCCTGCTTCCCAAGGGTATGTTCAAATGCTTGGTGTCTTTATGGATACAATTGTTATCTGTAGTGCGACAGCGATTATTATTTTATCGTCTGGGGTATTAGATAGCGGAGTTGATAAAATTAATGGTATTGAATTGACTCAATTAGCATTGTCATCGGCTGTAGGCAGCTGGGGAAGCACATTTATTGCAATTGCGATATTTTTCTTTGCTTTTACATCAATCATTGCAAATTATGCTTATGCTGAAAGTAATATGATCTTTTTAGAAAATAACCATACGGCGGGCTTGTTTATCTTCCGTTTAGCGGCACTTGGCATGGTAATGTTTGGCGCCTTGGCTGAAATGCCATTTATATGGAAGCTAGCTGACTTGTCTATGGGATTAATGGCTGTGACGAACCTTATTGCAATACTTTTATTATCGGGGATCGCATTCAAATTAGCCAAAGATTACAACCAACAATTAGCGGCAGGAAAAGTTCCCACATTTGATATTAACCAACACCCTGAATTGAAAAAACAATTTGAAGAAGGGATTTGGGAAAAAGAGCAAGTTGAGAAATGGGTTGAAAAAGAAAGCTCCCGGTAATCAAAAAAATATTTAATCATAAAATTCTTAGGTTAATACCTAGGAATTTTTTTATGTTGAAAGAAAAGTACTTGCATTCCAATGTATTGAGCTATAAGGTTTTTTAAAAGAATAATAGTATTGCTTATTAGGTGTGTTTTTGAAATTAACTGGCAGAGAAAATAATGAAACTAGGTCAATACGCTGCGACACTGTATGGGGTGATTTCTATCCTATTGTGGAGCACTATGGTTGGGCTGATCCGTAGTGTTAGTGAGAATTTCGGTCCTGTAGGCGGTGCTGCATTAGTGTATACCATTGGTTCAATTGTTTTAGTTTTAGCAATGGGCCTTCCAAAGATAAAACAATACCCTAAACGCTATTTGTTATGGGGAACACTGCTGTTCGTCAGTTATGAAATCTGTTTTGTACTTGCACTCGGTTTGGCCAATAATCGTCAGCAAGCGATTGAGCTTGGAATGGTGAATTATTTATGGCCAAGTTTTACTATCGCTTTAGCCGTATTTTTTAATCGTCAGCGTTTTACCGTATTACTTGCTATAGGGTTAATTCTTGCATTTATGGGGCTTGTCTGGGTTATTTCAGGCGATCAGCCACTTTCTACTGACTCTATTTTAGCCAATATTCAAAGTAACCCACTTTGTTATTTTCTCGCCTTTATCGGCGCAATTTTTTGGTCATTTTATAGCAATGTAACGAAACGAATCTCTGGTGGGCACAATGGAATGGTGCTCTTTTTTATTATGACGGCAATAGGGTTGTGGATTCTCTATTTATTTAGTGCGCCTAGTGAATTTAACATTACGCCAAATAGCCTGACGTTATTACTTATTGCGGCTATTGCGACGGGAGGGGCGAATGCCTTGTGGACGTTTGCGGTCATTAAAGGCAATGTTGCTTTTTTGGGCACGCTATCCTATTTCACCCCTGTTATTTCAACGGCATTCGCTTCCGTTTTATTAAGCACAGCATTAACGTTGGGCTTCTGGCAAGGCGTCTTGATGGTTACTGTCGGTTCAATTATTTGTTTTCTTGCAACCAGACAAAAACAGGTTAGATAGTGTGTGAAAACAGCTCACGTACATGGGCTGTTTTCTGGTTGACTGACGAATTACACATTAACAAACTTATTAATGGCGATAGCGACACCATCTCCTTCATTTGTACGGGTGACAAATTTCGCCATCTTACGTATAGGCTCTACCGCATTTCCCATCGCGACAGAAACACTGGCATATTGCAGCATTTGGATATCATTATTTTGGTCGCCAATGCTCATGACTTTATCAGGAGTCAGACCTAATTTTTCACAGATAATCTGAAGTGCCGCACCTTTATTGGCTGCCTTATTGGATACTTCAAGAAAATAAGGGCTGGTTCTGGTTAAGGCATAGTTGTCGAAAACATTTTCAGGAATATAACTGATACCCGTTTCCAATGTTTCAGGGTGGTCAATCATCATAAATTTTGTGAATGCGAGAGAATTGTCCATTTCATTGACAGGGCAGTATACCAGCGGCGTATTGGTGAGATAAGCATCCATTACGGTGTAGTGGCTAATATGACGATTAGCGGTAAACATCGTGTTATCTGCAAGGGCATGCATGTGAATTCCCACATTCCGAGCTAATTCTTCAAAATACTGAAAATCATCAAAATCTAACGGCACTTCTACTAAATGACTGCCATCGCTTGCTTGGTGGATAACACTGCCATTGTTACTAATACAATAATTATTAGCAGTATCGAGACCTAACTCTTTTAGGTAAGGAGCAATCCCTGAAAAAGGGCGCCCTGATGCGAGTACGACATAAACCCCTTTTTGACTGGCTTGTATGACGGCATCTTTAACAGCTGGGGATATTTGATGTTGGGGATTGAGTAATGTGCCATCTAAATCAATAGCAACCAGTTTGATAGACATCCACTGCCTCCTGAAATTAATACATTACCACAGTACCTTACTCTAATTATTCGGAATGTAAATTATCTAAGTGAGTATAAATAAAGAGGTGAAGGATAAAAAATGGCCTTGAACAGCGCGTAATTTCAGCGACTGTTCAAAAATATTAAGGATGATGATGGGTTGAAATGACAATGTGTTAGAACATTAATTAAAAAATTCAAGGTATTAATGTGATTAACACATCTTCACTCATACTCTCGGGTTAAATGTAGCGGCTCTTTGACATCAAGCTGAATTTGGTCATTTTGCCTAAAATCGAATGGCGTAATGCCATACTCCTTACGGAACATATAGGTAAAGTGAGATTGAGAACCAAAACCAAAATCGAGGGCAATGTCGAAGATAGTTTGGTTACTATTGCGTAATAAATTAACGGCGCCAGCTAAACGGCGCTGGCGAATGTATTTTCCCAAGGAAATCCCAGTGACTTCTTTGAATATTTTTTGCATATGCCAAAGTGAGTAGCCTGAGTAGGCTGCGAGCTCTTCCAGATGTATGACTCGACCCAGATGTTCTTCTATCCATTTACTCAACGCATAGACAAGTGCTAAGTGGTTATCTTGTGGCATCTCAAATTATTTCTTGTTTTACGGTAGCTGAAGTATACACAACTTCATTTCCCCATGACAAAGGCTGGTTGTGCGATATTCACTGTTTTTTGAATAAAAAAAGCACAAACAGAATAAGTTAACGAAGGATAGCGCTTAAAATAAGCTCAATTATTGTAAAGGTGAGCCAATTGCTTATTTTCCTCAAATTTCACGTAAATGATTGGCGTACTATTCACTATTCGAAAATTTACCTGTAATGCAATTAAAATGCACGGTCATAAAATGACAGGGCATAAGTATTGTAATCATTTGAAAAATAAAAATCATCTTTGTTATTTTGAAGGAATGCCAGGTGTTAGGTCGTATCATTGTTATCACAATTAGCGTTTTACTTGTTTGCCTGTTTCTGTACTTGCTTGCTATGGATAGTGTTTGCGATCAGGGAGGTGATAATTTTATTTTTGGAATTTGCCGTGTAACCGACTTGTTACCATTTTGAATTTGCTTTTTAATGCACAATACTTGATATTGAAGCGCGATAATAATTATTCAGTATCAATGCGTAATGTACGAATAAATAAAAGCAACAAATAAAAAATGCCCTTGGGCATTTAAAATGCAAAAACAGCATCATAAGAATGTGGTTTTAATAAGAAAATTCAAATAAACTTGTCCGATTATTATAATTTTGGACGATAAAAAGCAAGTAATAGGACGAAAGGGTAAAGTTATGGCGCAAGAGCAGCAAATGCTAAAGCGGGGATTGAAAAATAGGCATATCCAGTTGATTGCATTGGGGGGCGCTGTTGGTACAGGTTTGTTCCTCGGGATTGCAACAACGATACAAATGGCAGGGCCATCTGTTCTGTTAGGTTATGCATTGTGTGGCGTTATCGCCTTTCTGATTATGCGTCAATTGGGCGAGATGATTGTACAAGAGCCTGTTGCGGGTTCTTTTAGTCATTTTGCTTTTAAATACTGGGGTGGTTTTGCAGGCTTTTTATCGGGCTGGAACTACTGGTTTATGTTTATCCTTGTCGGCATGACAGAATTAACTGCCGCTGGGAAATACATGCAGCATTGGTGGCCAGAGCTACCAATTTGGGTATCCGCAGTAATATTTTTTATCGCTGTGAATGCAGTAAACTTGATTAATGTTCGTTCTTACGGTGAAACTGAATTCTGGTTTGCATTAATTAAAGTGATTGCCGTTGTTGGTATGATCATCTTTGGTTGTTACCTCCTGCTAAGTGGTCATGGTGGGCCACAGGCTAAAGTCAGTAACTTGTGGGAATATGGTGGCTTTTTTGCGAAGGACTTCCATGGCCTTCTGATGGCGCTGGCCATTATCATGTTCTCGTTTGGTGGTTTAGAGCTGGTGGGGATCACGGCGGCTGAAGCGGAAGATCCTGAAAAAAGCATTCCAAAAGCCATCAACCAAGTCGTTTACCGTATTCTCATTTTCTATATCGGTTCACTTGCTGTCTTGTTGGCGCTTTACCCGTGGGTTGATCTCGACGGCAAAACAAGCCCATTTGTCTTGATTTTCCATGAATTAGGCGATTTGCTGGTTGCGAACACCTTAAACTTTGTGATTTTGGTTGCGGCACTTTCTGTCTATAACAGTGGCGCTTACGCAACAAGCCGCATGTTATTTGGCCTGGCACAACAAAATAACGCACCAAAGTTTTTATCCAAAGTGAATAAAGGTGGCGTACCAATCATGGCATTGCTGGTTTCAGGTATTGCAACATCAGGCGGGATACTGATTAGCTTTGTGATGGAAGGAAAGGCATTTGAATTATTAATGTCTTTAGTCGTCACCACATTAGTATTGAACTGGATTATGATTTGCGTTTCAAACTTGAAATTCAGAGCGGCAATGAATAAACAAGGTGTAGCAACCAAGTTTAAGAGTATCTGGTATCCATTTGGTAACTACCTGTGCTTAGCTTTCTTATTGTTAATTCTAGGGATTATTTTAACGATGGACGGGTTACGCGTTTCTGTTCTGATGATCCCGGTATGGATTGGTGTGCTGTGGATTGGCTATCAATTCTCTGGTGCGAAGAAGCAAGATGTCGCGAAACGCCAACAAAGCTAGAATTAAACGTTAAAAAAAGGCCAGTAGATAAAATCTCTGGCCTTTTTTGTATCACAGGGTTTTTACCACTGCCAACGCAACCAGGCAAACAGCACGTTTCCGTTATTGTAGGTTCCAGGGATATATGTTGCTTGAAGTGAAAGCCTATCATATTCGACCGAAACTAAAGGAAGTGGCGCAGGGATTGGAATGTAGTACATGTCCTTACGTGCAGTGACACTCAATGTGAAACCCGCTCCCATTCGAAAACCATCAAGGTCCCCGGGGATCCACATTTTTTGGTAGGCATAACCGCCAATTGGCTCCCAATCGTTATGTGAATCTTTGAATGCCATCGCATAAATCGCGTGCCAGTCATTATCTTCATCATAACGGTATTTGCCAAAGCCAATCCCCCAAGGGCGCTCATTGTATTCATCCGTTTTCTTTTTGTCGTACATTGCACGGTTGTGCCATGTGACAGCAGGAACATACAACTCATACTGATCGGAATCCCAAGTGGAACTCACATTCCCTTTGAAGGTGTCCCAAAGATTGGTTGATTGGTCTTGTGCAAGTGCAGGTGTTGACATGCTAAGGGAAGCGCCCAGTAATATTGAGGCACCGATGACCCATTGTCTCTTTTTATAAACTCTCATTGAAGATCCAGTTCTTTATCGCTGATATAAATGATAATTAGCTCGCTAATGATTATCAGATTAGCATTTTTATAATAATTATGAGCTGAATTATTTTAATTAAGATACGCCAAAGATGACAGTATTTATTCGATAGTTAAGAGGAATAATTAAATAAGACTGTCATAACAGATTTTATACAGGTAAAAAATGTTCAAATTACAATCATTGATAGAGGCTATTTTAGCCTAGTTTCACGTCATTTTGGCGTATAACTTTCCTAAAAAATTTAATGGGGTGATTTAACGCTATTTTTTGTGCCGCACAGAGCAGTTTTTATGTGTGAATTACATCAGTAATTCATAAGGAAAAATGATTTTTAACACATTTTTTGTGTTGCTAATGAATTGTAATTTCAAGATTTTACGTAATTATTAGTAATAATATTGACCAGGTAGACATTTATGAGAAAAACCCTGCAAACAATACAGAAAAGTATGACGGGCATCAAATAACGAAGACGCACAATGGGATGAAATGAGCTTATAGACGGCGTATTGACCGCCAAAGGTGTGCTACAGCACCCAGAAAATAAGGAATCTCCTATGATGAAGCGCCAAGAACCTTTAACCGATTATCAAGCCAAATGTTTGGCCATCGCCACGGATAAATTATTATCTCCCAGACAAAAAGCAAATTTTTTAGCCATCGAGGCAGAAAGCCACATCCCTTATCTATCAATGAGTGAACCTTTAGCTGAAGCGCTAGATGAGCGCGTTATTTGCGACATGTATGAAGGGAATGCGCCATATAAGCCACGCTATGTATTACCTGATTACGCGAAGTTTCTTAAACAGGGGTCAACTTACTTAGAATTGGCGCCTGCGGAAGATTTTGACGATGCACTGAATCATTTGATGATTATTTACAATCATGTCCCTTCCGTCACAGGTTTCCCCGTTTTCCTTGGGTATCTCGATAAAATCTTAATGCCTTATGTGGGCGAATTTACGGAGGAACAGCTTTATCCGAAGTTAAAACGCTTCTGGGTGATGTTAGACCGTACTTTACCTGATGCGTTTATGCACGCCAACATTGGGCCTGATGATAATATCATTTGCCGCCTGATCTTGCGTATTGATGCAGAATTGAAGCAGGTTGCGCCAAACCTAACATTTGTTTATCACCCACAAAGAACGCCTGAGTCGCTTTTCTTACAAGCTATCGAAAATATATGCGAATGCAGTAAGCCGCATATCGCCAATGACCTTGTGCACAGTGCTGCATTTGATGAGCAGGGGTATGGTATTGTGAGTTGCTATAATTCCTTGCCTGTGGCGGGAGGTGGTAGCACATTGGTGCGGATCAATTTACGTGAAGTGGCTTTGCGCAGCCAAAACTCAGATGACTTCCTGCAAAATCAACTGAAAAAGTATTGTGATTTACAAATGGAGCTTATTGAAACGCGCAGCGCGTTTTTATTTGAAGAGTCTAACTTCTTTCAAACCAGCTTCCTTGTACATGAAGGCTTGATTGAGCCACAGCGTTTTGCGCCAATGTTTGGTATTTTTGGTTTAGCAGAAGCGGTCAATCTGTTAATGGAAAAAGATGGGGTGAAAGGCCACTATGAACCGAACTCCCCAGCCTTGCCGTTATCTTATCAAATCAGTGAACAACTGGCGGATTATGTTGAAGCAACCCCTGTTAAATATGGTTATAAACAGCGGGCGATGTTACATGCCCAGTCAGGGATCAGTTCAGATATTGGCACTACACCAGGGGCTCGTCTGCCTTATGGGGAAGAGCCAGACCCCGTTTCACATATTCAAGCTGTCGCACCGCATCATAAACACTACTTATCTGGGATCAGCGACATCTTAACCATCGATGAAACCATTAAGCAAAACCCGCAAGCGCTTTTGCAACTGTGTAAAGGGGCATTTAGCTGTGGGATGCGTGAATTTACCGCAAATGTGGCCAGCAACGATTTAGTGCGTGTCACGGGGTACATGGTGCGTTTATCCGATATTGAAAAATTCAAGGCGGAAGGGTCGAGAAGTAATACCACGTGGTTAGGGGAAGAAGCGACAAAGAATTGCAAAATTACCGCACGGCAACAACGAGTGATTAGCCATGAGCAATCGATGCGCTACGCTGAATAAAATTATTCCGTTCTCTTGCGTTGATGGGCCGGGGAACCGGCACGTGATTTTCTTACAAGGCTGCAATTTGCGTTGCTTGAATTGCCATAACCCATACACCATGGCGTTGTGCGATGACTGTGGGGACTGTGTGGTTACCTGTCCTCACGGGGGTCTATCTATGGTGGATGGCAAAGTCATTTGGGACACTGTGGCTTGCCAGCTTTGTGATACGTGCCTGCAAACCTGTACAAAAAACTCAAGCCCTATGACAACGTCGCTGAGTGTGAGCGAGGCCATCAGTAGCTTGAATAAAAACGTGATGTTTTTAAATGGCGTGACGATAAGCGGTGGGGAAGCGACAACTCAGCTTCCCTTTATTGTTGATTTGTTTAAAGCCATTAAAGCATCACCCACACTGAATCATTTAACGTGTTTTATTGATAGTAACGGTCACCTTGCAAAAGCGGGGTGGGCGCGGGTGATAGATTACACTGATGGCGTAATGATTGATTTAAAGGCCTGGAGCGATGAATGCGCATTACGGTTAACGGGGAAAGATAACCAGCGTGTTTTTGAAACAATTCAATTATTAGCAAATGCAGGGAAATTATACGAATTGCGCTTATTGTATATTCCGCAGCAAACTGATTATCACGATCATATTGATGCGCTGGCAGAATTCCTCACTTCATTGCCATCGGCAACACGAATAAAAATTAACGCATTTCAGCAGCATGGCGTTAAAAATGACGCGGCAAATTGGCCAGCCGCCACTCAAACTGACGTAGAGGCATTTGCGGCTCAGTTGCGTGAGCGTGGTGTTGATAATATTCATTTACCCAATGTGTATTTATAAGACAAGTTAACCCTTTCAATAGAAAATGACGGTTTTAATTCACTAAGTCATTAAAATTCATTCAGTAACCGCTGGTATTTGTTAAATGTTATGAGACAATCGAAGCGGTTTTATTGTTTGGTTTAAAGTCTATTTTAAACGGATGATATTGACGTATTTTCTAATCAAAAAGGGGTGCCACTCATGCGGATCAACGCGTTAACCATTGCCGGAACAGACCCATCAGGTGGGGCGGGTGTCCAAGCGGACTTAAAAACTTTTTCGGCGCTTGGGGCTTATGGAACCAGCGTGATGACAGCATTGGTGGCGCAAAATACCCGTGGCGTGCAATCTGTTCAGGATTTACCTGCACAGTTCGTGGCAGCGCAGCTGGACTCGGTTCTCAGTGATGTGCGCATTGATAGCGCGAAAATAGGCATGTTATTTAACCAAGCCAATGTCGAGGTTGTGGCGAACGCATTGAAACAGTACCCGATCCCGTTTGTTGTATTAGATACAGTGATGGTTGCAAAAAGTGGCGATCCTTTATTGTTACCTGATGCGGTTGATGCATTGCGTCAGCAATTATTACCGCTAGTTTCATTAATCACCCCAAATTTACCGGAAGCGGCGGCATTGTTAGATGAGAACATGGCGCAAACAGAAGGTGAAATGTTAGCTCAAGGCTATAAACTCCTAGAAAAGGGCTGCCAAGCGGTTCTGATGAAAGGGGGGCACTTAACGGATGCACAAAGCCCTGACTGGCTCATAACACCACAAGGGGAATGGCGCTTTACCTCTGTGCGCATTAACACGAAAAATACACACGGTACGGGGTGCACGTTGTCTGCGGCATTAGCGGCATTACGCCCTCGCCATCTTGACTGGCAATCGACTGTGAGTGAGGCAAAAGCCTATTTACAAGCGGCATTAGAACAAGCGGACAGTTTGGAAGTGGGACAAGGTATTGGGCCTGTTCATCACTTTCATGCATGGTGGTAACGAATTTATAGGCGTAGCATTATTGAAAATCATCAATAATGCTACGTTAGCTGTCTTAATTCATTGAAAGTAAAGTAGATAGAGGGAATTTAGATAAAAGAAATGGCTAGCTCAAGGGAGATTGAGCCAGCCAAGGAGGTGGTTCCTAGTCTTATTTTATGACTTTCTAGTTCTTCGTTTTCGATAGTGACTATACGATATTGAATAACCAATTGATGTGATCTGTTGCATAAAATTGGATATTAAGTGCACTTTTCAAAGAAAATGTCAATAACGAGAATGATTCTCAAATGCGAAATGGCATTTAAAGTGAAACTGGCTTATCGATTACCCATAAAAAAGCCAAAAATTCAAATGATTAGATTACGAATTTTTGGCTAGATAATTATGTGTTTTTTATCGAAAATTATCGCTGAATGTTAGCTTGCAATGTGGTTTTCTGACTGAGATTGGTGCGGGTCGCGCGTTGTTGCCCCTGCAAGGTTACGGATCAACAAACCAAAGTTGACATCAACATCGTCAGGAATAGGCAGGTACACTATATGCCCATTACCCGGTGCGACATCGATAGCTTCACCTTTGCGGTTCGTTAAGGCATCGAGGGTAAACACGATATTGCCCGCAGGTGTCATCATTTCTAAGCTATCGCCCACGCTAAATTTATTTTTCACATCCACTTCCGCAAGGCCATTGACGCGTTTACCTGTAAATTCGCCAACAAACTGTTGGGTATCTGACACAGAATAACCGTATTCGTAGGTTTGATAGGCATCGTGAGTATGGCGGCGTAAGAAACCTTCGGTATAACCACGGTGAGCTAACCCTTCTAGGGTAGACAGTAACGTTGGGTCGAACGGTTTACCTGCAACGGCGTCATCAATTGCACGGCGATAAACCTGTGCAGTACGTGCACAATAATAAAAAGATTTAGTACGGCCTTCGATCTTCAGTGAATGAACACCCATTTTGGTCAGGTTTTCAACATGTTCAATGGCACGAAGGTCTTTAGAGTTCATAATATAGGTGCCGTGTTCATCTTCAAACGCAGTCATATATTCGCCTGGGCGTTTGGCTTCCTCAATCATAAACACTTTATCCGTTGGCGCGCCAGCACCCAATGTTGGGGCAACGTTTTGTACAGGGATAGGTTCATGAACATGAACAATGTTGCCTACATCATCTTCTTTACCTTCTTCCACTTTGTATTCCCAACGGCAGGCGTTGGTGCAGGTGCCTTGGTTCGGGTCACGCTTATTAATGTAGCCAGATAACAGGCAACGGCCTGAATACGCCATGCACAATGCACCGTGGACGAACACTTCCAATTCCATATCGGGCACTTGCTGGCGGATTTCTGCAATTTCTTCCAAAGACAATTCGCGGGATAAAATTACACGGGTCAGCCCCATTTGTTTCCAGAATTTTACCGATGCCCAGTTAACCGCATTTGCTTGAACGGATAAATGAATATCCATATCAGGGAAGGCTTCGCGCACCATCATAATCAGACCGGGGTCAGACATAATCAGTGCATCAGGGCCCATTTCGATAACGGGTGTTAAGTCACGAATAAAGGTTTTTAATTTGGCATTATGCGGTGCGATATTTACCACCACATAAAATTTCTTACCCAGTTCATGGGCTTCTTGAATGCCTTTGGCGAGATTTTCGTGGTTAAACTCGTTATTACGAACGCGTAGGCTGTAACGGGGTTGCCCTGCATAGACTGCATCGGCGCCATAGGCAAAGGCATAGCGCATATTTTTTAATGAACCGGCAGGGGATAAAAGCTCTGGTGTAAACATGGTTTGTCTCTATCTGATATCAAGTCAGCACCATTTCAGGGGAAATGGCGTATTAAGGGCGGTGATTTTAACGCTAATTGCGTCAAAAACCAAATATCCCTTAATAAAAGTACGTCTATTGAGTATTTAAACGTCATCCCAGCGATAACCTAACCCATAAATTGAGCGAATAAAGGTTTTTTCGTTATCTAATGACTCTAATTTGCGACGTAAGTTTTTTACGTGGCTATCAATTGTACGGTCTGTGACGACCCGGTGGTCATCATAAAGAATGTCGAGAAGCTGATCGCGGGAGAACACTGTGCCTGAGTTATCGGAAAGAAACTTGAGCAACCGAAACTCAGCAGGGGTGAGCTCAAGCAATTTTGGCCCATAACGCACTTGGAACGCATTTTCGTCAATAATCAGTTGTGTTGAATTATTGGATTGAGAGGGCGCCATGGCAACTTGGCAACGGCGCAAAATGGTTTTAACTCGAGCAACCACTTCCCGTGGGCTAAAGGGTTTGCAAATATAGTCATCAGCACCAATTTCTAGCCCTAATAATCGGTCTATTTCCTCTGTTTTCGCCGTCACCATCACGATAGGCACATCACTGAATTTGCGTAATTCACGGCAAACCGATAACCCATCTAAGCCGGGTAGCATTAAATCCAATAATATCAGGTCAGTATGGTTATTTTGCACATAAGGAATAACCTCATCGCCACGACTTAATAAGGTGGGGAGGTAATTCGCCGCTTGCAGGTAATCAAATAACAGTTGGCCTAATTTAGGTTCATCTTCCACAATCAAAATATGGCCATTGTGACTTTCTGCCATGATCAAACCCCTTTTTCCTGAGATTGTATCGGTAATGTGATAGTGATTTTGACACCGCCAAGGGATGAAGGCGCAGCGGTGATAGTGCCATTATGCGCTTCAACGATATTATAGCAAATGGCTAACCCCAAGCCTGAGCCACCACTAGCACGGTTACGGGAACCTTCCGCACGGTAAAAACGTTCGAAAATATGTTGGCATTGCAATGCTGTCAGGCCCGGCGCGCTATCTTGCCAAACAATGGACAACTGATGGTGTTGCTCTGTGACATCAATGGTAATTTGCCCCTCAGGATCCGTATAACGCAGGCTGTTTTCCATCAAATTATAGAATAATTGATTAATGCGATCTGGGTCAGCAAACACGATGGCGTGTTCAATGAAGTGACGAAAAACTGTCAATTGTTGGTCTTCAATGCGCCAACGGGATTGCCCAATGACCATATCCAGTAAAGGAATAATATCAATAGGTTGCTTACGATAAATCAAAGAGCCACGGTCAGAAAGCGACAACTGATGCAAATCATTTACCAGCTTAATCAGCGTGTGTGTTTCATTGAGGAGAGAATTAATGGTTTCCGGTGTCGCTTGGCGTACACCATCTTGCACTGCTTCTAACTCCCCCCGTAAAACGGACAATGGGGTGCGTAGCTCATGGGAAATATCCGCCATATAATCTCGGCGCATTTGCTCATTTTTTTCGAGAGTAGAGGCGAGGTGATTGAAATCTTTCGCTAATTGACCTAATTCGTCTCGGCCTTCTTCGGGTACGCGAGTGGTAAAGTCACCGCGTGCTAACTGGTTAGTGCCTTCAAGTAAGCGTTTAATTGGCTTTAAAAAGCTGCGAGCGAGAAAAATAGTAGCGATCAGCGCCACAAACAGGGACAGCCCCGCAATCACCCAGCTGGTATACAGCTGTTTGCTGTCAAAGCGGCGGTCAAGAGCACTGCTGATACCGTCTTCATAGCTGGCAACCAGCCAACCCACGGTTTTCCCGTCATCGGTGATAATCGGTTCACGGATCACTTTGTTTGGCGGCGTGATTTCTTTACCAAAAATCAGTCTATCTTGCGAGTCATAGACCCAAAATATCGTCCGCCAGCGTTGGCGCATAGGGCCACGGTGTTGCTGGTGCTCAACTGAGCGTAAAATGCGGAAAAAAGTGCGTTCATCGCCTAATAAAAAGCGCCAATTTCCCGTTTCTTGATATTGTTCCGCAAGGGCTGCTGATACCTGCTCAACCCGTTGTTGGTCATTTTCTTTAATATAATCAACGAAGCCATGTTGGAAACTCATGCGCACGCCTTGGTGCATGATCACCACGAGCAGCAAACAGGTAGCGAAGATAGCCAGAAACAGGCGGGTACTCACACTGTTAAATCTAAGCTTCATGGCGTTTCTCCGTTTTAAGGCGTGACGCTGTTTTTCTGCTTGCCCAACGCTGTCTTAAGCTATCAAAGCTTAAATACACCACGGGAGTGGTGAACAGCGTGAGCAGCTGGCTCATGATCAAACCGCCCACGATGGTGATCCCCAGCGGTTGGCGTAATTCTGCACCATCACCACTACCTAAAACTAAGGGTAAAGCACCAAAAATTGCAGCCAATGTGGTCATCAAAATGGGGCGGAAACGCAATAAACTGGCACGGAAAATGGCTTCACGAGCGGTTAAACCCGCAGTTCGTTGAGCTTGGATAGCAAAGTCCACCATGATGATGGCATTTTTCTTCACGATACCAATAAGCAACATGATGCCAATTAAGGCGATTAAACTAAATGGAGTATCAAATAATTCTAAGGCTAATAATGCACCGACCCCCGCAGACGGTAAAGTGGATAAAATCGTCAGTGGATGAATGTAGCTTTCATACAAAATACCGAGCACTAAATAGACGGTGACGATAGCTGCTAAAATCAAAAATAGCTGAGATTTTAAGGTTTCTTGGAATACCTGCGCCGTACCCGCAAAGGTGCCTCGTACCGTCGAAGGCACGCCAAGGGCCGTCATGGTTTTTTCAATTTCGACCATCGCATCGTTTAGTGTGTAGCCATCTGCCACGTTAAAACCGATGGTGGATGCAGCGGATAACCCTTGGTGATTCACGCTAAGTGGTGCATTAGCGGGTTGCCAACGCGCAAAGTAGGAGAGGGGGATCGCTTGCCCGGTTTTGTTAATCACAAACATTTTATCAAGGGCGCTGACATCTTGGGTATATTCGGGCGCGACTTCCATCACCACTTTATATTGGTTCATAGCTTCATAGATGGTGGAAACTTGGCGCTGGCCAAAGGCGTTATTCAGTAAACTGTTGGCTTCACGTACGTCGATCCCTAATTGTGCCATCAGGTCTCTGTCATATGTGATGGCCATTTCGGCGCCTTTGTCTTCTTTATCGGAGTTCACGTCGGTTAACTGTGGAAGTTCACCTAACGCTTTACGGATAGCGGGCTCCCAGTCTCGCAGTGCGTTAAGTTCATCGGCAAGCAAGGTAAATTGGTAGCTGGCATTTGCTTGGCGACCGCCGACACGGATATCTTGCACAGGCATCATAAATAAGTTTGCCCCTGGCTCATTGGCAAGCTTGGCGCGTAAACGGTTGATAACCATCGCTGAATTTTCAGTGCGCTCCCCAAGAGGTTTCAGGGAGATATACATAAAGCCACTGTTAACGCGGCTGCCACCCGTAAACCCAGTCACATTATCGATAGCCGGGTCTTCTTTAACCTGCTCCATAAAGCGGGTCATTTTTTCTTTCATCGATTGGAACGAAATACTTTGGTCAGCACGGACAAAGCCCAATACTCGGCCTGTATCTTGTTCAGGGAAAAAGGCTTTAGGAACCGTGATATACAAATAAACATTGAGCCCAATAGTAGCAAACAAAATGGCTAATACGCTGCGGCGGTGGTTTAACACCCAGTTCAGTGCAACACCATAGCGTTCTTGAACCCACAGTAAAACACGGCCAAAGCCACGGTGCTTGGCTTTGACATTTTTCCCGCGTTTTTTGAGCAAATAGGCGCACATCATCGGGGTCAGGGTGAGGGAAACAACCAATGAAATTCCAATGGCGGTCGCAAGGGTGATGGCAAACTCACGGAAAAGCCGACCAACCAGCCCATCCATCAAGAGGAGCGGGATAAATACTGCCACTAAGGAGATACTCATGGAAACCACGGTAAAACCGACTTCGTGTACCCCTTTGACGGCAGCCATAAAGGGTTTCATGCCATTTTCAATATGACGGGAGATATTCTCCAGAACCACTATGGCGTCATCGACCACAAAGCCCGTGGCAACGGTCAACGCCATTAAAGATAAGTTATTAAGACTAAAGCCGCACAAATACATGGCAGTAAAAGTCCCAATTAACGAAACGGGTACGGCAATAGCAGGAATTAAGGTGGCACGCCCAGAGCGCAGGAACAGCAGAACCACTAAAATAACCAGTGCGACGGCGATTAATAGGGCACGTTCAACTTCCGCAAGGGAAGCACGAATGGTCGGTGTTCTATCCTGGGCAACTTTGAGGTCAATGGCGGCGGGGATCATATCTCTAAATTCTGGGATTTCAGCCCGAATGCGATTGACCGTTTCAATAATATTGGCACCCGCTTCACGGCGAATAACAATCAAGATGGCGGGCTTGCCATCTGCCATACCCGCGGCACGGACGTTTTCAATGGAATCTTTTACATTGGCAACATCACTGAGCTTAACTGCATTACCAGCCTTATAGTGGACAATAATAGGGCGGTAATCGGCGGCTTTTTTCAGCTCATCGTTGGTTTGTACCTGATAGCGTTTTTCGTTGTCGTTAATGTAGCCTTGGGGTTGACGTACGTTAGCGCTGCTAATCGCTGAGCGCACGGCATCAAGGGAGACACCTTGGTTGAATAATGCGGTTGGGTTTAACTCGACACGCACTGCGGGAAGTGAACCGCCGCCCACAGACACTTCACTGACGCCTTCAATTTGAGCAATGCGTTGGGCAAGGCGTGTCGAGGCGATATCATAAATTTCCCCTGTCCCCATGGTTTGCGATGTCATGGTTAAAATCATGATAGGGGCATCGGATGGGTTCGACTTGTAGTACCGCGGGCGGCTCGGCATGCCGCTAGGTAACAGGGTTTGGGCGGCATTAATGGCAGCTTGGACTTCACGGGCCGCGTTATTGATATCTTTATCGAGGTTAAATTCAAGGGTAATGGTGGTGCGACCCAGCGCGCTGCTTGAGGTCATCTCGCTGATCCCTGCGATGCTACCTAATGAGCGTTCTAGCGGGGTTGCAACGGAAGATGCCATAGTTTCAGGTGATGCACCAGGAAGTGACGCTGTCACGTTAATCACGGGGTAGTCCACTTGGGGAAGTGGCGCGACAGGTAAAAAGAGAAAGCTTAATGCGCCGCACAAGGTGATCGCCACACTAATCAGCGTGGTAGCAACGGGGCGGCTAATAAACAGGGCAAAAAAGCGTTTCATTACGACACCTGCGCCTTATTCATTTGACGACGTGCTTTTAGGTAATGTGACAAACGGTCAAATAACAAATAAATCACTGGAGTGGTGAACAGCGTTAATATCTGGCTCATAATCAAACCACCCACCATGCAAATCCCCAGAGGTTGGCGCAATTCAGCACCCACACCCGTACTGAGCATTAATGGCAATGCACCTAGCAGAGCAGCCATTGTTGTCATCAATATTGGGCGGAAACGTAATAAACAAGCTTGATAGATGGCATCGTAAGGAGACATGCCTTGCTCTCGCTCTGCGGCGAGTGCAAAGTCAATCATCATGATGGCGTTCTTTTTCACGATACCAATCAATAAGATAATCCCTATTACCGCGATCACATCGAGGTCTTTTCCTGCCATCATTAAGGCAAGAAGTGCCCCCACGCCCGCCGTCGGTAAGGTGGAAAGGATGGTAATTGGGTGAATAAAGCTTTCATATAAGATACCCAGTACAATATACATCGCCACAATCGCCGCTGCGATTAGCCAAATGGTGCTGCTTAAGGCGGCTTCAAAGGCTAAAGTGGCACCTTGGAATTGCGTGGTAATGGATTTTGGCATCGAAATTTGTGATTCCGCGTGCTTGACGGCATTAACTGCGGATTCTAGAGACGCACCCTCGGCCACATTAAATGAGAAGGTGACGGCTGGAAATTGGTCAAGGTGATTAATCGCCAATGGGCCATAACCCTCTTGAATATTCACTAAGGTGCTCAGTGGTACAATAGCGCCATCAGTGCCTTTTAAGCGGATATCATTCAGGGCATCCAGCCCATCACGAGTTTGCGTATCATGTTCTAAAATAACGCGATATTGATTCGATTGGGTGTAAATGGTCGAGATCATGCGCTGGCCGAAGGCATTGTACAGCGCGTTATCGATGGATGACATGGTAATGCCAAAACGGCTTGCCGTGTCACGGTTAACATTCACGTAAGCGACTAACCCTTTATTTTGCCAATCGCTACTCACGTCGGTCAATTCAGGTTGTTGCTCTAACTCACTCATCAACTTAGGTACCCACGTCGACAATTCATCGAGGGTGCCCGCTTGCAGGGTGAATTGATATTGAGTACGAGCAACTTGCGTATCAATGGTTAAATCTTGCATTGGTTGCAGGTATAAATTCACCCCAGCAATGTTATCAACGGATTGTTGCAGGCGAGCAATAATCGCCACCACGCGATCTTCACGGTCATCAAGGGGCTTCAAGGTAATTTGAATGCGTGCGTTATTCAGTGTTGCGTTTGTACCATCAACACCAACGTAGGTTGTGACGTTGTCAACGGCAGGGTCGGCGAGGAGCTTGTCCGCGACTTCTTGCTGTTTTTGCGCCATCGCAGAAAACGAAATGGACTGCCGACTTTCAATGGAGCCTTGGATAATGCCGCTGTCTTGTAATGGGAAGAAGCCTTTTGGGATCCACATATACAGCAAGACGGTAAGCACCATGGTGCCGAGTGCAACGGACAGTGTGAGCCATTGGTGGTTTAAAATTCGCTTCAGCCAAACGGCATAACCTGCCACCATACGGTCAAAGAATCGCTCACACGCTAACTCAAAACGGTTATGTTTATGCTGTGATTCTGGCTTTAATAGCCGTGCGCACATCATTGGGGTTAAGGTGAGGGACACCACCGCTGAGATCAAAATAGCGACAGCAAGGGTAATGGCAAATTCACGGAATAAGCGGCCAACAATATCCCCCATAAACAGCAGCGGGATTAACACTGCGACAAGGGAGAAGGTCAGGGAGATAATGGTAAAACCGATTTCTCCTGCACCTTTTAATGCGGCAACCAGCGGTTTATCCCCTTGCTCTAAATAGCGAGAGATATTTTCGATTACCACAATTGCATCGTCCACCACAAAGCCGGTGGCGATGGTCAGCGCCATTAATGTCAGGTTATTCACGGAAAATCCGCAAAAATACATCACCGCAAAGGTGCCCACTAATGAAAGGGGAACCGCAATGCCGGGGATCAACGTGGCAATACCATTACGTAAAAAGAGATAAATAACCATAACAACCAGCGCGATAGCTAACATCAACTCAAATTGTACGTCGTTGACTGATGCGCGAATGGTGCTGGTTCTATCCGTTAAAATATCCACATTAACGGATTTAGGGAGGCTTTCAATCAGTTCGGGCAATAATGTGCGAATAGTATCCGTGGTTTCTATGACGTTTGCACCGGGTTGGCGCTGAACGTTAATCACGATAGCTTGTTCGTTGTTTGCCCATGCCCCCAAGTAGGCATTTTCAGCGCCTTCTTTAATGGTCGCAATATCCCCAAGGCGCACCGGTGCGCCATTTTGGAATGCCACAATTAACTTGCGGTAATCCTCAAGGGATTTCATTTGGTCGTTGGCTGAAAGAGTCACTGCGCGTGTTGGACCATCAAAGCTCCCTTTGGCGGAATTGACGTTGGCATTATTAATGGCGACACGAATGGTTTCGCTGTCTAGCCCTTTGGCGGCCATCGCTTGTGGGTTCAGGTTCACACGGACGGCAGGGCGCTGACCACCCGCGAGCGTCACTAAACCAACGCCATTAACTTGGGAAATCTTCTGTGCAATACGCGTTTCGATAATATCTTGTACTTGAGTTAACGGCATCGCATCGGATGTTACTGCCAGCGTTAAAACAGGCGGATCCGCGGGGTTCACTTTGTTATAAATCGGGGGATAGGGTAAATCCGATGGAAGTAGGCTGCTAGCGGAATTAATGGCAGCTTGCACTTCTTGCTCGGCAACTTCTAATGGCAATGAAAGTTGGAACATCAAGGTGATGACGGACGCGCCACCTGAGCTTTGGGATGACATCTGTTTCAAACCTGACATCTGCCCAAACTGGGTTTCAAGGGGAGCGGTAACCGCGGAGGTCATCACATCAGGGCTTGCGCCGGGGTACAGGGTGACAACCTGAATTGTTGGGTAATCGACCTCAGGTAAGGCGGAAACAGGTAAGAAGCGATAGCCAATGATCCCTGCTAATAAAATCGCTACCATAAAAAGAGTGGTCGCAACAGGGCGTAAAATAAATAGGCGAGAAGGGCCGCCGCCTTTCAACGTTTCAGGCCGCATTACGCTTTCTCCGCGCTAGACGGTTTACCTTTGCGAGGTTCTTTGTCTTTTTTAGTTAGGCTTTCAGGGGTAACGACCTCAACAGTAGTACCATCAGTGAGTTTATCAACGCCGTCTGTAATGACTTTTGTATTAGCAGCTAAACCACTTTCAATCACCACTTGTTGGCTATCTTGCATACCTACCGTTACAGTATGCTTGCTGACTTTGTTATCCTCACTGAGGATCCACACATAATGGCCTTCATTACCCATTTGTAATGCGGCGGTAGGGATAACCACAGCATCTTGTAAGGTTTCAACCTGCATCTTCACATTAACAAATTGATTTGGGAACAATTTTTGTTCTTCATTGGTGAAGCGCGCTTTAATTTTTAATGTGCCAGTAGCTGCATCAATTTGGTTATCAGTACTGAGCAATTCGCCACGGGCAATCAGTGCAATATTATTGCGGTCCCAAGCTTCAATCAGCACATTTTTACTGGTTGCTTGGGCTTGTTGGATTGCTGGGATGTCCCCTTCAGGTAACGCAAAAAGCACATCCGCAGGTTGAGTTTGGGTGATCACCACAATCGGTGTCGAAGTCCCAGAGGAGACAAAATTCCCCACATCCACCTGTTTTAACCCTACGCGGCCTGAGATAGGGGCGGTGATTTTGCTGTAAGTTAATTGCAATTTGGCGCTGTCGACCGCGGCTTGGTCAACTTTAATACTGCCTTGGGCTTGCAATACTAACGCACGCTGGTTATCCAGTTCTTGTTGTGAAATAACTTTTGTGCCCGCTAATTTCTGGTAGCGCGCTAAATCCAATTGGGCATTGGCAAGCGTTGCTTTATCTTTTGCCAGTTGGCCTTCTGCTTGGGCTAATTGTACTTCAAACGGGCGAGGGTCAATTTGTGCCAGTAAATCCTCGGCATTGACATATTGCCCTTCGGTGAAATAGAGCTTCATCAATTGCCCTTCAACGCGGCTAGTGACGGTCACGACATTGGCCGCTTGAACGGTTCCTAAGCCAGATAAAAACCGTGGTACTACTTTTTGTTCTGCAACAGCAAATTGTACAGGCGCTAACACGCGAGGTGGACGCCCCATCGCGCTGCGTGAATTGGGTTTGGCAACAGCACTTGAGTTAGGCGTGTCTGTTGCTTTTTCTTGATTGTAAAAATACCAAGTGGCTCCGGCTGCCACAATGATGGCAACAAAAATAGCAGAGCGAGTAAAAGATTTGCGGCGATTTTGCTTATTCATTTTTGGACATTCGCTTAACTCAAAAGAGTGGATAAAATTAGTCTGGCTTTGAGGCAAAAAACTAACTGAAAAGAGTCAGTTACACATACTAATAGTTTAGCCTGATAGGTACAAAGAAAAATGGAGGAATTATGAATAAGTGTCAATTTATGTGGAGGAAAACACAGGGATTTGTCATGTAAAACGAACAAATTTTTTTTAGGACAATCTCTAAAATTTCAAATGAGAAGTATTATCATTTGAATTCAAAGGATTATGTCTTCCATATATAATTTGGATATGAATTATATCGGTTTATATAAATAAAAAATTAGTTAAAAAAGAACAAAAATAATATTGTGTTTACGTGCAAAGCACAAAAAAAATTTACTTAACTCAATATAATAAAAGGATTTTATTTATGGCGTTACTCGATATGATGAACTTCGCTGAAATGGCGCATGAAATTGCAAATACTGCAAAAAGTAAAACTGAAAAGGGCGCAGTTACCGCCGGTTTAGACGCTGAAATTGCAGAATTTGGCCGTGATTTGCACAGTTTCTTTGGTCAAACTGTAAAAGACATTCAGCAGTTGGAGACATTGGTTTCCTCCTCTGCACATTTTAAACAAGATGATAGCGTCGCAAATCAAGCGCCTGTAGAAGTTAATTATTTAGAAATGGCTTTTGCATTACCAATCGTAACTTTGTAATCAGCCTATAAATAAAAATGGCCTCTGTTTGAAATTAAACAAGAGGCCATTTCACTGGTGTATAACAGATTAACTACTGAGTAGCACTGGTATTTAATACAGGTGCACGATCATCCGTTTGGTTTTCTTTTGCAGTCCAACCTTTCCAAGACAGTGGTAAGAATGCAACGGCAACCGCTAACAATGACACGCCCGCGACATAATATGCTGGTGCCATGTGAGATTGCTGTAACCATGCCCCTGTTAAGATTGGGGTTAAGCCACCAAAGATGGCGTAGGCAACGTTATAAGCGAACGACAGGCCTGAATAACGAATTTCAGGTGGGAACGCACGGGTGCTGATAATGGGGGTTGTTGCAATTGCACCGACAAAGAAGCCCATCAAGCCATAGTTAAAGATTAAAGTACTGGCCGCAATATCCGTTGATAACGACGAATAGAAATAAATCGCGGTGACAGCCAAGCCACCCCATGACAAGGTCATTGACGTACGCGTACCTGTTTTATCCCCTAACCAACCCCAGAAAATACAGCCTAAGGTTAAGGTTAATGTTGCAGCACAGTTTGCTTGCAACGCAATATTACGGTCAATATTGTAGATACCTTTTAAAACCACGTCTGGCGTCATCAAAATCGTTACAACAATCGCAGTGGATAATGACCATGTCAGTGCAGCGGTGATCATACAGGCTTGTTTATGGGATTTAATAACGGTTTTTACTGGTAATTCTTGGGATAATGCTTTCTTCGCCGCTAACTCTTTAAAAATAGGTGTTTCTTGTAAAAAGCGACGTAAATACACAGAGATAAAGCCAAAAACACCACCTAAAATAAACGGAATACGCCATGCAAAATCATGCACTTCAGCAGTGGTATAGGTGCGTTCGATGATAATCGCCACGATTGAGCCTAGTAAGATACCACCAGTGATCCCAGACGTTAACGTACCAACACCTAAGCCGTAGCGTTGTTTTGGCGTATGTTCAGCAATAAATACCCATGCGCCCGGCATTTCACCCCCGATAGCAGCACCTTGCATAATACGCATTAATAATAATAACAGTGGCGCTGCGGCACCAATGGTTTCGAATGTCGGCAAGAAACCGATAACAAACGTTGGAAACGCCATCAAGAAAATACTTAAGGTAAACATTTTTTTACGGCCAATTTTGTCTCCAAAGTGAGCCATAATAATGCCGCCAAGTGGGCGAGCAAGGTAACCTGCAGCAAACAAGCCGAGTGTCGCCATTAGCGCGAGAAATTCATTATCCCCAGGGAAAAAGAGCTGAGAAATAATTTTCGCGTAAAAGACGAAAATAACGAAATCATAAAATTCTAGTGTGCCGCCCAAAGAGGACAAGCCTAACGTTTTATAATCTTCTTTGCCCAACGGTCGCGCCGAGGGCTGGCTAGCTGTTTGCGATGTCATAGTACTATCCTTCTAAAATACCTGAAAATACCACGATGATATAAATTCAGGGTAACAAGCATTTACTCAAAATAATGAGCCAATCATATTTATTGGGTGCAGATAAGAGGTCGAAAACGTTGGATGGGTATAACGTAGTTCAATACACAGTATCTTTTTGCATACCCATATTTATAGCAGGAAATTCTATATTCTGTAAACCGCAACACTGAAAACAAGCATAACATTCCTATTAGTTTTCTTTGTTAGGACTTAACATCTAATATGGATATAAATAACCTTATATGATGTTATGAATACGTAATTTGCAGAATATCGTATATTTAAAATGGCAATATATTTAGCTAATTATGATTAATTTAATAATTCCTTACTATTTAATATAATGAATTACGCACTAAATATAATTAATTGAATATTATTTTTAATGAATATAATGGATGAACACGCTAATAAAATAATAAATACATCGTAAAGTAATTTGTTTGATGATTCAGATTTGGAATGTTTATGCGGTTTTTATGGGGAATGGCAGAGTTTTATAAATCGTGCATGCTCTGAAACTACCACTGAGCATGCACGAACAAATATTATACTAAGAATAGGGTCGCGAGACCGAGGAAAATAAAGAAACCGCCAGTATCGGTGATTGCAGTGATCATGACACTAGAACCAATGGCAGGGTCTTTGCCCATTTTGATCATAATCAGTGGGATAAGCACCCCCATAATTGCCGCCATCAATAGGTTTAGTACCATCGCAAGCGTCATGACGGCACCCATTGCGAGGTCGCCATAGAGGAAATAGGTAACAACCCCCATGATGCCGCCCCAGACAATGCCGTTGATAAAGGCGACGCCCAGCTCCCTTAGCATCAAGAAAGAGAAACTACCACTTTGAATTTGGTGGAGCGCGATTGCCCGCACAATCATGGTAATGGTTTGGTTACCTGTATTCCCCCCAATCCCTGCCACAATAGGCATCAAGGTAGCGAGAGCAACCAACTGGGAAATGGTGTCTTCAAACACACCAATTACGCGGGATGCGACGAAAGCCGTACATAGGTTAATAGCCAGCCATGTCCAACGGGTTTTTACTGCTTGGCCAACAGGGGCAAAGACGTCTTCTTCGGGGCTTAACCCCCCCATACGGCGAATACTGTTATCATTTTCTTCGCTGATATTATCAACGATATCTTCAACAGTTAGACGACCCATCAGTAAGCCATTGCTGTCGACAACGGCGGCAGAAATTAAGTCATACCGTTCGAACGCACTTGCTGCATCTTCCCCTTTTTCATCAGGCAAGAAGGTGACTGTATCCGTTTTCATCACATCCGCGACAATTTTATCGGGAGATTGTGTCAAAATGGTGGTTAAGGGTAATTCCCCTTGCAGGTAATTGTTGCTATCGACTACGAAAATTTTATCGGTTGCTTCTGGAATTTTACCCCGTTGACGCAGATAGCGTTGAACCGTTTTTAACGCCACGTTTGGGCGTACGGTAACGAATTCGAAATCCATCATTTGGCCAACGCTGTCTTTTGCGTATTGTAAAACTTCACGAATACGGCTGCGTAGGCTTGGTTCTAAATAGGTCAGTAGGCGGCGCATGGTATCGCGCGGCAGGTGTTCGGCGATGTAAGCTTGTTCATCCACATGTAGGCTAGCGACTGCACGCAGCAGTTCTCTATCCGACATGTCTTTAATCAGGCTATCCCATACAGAAACGGAGGCTTCAACAAGCACTTCACCGCGTTCGTTGTTATCGACCAAACGCCATAAGGCGAGACGCTCATCGTAAGGGAGCATTTCTAAAATATCGGCGATATCCGCGGTGTGTAAATCAAGGAGTAATTCTTTAACAGTACTGATCTTTTCACTAATTGCTTTGTCATCAATACTGACGTGTTGATCATTTTCAACAAGCGCGTGGACGAATTCTTCGTCATCTAAAAAAAGCGTCAGGATCTGCTGGCGAATGTGTGCCAGCTTTTGTGAGTGCGGGTTAACCATTGGCCCCACATCGTTTGAGAAAGCAGATTGTGACATTTTAATCCTTAAAACAATAGCCGCGCCGAAGCGCGTTTTATTAATTCGTCTGCGAGCGGACGAAATTTATTATCATTATTGTCGCCCATTTGAATAATATATCAAATAGTCGCGCTAAACAGGCAGTGATTTCCGCGCTTAGCGTGAAAAAAATAAGAAGAAATCACCACAATAATGGCTGAAAGTTATTCATTCTCTGCACATATACTTAATGACCACCCAGGAACCTCTTCCCAGTAACCACTTTCTTTTTCTAAATCCAGTAACATCAAGGCATTCTGCTCAAGATATTCAGCAGGTAAATAAAGTGTCCAATACCCATCATCAGTTTCAATGCGCAGTGATGAAGGGGTGGTGGTGGACTGTCGTTGATTATTTAATAAGATAGCGAGCCGTAAAATCTGAATTAACGGCATAAATTGTTTGCGTTTAAATAAGTTAAACTTAGGGATATCATCGTACTTGATGGCACGTCGATGGTTTCTAACCAGTGTGGCTAACAAAAGCTGTTGTTCTTGGTTAAAACCGGGCAAATTGGTATTTTGTAGGATATATGCCGAGTGCCGGTGCATACCGCTGTGGTTAATGCTTAAACCCACTTCATGGAGCATCACTGCCCAAATTAGAATAGATTCTAACTGTGGGTTGAGCTGCTTAGGGTTTTGCTGTCCCCATTGGTAATAAAGCTCTTCCATCGTTTTCAGGACACGTTTTGCTTGCTCTCTATCAATATTATAGTGCTCAGCAAGGCTTAGAGCAGTGCGCTGGCGGATATCTTGGTGACGAAAACGGCCTTCCATTTCATATAAAACCCCTTCACGCAGGGCGCCATCGGACAAACGTAATTCTTTAATATCTAAGGAATCAAACACGGCGAGCAAAATGGCTAAGCCGGGAACAAAAACCTGCTTGCGTTCATTGGAAAGGCCTGGAATATCTAGCGAAGAAAAAGATTTATATTTCAACGCCATGCCTTTAATTTCAATCAGTCGTTCACGGGTAATAATGCCATCTTTGTAGCCAAGCTCCACTAAAACCCCGTGTGCAGCTTTAATCGTACCTGATGCGCCCATTGCCACATCCCACGTGTATTTTTTAAATAGGATGGCGGTGCTTTCTAATTTTAAACAAGCCGCGAGGTAGGCGCGGTTAAAAAACTCAGGCGTGATGGTTTCATTGGGAAAATAGCTTTTTGCAAAGCTAACACAGCCCATACGACGGCTTTCTATTAATAATGGCTCGAATTTTTCACCGATAACAATTTCGGTGGAGCCACCACCAATATCTAAAACCAGCTTACGGCCTTTTTCTGGCTGGGTGTGTTCAACACCCATAAAAATTAAACGTGCTTCTTCTTGCCCAGAAATGATTTCAATGGGATAGGGCATTATCTCTTTTGCGCGTTGCAAAAAGTCTTTTACATTGGTTGCGACACGTAAAGAGTGGGTGCCGACAATGCAGACGTTATCAGGCGAAAAGCCTTGTAAACGTTCAGCAAATAGCGCTAAACAGGAAAGCCCGCGCTCCATCGCTTCTTCGCTTAATTCATTGGTATCACTGAGCCCATCAGCAAGATGAACACGTTTTTTCAGGCGAGTTAGCACTTGGAGCGCACCATTGACGACGCGCGCAATCACCATATGAAAGCTATTTGAACCTAGGTCAATGGCCGCAATCTCTTGGGGTCTCGGTGCTGATGTTGTTGTTATTGGCATAGTATCAAGCTCGGGTATCTGGCGTTTCAAGTGACTTCAAATGTTCATAAATGGCAAGCTGAGAACGAATTTTTCGCTTGTTGCCGCGGGGAACATAATGATTACTTAAATCTTTGTCAACATAACGCGCTTTTACCGTATCACTGAATTGCAATTCCAGAATATCCAAAACCCGTTGCTTTAATAGGGGATCGACTAACTGAACGGCGACTTCAATTCGGTAGTCAATGTTTCGTGTCATCCAATCCGCTGAAGAAATAAAAACTTTGTCATCACCGGCATTGGCAAACACGTAAACACGGTCATGTTCCAAAAAACGGTCAACAATGCTGGTGACTTGAATATTTTCGCTGTAACCCGCTTGGCCAGCCACGAGTGAACACATTCCGCGAACTAGTAGGCGAATTTTCACCCCAGCATTGGACGCATCATAAAGCTTGTCAGTCAGTTCTTTGTCAACCAAGTTATTAATTTTTAATGTAATTCCACTTGGTAGACCTTCTAAGGCATTGGCAATTTCTTGGTCAATTAATGCGGTTAGTTTTGTTCGTGTATTTTGCGGGGAAACCATCAAATTCTCGAAGGTAACAGGACGGTACGGATTTTCAATAAAACTAAACACACGGCGAACTTCATTGGTAATTTGCTCGTTAGCTGTTAACAAGGAATAGTCGGTGTATAACCGCGCGGTTTTTTCGTTGAAGTTCCCTGTACCAATGTGGGCGTAGCGAACAATTTGGCCTTCTTCCATTCGGGAGATAATAAATAATTTGGCGTGGATTTTCAGTCCCGGCGCGGAGAAAATAACGTGGACTCCCGCTTCTGTAAGTCGCTTCGCCCAATGGATGTTAGCTGCTTCATCAAAACGCGCTTGTAATTCAACGACCACAGTGACTTTTTTGCCGTTGTGCGCTGCGTGGATCACTGAATCGATGATGCGCGAATCTTTTGCGACACGGTAAATATTGATTTTGATGGATAACACATTCGGGTCGAATGAGGCTTGGCGCAGTAACTCCAAGGTATGTTCGAAGGTGTAATACGGATAATACAACAGCACATCCCGCTCACGAATAGCATCAAAGCCGTTGCGGAAATTATCGAACCAGCGGTGGCGTAAACGGGGGAGTGGCTTGTTTAATAAGTTTTTATTTCCTTCATTGGGGAAATTAATAAAATCTTTGAAATTGTGATAACGACCGCCAGCAATGACGGAGTCATCATTGGATAACCCTAATTTTTCCCGCAATAAGGCGACCATTTCATCCGGCATATCCCGTTGGTAAACAAAACGCACCGGCTCTGCGGTTAAGCGCTGTTTTAATGTAGACGACATGATTTCCAGTAAGCTGGACTCCATTTCGGTCGCGATATCGTATTCGGCGTCACGGGTCATTTTCATGGAATACGCATTAAGTTCATCGTAATCGAAAAAGCCTTTGAAAATTTCGTCTAGCGTGTAACGCAAGATGTTATCAATAAGGATCATGGATTTGCGGCGTTTTGGCATCTCGGGCGGGAGATTCACAAATCGCGGGACTTTATCCGATGGGATTTCTAACAGCGCATACTGAATATCACTGCCATGAATTATTTCAACCGCAAGATAGGTATAGTCATCTTTTAGAAACTCAACTAAGTCCGTATCTGGGTTGATTAAAATCGGTGTAATGTGTTGGCGTAAATTTTGACGAAAATACTGACGCAGCCAGATTTGTTGGCGCGGGGAAATTTGGCGCTCGTTAATCAGGAAGATTTGGTTACGGGCCATTTCAAGCAGTAAGTCATTGTATAAAACGTCAAATTCTTGTTCTTGTTTGGCGACTTTTGATTGAATACGCTTGAGTAAATGGCGAGAGCCACTGGCCGATCCTCGTTCTTCGTTAATTAAAATACGGCGCTTTACATCAGCAAAGCGCACTTTATAAAATTCGTCTAAGTTATTGGAATAAATGCCCAAAAAACGCATTCGCTCAATCAGCGGGTTACGCTTATCGGCAGCTTCTTGCAAAACGCGCTCGTTAAAAGACAGCCAGCTGAGCTCTTTTTCATGATAGAGACGTTCTTGGGACATTCTGACTCCGTATTAGACGCTTATTACTTAATGGCTATTGTATCAGCCAGTTAACTAAATGTGATGCTTAATTGCGTTATCTTGTGCGATGACGCTTTCTGGGTTCTCTGATTGCTGTTTCATCGCAAAATATTGCTGTTGGAAAACGCACATACGGATAGCCGTATGGTAGCGACCATTCACGAAAAACTCGTCGATCAATTCACCTTCGGTATGGAAGCCAAGTTTATTATAAATGTGGATCGCTTTGACATTTTCTTTATCAACAATGAGATAAAGTTTATATAAATTTAATACAGAGAAAGCATAGTCCATTGCCAGCCTTGCTGCACGGCTCGCATACCCATGGCCTTGATGGCTCGGGGCAATGATAATTTGGAACTCAGAACGGCGGTGAACATAATCAATTTCAACCAATTCAACTAACCCAACTTTTTCGCTATCATTTTCCACGATAAAACGGCGTTCGGATTGGTCATGAATATGTTTGTCGTAAAGATCACTTAGCTCAACAAAAGCCTCATAAGGCTCTTCAAACCAGTAGCGCATCACACTGGCGTTGTTATCAAGTTGATGAATAAACGCTAAATCTTCACGTTCAAGTGGGCGCAACCTAAACGGATGAACTTGCCCGGTAGTCATAAAACACCTCTATTGGTTATGAAAAAACATTTTTTGCTTAAATAAGGATACCACTTATTTGCGATAAAATAATGACATAACACAGAGAGATCATCCCCTTGTTGAAGAATAGTTCACTTTATGCAGAACTAAGTGGTTAATCGCAGAAAAAACAATCAATTGACAGGTTGTATATTCGCCAATTTTAGTGCAACAAAAAGGGTGGAAATTCCACCCTTTGAATCGTTATTTAGACAGTCAATAAACTACTCATTAGCATAACCCTGTTGAGGGAGCACTTTACCATCTAATACGGCTTTACCGTCGACCATAGTTAGGCGGTTATCACTAAACCATTGTACAACCAGAGGGTAGATAGCATGCTCTTGCGTTTTTACACGCTCAATCAGGTCTTCTTCGGTATCTTCAGGGAAAATAGGCACTTTAGCTTGTAAAATTACAGGGCCGCCGTCTAATTCTTCAGTGACAAAGTGAACGGAAGTACCGTGTTCTTTATCGCCATTTTCCAAGGCCTTACGATGAGTATGAAGCCCTGGGTATTTGGGTAATAAAGAAGGGTGAATATTGAGTAATTTCCCTGTGAAATGAGTCACAAATTCTGGGGATAAAATACGCATAAACCCAGCTAAGACCACTAAATCGGGCTGGTACTGCTCAATAAGCGATAATAAAGCAGCATCATAGGCGTGGCGATTTGCATACATTTTTGCATCAAGGCAAGCGGCAGGGATCCCTGCCTGCTGTGCCCGCACTAGCCCATAAGCTGTGCTTTGGTTGCTCACTACGGCAACAATACGACCCTTTATCGTGCCTGATTGGCAACCTTCAATGATCGATTGTAAGTTACTGCCACTGCCAGAAATGAGGACAACAATTTTTTTCATTAGCGGATCACAACCTGCTCTTCACCGGCAGGTAACTGACCGATTGAGCCAATTTGCCATGCGTTTTCACCCAGTGCTTCTAATAACGCTAATGCTGCGTTAACTTCACTTTGTGGCAGAGCAATGATGATACCAACACCGCAGTTAAAGGTGCGGTACATTTCATGGGTACTGACATCACCCGCGTGTTGTAACCAGCTGAAAACAGAAGGCCATTGCCAGCTGCTACCATCGATAATGGCTTGGGTGTTATCAGGAAGAACGCGAGGGATATTTTCCCAGAAACCGCCACCCGTAATGTGCGCGATTGCATGAATGTCATTCTTCGCGATCAGCTCTAGCACGTTTTTCACATAAATACGTGTAGGTTCTAATAAATGGTCTGCTAATGATTTACCATCTAACTGTTCAGTTTCTGGGTTCGTTTTGCTGACTTCTAAAATTTTACGTACTAATGAATAGCCATTTGAGTGGGGACCACTTGAGGCGAGGGCAATTAGTGCATCACCAGCGCTGACTTTACTGCCATCAATGATTTCAGAGCGCTCTACCACACCGACGCAAAAGCCTGCAACATCATAGTCTTCACCATGGTACATGCCTGGCATTTCAGCGGTTTCACCACCCACTAATGCACAGCCAGACTGTTTACAGCCTTCAGCAATTCCCGTGATGACCCTGGCAGCGGTATCCACGTCTAATTTGCCTGTTGCGTAGTAATCAAGGAAGAATAATGGCTCAGCCCCTTGAACGATTAGGTCATTGACGCACATAGCAACAAGGTCAATCCCGATTGAATCGTGGCGTTTTAAATCCATTGCCAGACGTAATTTTGTACCAACACCATCGGTACCTGAAACAAGTACAGGCTCGCGGTATTTTTGTGGCAGGGCACATAATGCACCGAACCCACCAAGACCCCCCATCACTTCGGGACGACGCGTTTCTTTTACAACACCTTTAATACGTTCAACCAGTGCGTTACCTGCATCAATATCGACACCGGCATCTTTATAGCTGAGAGAGGTTTTATCAGTCACTACGGCCCCCAAGGCAATTACATTTTTGAGAAAAATAACATCATGGGGCGTATTCTAACAGGCAAAGCAAACGTTTGCGATAGCTTTGTGAATGAAAATTCTTATGGCTGGAAATGGCAGAAAGTGAGCGTGTTCACAAGGTGAAATGTGTGTGGTATTTAAATATTGGCAAAAAAATAAATTCAGAGGATCATCAACATGCAACTTAACCGATATGGGGTATACTATTTTAAAAAAGTTTGCCTAATCGTTGATGTTTTGACCAAAATCAAACGTAATCTAGTGGCATTCATGGTTAAAAGAGTTATAATCCCGCGATTTTTTTGTCCGCCAGCGTCTAAAATAGTAGGAGAAACCCATGAAGATCGTTGAGGTAAAACACCCTCTCGTTAAACATAAACTTGGCCTGATGCGAGATCATGATATAAGCACCAAACGCTTTCGTGAACTGGCCTCAGAGGTTGGTAGCCTACTGACTTATGAAGCAACCGCTGACCTAGAAACTGAAAAAGTGACTATTGATGGTTGGTGTGGTCCTGTCGAAATAGAACAAATTAAAGGTAAAAAAATCACCGTAGTACCAATTCTCCGTGCAGGTATTGGTATGATGAATGGTGTATTAGAAAGCATTCCTAGCGCACGTATCAGTGTGGTTGGTGTTTATCGTGATGAAGAAACACTGCAACCTGTCCCTTATTTCCAAAAACTGACTTCAGATATCGATGAGCGTATGGCGTTAGTTGTTGACCCTATGTTAGCAACAGGCGGTTCAATGATCGCAACTATCGATTTACTGAAAAAAGAAGGGTGTAAGTCAATTAAAGTTTTAGTTTTAGTTGCAGCACCTGAAGGGATCAAAGCATTAGAAAAAGTCCACCCAGATGTTGAACTGTATACCGCTTCCATTGATCAATACCTCAATGAAGAAGGTTACATTGTTCCAGGCCTCGGTGATGCGGGCGATAAGATATTTGGTACTAAATAAAAATGAGCCGACTGAGAAGTCGGCTTTTTTTTGATTTATTGAATGAGATGAAACGTTTGCAAGCCTTAAGGGGCTTGCATAAACCATAGCTAAAAGGGGATAAGCTAAAATGACACGTCGCACCATTGGTGTTGAAGAAAGGCCACCATTACTACAAACCATTCCACTGAGTTTTCAGCATCTTTTTGCGATGTTTGGCGCAACCGTTGTCGTACCCATTTTGTTTGGTGTAAACCCAGCAACAATCTTGCTGTTTAACGGCATAGGGACATTAATCTACCTCTTTATCTGTAAAGGCCAGATCCCTGCATATTTAGGGTCAAGTTTTGCTTTTATTTCACCGGTGCTGATTTTACTGCCATTAGGTTATGAACTGGCACTTGGCGGCTTTATTATTTGTGGTGTGCTGTTTTGCCTTGTGGCGTTAATTGTCAAAGTGGCGGGAAGGGGCTGGATCAACGTCATGTTCCCACCTGCAGCGATGGGGGCGATTGTTGCCGTTATCGGGTTAGAGCTCGCACAAACGGCAGCGGGTATGGCAGGTTTACTGCCAAAAGATGGAGCTGCGGTTGATACCAACACTTTAATCATTTCATTAACCACGTTATCGGTTACCATTTTATGTGCGGTCATGTTCCGTGGGTTCTTATCGATTATCCCTATTTTAATCGGGTTCTTAACGGGGTATGCATTGTCATATTTTATGGGAATTGTGGATTTCACCCCAGTGATTGAAGCGCCTTGGTTTGCTATCCCAACATTCTATACCCCACGTTTTGAGTGGTTTGCTATCCTCACCATTTTACCCGCAGCGTTAGTGGTCATTGCAGAACACGTAGGGCACTTAGTGGTTACAGCCAATATCGTTGAGCGGGATTTAATGAAATCCCCAGGTTTACACCGTTCGATGTTTGCTAACGGTTTCTCAACAGTGTTATCCGGTTTCTTCGGTTCAACACCAAATACCACCTATGGCGAAAATATTGGTGTGATGGCAATCACCAAGGTTTACAGTACTTGGGTTATCGGTGGGGCGGCGATTATTGCGATTTTGTTATCGTGTATCGGTAAATTAGCTGCGGCTATCCAATTAGTACCTGTGCCAGTGATGGGCGGTGTTTCTTTATTACTGTACGGGGTCATCGGTGCATCAGGTATTCGTGTCTTGATTGATTCGAAGGTTGATTACAATAAACCACAAAACTTAATTTTAACCTCTGTGATCTTGATTATTGGGGTGAGTGGTGCGGTTATTCATATTGGACAAGCTGAATTGAAAGGGATGGCATTAGCGACTATTGTCGGGATCTTTATGGCATTACTGTTTCGCTTTATTACCTTTGTTCGCCCTGAAAAACAGTTTATTAACAGTGAAGTTAAAGAGCTAAATAGCGATAAGTAATCGCATTCTTTTATTTCAGGCAATTGCCGCTGTGGTTAAAGCAGCGGCAATTGAACGGGATCCTGTTCATCTAACCGCGTTTTTTGTGGTAAACTGTTTAGCGAAAATTGATTTGTACAGCCAGAGGCAATTCTGAACACACCATCACAGCTTTCACTACCACTTTATCTACCGGATGATGAAACCTTTGCCAGCTTTTATGCAGGGGAAAATGATGCGTTGCTGTCTGCTATCAAATCTGCCATTAACCAAGCCCACGGTAGCTACATTTATTATTGGTCACGTGAAGGCGGAGGGAAAAGCCATTTGCTCCATGCTGCATGTGCAGAGCTTTCAGAGCAAGGCATTGCTGTTGGCTATGTTCCGTTAGATAAACGCGCCTATTTTGTACCTGATGTCCTTGAAGGCATGGAAAACCTCTCACTGGTATGTATTGATAATATCCAATGCATAGCGGGGGATGAAGAATGGGAAATGGCGATTTTCAATTTATACAATCGTATTCTCGAAATTGGCCGTACCTGTTTGTTGATCACCAGTGATCGCCCACCTCGTCAAATTGACCTCAAACTGCCTGATTTAGCGTCCCGCCTTGACTGGGGGCAGATTTACAAACTGCATCCATTAAGTGATGAAGATAAAATCTACGCCTTACAATTACGTGCTCGCATGCGTGGCTTTGAACTGCCCGAAGATGTATGCCGTTTTGTGCTTAAGCGTCTCGACAGAAAAATGGGTACGTTGTTTGATATTCTCAACAAGCTCGATCACGCCTCAATTGTTGCCCAGCGCAAACTCACGATTCCGTTTGTTAAAGATATTTTGAAGCTATAGTAATATTACGGTCTTAATGATTAATATAGTCTTAAACTTGAATGGCAATGGTATTTAAAATAATAAATATAAAAGATATGGTTAGTTGACTATAAAAAAATAGTATTTTAGATTTTTCTTTACTATAAAATAAAGTAAGGAAATCAAATCATGCATGAAAGGGAATATATAGGTTCTTTTACAGTAACAGCAAGCTCTTCATTATTTCGGGCAGAAAAAAACTCAATGATTAGATAAGAAAATGAATACGTGGCCTAGTGGGCTGAAAGAACGATTTTTAACCCATATGCCATCCATATCTGCTCCGCCAAAACAATCTAAGTAAAGTACCCTAATATTATTGGTAGTGCTACGGGTGCTGTATCATCAGAATTAACGAAGAAAAATAGAGATGACAACTTAAACGGAGATAATAAATAAATGAAAATTTTGTTGTACTTTATCTATTTTTATTTAAGTTTATTTGTTATTTTTTTTGGCGTTATAGCCATAAGCCAATTAATTAACCAATTAAATATACTCTATAAGGTTGGTAAATTATCTTATGGTAAAAGTGATTTTATTGAAGCAATAATAATTTCAAATATAGTGGGCTTTACCACTGCTTTTTTTTTAACCATACTGAGCTATATGGAATATAAAGGTCAGAAATAACAAAAAACCAGTCTTAATTTTTCAGTGAGACTGGTTTTTGCTTATTAAGAGGAATTTTTACAAAATCTCCAACACTTGCTCAGGTGGGCGGCCTAAACGGGCTTTATCACCCTTAACCACAATAGGGCGTTCAATCAATTTAGGGTTTTCATGCATCGCTTTAATGAGTTGATCCTGCGTTAAACTGTCATCGCTTAAATTCAACTCTTTATACAGCTCTTCCTTCGTACGCATTAATTGACGTGCATCTTTAAAACCTAACATTTTTAGTAATTTTTTAATCTCTGCAGCAGTCGGTGCTGTTTTTAAGTATTCAACCACCGTTGGTGCGATCCCTTTTTCTTCTAAAAGCGCTAAGGTTTCACGGCTTTTCGAGCAACGCGGGTTATGGTAAATCTTAATTGGATCCGTCATTTTGAGTCCTTACGGTTTTGCGTTTTCATCACGTAATTGTAGTTTTCTCAATGCATCAATACGCGCATCGTAGCGTTGTTGTTCATAACTGCCTAAACGGCTTTGGCGGCTGGCATCACTTAAATAATTGATTGCCGTGTCATAACCACCACGCAATGCGAGGCCTTCGGCATAAGCGGCGAGTTCTTCGGGGCGATTGCCTTGTTTTGCTGACGCTTCAGCCAATAAATCCCAACCAATCGGGTCATCTGGGTAATCAAAGGTGTATTTATTCAGTAGTGTAGTGGCTTCTTTATACTGATGGTTGTTGATTAACGCATTCGCCAAGTTAACGATAAATACCGTGTTTTTCGGTGATTTTTTCAGTGCAGTTTGCAGGCGTGTGACCGCTTTCGTTGCTTGGTTTTGTTCAATGTCGATATCGGTCATGCTATCGATAAACCATGGGTTATCTGGCTGTTTATTTAGCAGCTCAGTGAGGATTTTCCCTGCATCTGCATATTTTTTATCCTGTGAAAGGATCAGCGCCTTACCATATTGCGCAGCGAGTTGTTCGTTTGACGTACCTTTTTCGTAGTTTTCAATGATCTGGTCAAGGGCATGTTTTTGGTCTGTGCCATACATGGCTAAAATACGAACTCGGGCTAGCATAAAATCTAAAGATGAAGGCACGCTGACTTTGGGTAACTGACTTGAACGGTTACGCGCATCTGCTAAACGGCTATCGGGAAGGGGGTGCGTTAACAAAATTTCAGGCGGTTTAGACATATAGCGGGTTTGGTCAGCCATGGTTTGCATAAAATCTGCCATTGCATGAGGGTCAAAACCCGAGCGGCGCAACGTTTGCAGGCCAATACGGTCCGCTTCTTGCTCATTCGCTTGGGTGAAACTGATCATCCCTTGTTGCACACCCGCCATGGTACTTGTCAATGCAGCAAAGCCCGCTTGAGGGTTGGCCATCACTAAAAGGAGCGAGCCGATTGTCCCTGCAATGGCTAACGGCGTGGTGCTTTTTTGGTCTTCCATCATTCGCGCAAGGTGCCTTTGCGTGACGTGGGAAATTTCGTGCGCCATTACCGACGCGAGTTGGCTTTCATTTTGGCTATAACGGAATAAGGCAGAATGCAGCACCACATTGCCGCCAAAGTAGGCATAGGCGTTGATATTTGGGTTATTGACTAAATAAAACTTAAACGGCGTTTTAACTGAGTCGGCATTCTTCACTAAGCGCATGCCAATCTTGTTAACATACTGAGTTAAAAGAGGATCGTAAATAAGTGGTGTGCTGGCACGAATTTGCCGAGTGATGGCATCACCCATAATAATTTCTTGGTTAATACTGAGCGTGCCACCGGCAGTGGTACCGATGTCGGGTAAGGTATCTTCAATTGCGCTATAAGCAGGCAAAACTGCACCATTTATGAGTGCAGCGATCATGAAAGCCAATAATGGGTATTTCAATTTTTTTTTCATGAAACGTGAGTATCCCATACAACGTTTAAAATTTAGGGTAAATACCGACTTTATTTCGAGTTCATAAGTACAAGGTATTAAATAACTCGAAAAGTTTAAAACACATGATAGCAAAAGCTATCGTAAAATCTGTTATTCGGTATAATTTTCGATAATTTAGGAACTGTCCTTCGCATTAATTCCTCAGGAGCAACACATGCTGGAATTGTTTTTACAATGGTACCGTCGGCGTTTTGCCGATCCACAAGCCGTGGCACTGTTTACATTACTTGTCTCAGGTTTTGTGATCATCTTTTTTTTCAGCAGTATACTGGCTCCGTTGCTGGTGGCAATTGCCTTGGCCTATTTACTTGAATGGCCAACAAATATGTTACAACGCACCGGGTTATCTCGCGCTCTTGCGGTGAGTATCATTTTGACCCTATTTGCGGGAATAAGTGCCATGGTAATTTTAATTATTGCGCCAACAGCATGGCAGCAAGGCATTAATTTGATGGCCGATCTGCCTAATATGGTCAATCGCTTTAATGAATTTGCCCAAAAACTGCCTGAGCAATACCCTGCATTAGTCGACGTGGGGATCATTGATATGATGGCAGACAACCTGCGAAGTCGCATGTCTGGGATTGCAGACTCCGTGGTTAAAGCGTCAGTGGCTTCATTAATTGGGATTTTTTCCCTCGCCGTGTATTTAGTTTTAGTGCCATTAATGACCTTTTTCCTATTAAAAGATAAAGAACGTATTAGCCGTAGTTTTTTAAAATTGTTACCAAAAAACCGTTTACTCGTCGGGAAAGTTTGGGTCGAAATGAACGAGCAAATTACCAATTATCTACGCGGAAAAGTGACGGAGATGGTGATTGTCGGTGTCGCAACCTATTTATGTTTTGCCTATTTCGACTTGCGCTATGCGGTATTGTTATCGGTGTTAGTCGGTGTCGCGGTACTTATTCCCTATATTGGTGCAGTCGCTGCCACCATTCCGGTGGTTATTGTCGCGTTGTTCCAGTATGGCATTGGCAGTGAATTTTGGTACCTGATGTTAGTTTATTTGGTCATTCAAGGGTTGGATAGCAACGTTGTAGTGCCATTACTGTTTTCAGAGGCCGTTAACTTACACCCATTGGTGATTATTTTATCTGTGGTGGTATTTGGCGGATTATGGGGCTTTTGGGGCGTTTTCTTTGCGATCCCGTTGGCGACGTTAATTAAAGCGGTTATCCATGTTTGGCCAGAAGAGCCAGTAGAAGCGGCTAAATAAGAAATCAATCATAGTGCTGTATGGGATATACAGCACTATTGAATTATAAAATATTATGCGTTTGCGTTGATGTACGCGAGAACGATTTCGTGGTGGTTAGTGGTCTTGAAATCATCAAAAACGTGTTCGATTTTCCCTGTTGGGTCGACTAAGAAACTAATACGGTGGATCCCATCATAGGTTTTCCCCATAAATTGCTTTTCGCCCCAAACCCCAAATTGCTCGCACACTTGGTGGTCTTCATCGGATAACAGCGTGAAATTCAACATTTCTTTTTCAGCGAAACGCGACAGTTTCTCTGGTTTATCTGTGCTAATCCCTAAAACTTCGACGCCTTTTGCTTTGAGTGTATCCATCTCATCACGTAAGCCGCACGCTTGAACAGTACAGCCGGGAGTCATCGCTTTCGGGTAAAAGTAAACTAATACGCGCTGACCCTGGTAATCAGAAAGATTGATGATCTCACCATCTTGGTCAGGAAGGCTAAATTGTGGCGCCTTATCACCGGCTTTCAATGGGTTCATTACATATATCTCCGTTAACTCTGCATATTGGGGTTGTTAACAATACTGATGTTGCCTTTGGCATTTAGCATTGTACATAGTTGTTGAAATTTATTCTTTATAATTATGCCATTATCGTCCAACGGGTCATGTGCAGTAATCTGAATTTCCAGTTGAGCAGGCATATCATTATTGGCTGGTTGTGTCTTAGAAACAAGTTCTGCGATATTACATTGCGAAGTTGTAAATAAATTTGTGAATTGCTCGACAATTCGAGGTGCATCATCGACAACCACATTCACAGTTACTGTAGATGGGTAATAGGTTATTTGAACACTCTGCGTCCGCTTCATGACGATCAGCAAATCGAGTTCGGCGCCCTTAGGGGGTAAAGTTGCTTCAAGCAGGGTAATTGCATTCCAGCTACCCGATAACATCATAATAAAGGTGAATTCCTTGCCAAACATCGCTAAGCGACTATCTTCAATATTGCAGTCGCACTCACTAACAAGGCGAGTTATGGTGTTCACAATGCCCGGACGATCTGTTCCCAGCGCAGTAATGACAAGAAATTGCTGTTCAGTCTTAGGCAAAGTCTATTCCTTATTTTTTTGATTATGCCAGTTAAACATTTGATTAGAATATAGCCTTAAAATGAGACTATAAAAACTGACGCACACTGTGGGTAAGGAAACCATAAAAAGTGACATCTGCCAAGAGGCGTCATTCACTCTTGCGAGAAAAGTCAGTGAATTATTACTTCTATTTAAGTTAACTACGCTGGCATTAACAAAATTCATTAAAATCTTGCTGTTGGGTGGTTTTCTTCTTGGAAATGAAAACGTAACATGGAGGTTCAATTATTTAAGGGGTATCGCTATGGCTAATGGAAACGCAAACTACAAAGATTTTTTAACGGGAAGCATTGTTGCCGTTATCACACCAATGGATTCAGCTGGGCGCTTAGATAAAGCAAGCTTAAAAAAATTGGTCGATTACCATGTTGAAAGCGGCACAACAGCCATCGTTTCTGTTGGTACTACTGGTGAGTCTGCGACGTTAACGCATAAAGAGCACGTGGAAGTCGTGAAAGCAACGTTAGAGCTTGCTGATGGACGTATCCCGATTATCGCAGGGGCAGGTGCGAATGCAACCGCAGAAGCAATTTCACTGACAAATGATTTTGAAAACAGTGGTGTAGTTGCTTGCCTGACCGTAACACCCTATTATAATAGGCCTTCTCAGGAAGGGTTATATCAACATTTTAAAGCAATTTCAGAAAACACGAGCTTGCCACAAATTCTTTATAATGTACCATCACGTACTGGTTGCGATATGCTGCCAGAAACTGTGGGTCGTTTAGCAAAATTGGCGAATATTGTCGCAATTAAAGAAGCGACAGGGAACTTAGCACGTGTTCATCAAATCAAAGAGCTGGTTGATGATAATTTTGTGCTGCTAACCGGTGACGATGCGACCGCACTTGATTTCATGCAACTGGGCGGAAAGGGCGTTATTTCAGTGACTTCGAACGTTGCTGCCGCGCAGATGGTAAAAATGTGTGACTTAGCGCTTGCAGGCAAATATACTGAGGCGCGTGAATTAAATAAAAAACTGATGGGCTTACACCAGCAGTTATTTGTTGAACCGAATCCAATTCCAGCGAAATGGGGTTGTCATCGCTTAGGTCTGATTGCAGATGGAACATTACGGTTACCTATGACACCGTTAACTGCCGCAGGCCAGCAAAAAGTTGAGGACGCTTTAAAACTCGCTGGGTTACTGTAAAATTTAGGGAATTTTAATGGCAACATTATTGCAAAAATCGAAGGTTATGAAGGTTGCTGGCCTGTCACTTGTTGTGTTACTGGCAGCCTGCTCCAGCGATCAGCGCTATAAACGTCAGGTCAGTGGTGATGAGGAATATCTTAACGCCGCGCCATTGAAAGTGTTAAATGTGCCGCAAGGGATTACATTGCCTGCACAAAATGGTGAATACGACATTCCAAAAACCACGTCAACAGGCCCTGTTGGAAAAGCGTTGGATATTCGTCCACCAGTACTGACGATTTCGCAATTAGCAGGTTCGCGCACGGAAGATAGTGCTGATGCAAGCCGTTTGTTGCTAGAAAATACACCTGAAAACAGTGCGTTATGGTCACAAGTTACGATGATCTTAGAGCAGCGAGGAATTCCTGTTTCCTCAAAAGATGACGGTACGCATTCCATTGAAACCAATTGGGTAAAATGGGATCGTGCAGATGAAAACGTCCCAATGGAAAGCCGCCATAAAGTGTCAGTTAAACCTGAAAATGGCATGATTGCCTTGACAGTGACGAGCTTAGGCATGCGCCAAGGGGATGAAACCATTACGGATGTCGTTGAAGTTCAACGTTATAACAAATTGTTATTAAATGAATTAACCGACAACCTGTATGCGTTACGTGATACATCGAACAAAAACAGCCTGCAAAACGCTTATGGCATCATTGATGTGCAAACTGGCAGTGATGACACTGGTTTACCACTGATTGTTGTCCGTGCACCGTTTGATGCTGTTTGGGAACGTTTACCACATACCTTAGAAAGCGTAGGGATGAAAGTGGGTGACCGCACGCGTTCAACGGGTTCAGTGATGGTGACTTACAAAGGCTTAAGTAGCTCTGAGTGGCAAGCGCTGGGTATTGATGACCCAACAGTGCCAGAAGCGGACTATAAAGTGCAAGTGGGTGACTTAAACAACCGTAGTACGTTGCAGTTTATTTCGACAAAAGGTGTTGCGTTAACGCAGAAACAAAATGACGAAATGGTTGCAGCATTAAAAGCGGCGTTTAGTAAAGCCCCTGCAAAGAAATAACTACTCCGTTTTGATCGTTAAAAATAGAAACCGTGGCTCTGCTAGCCGCGGTTTTTTTATGGATAAACAAATAATAATGTTCGATTATCTATATTAATAATTGATACAGCTAACGCATATTTTGATGAATTTATCATCAGCAATTTTTCGGATATACTTCAATTAATATCAATAACAGCGCGGAGGTGAAACGTGCATAATCACTCGACGAAACCCATAAAAGACGGTAGCAGCGATATTATGCCAAGAAAAATTTCAGGGACGGAATTTAACCAAAAATTACGCATCACCCGCCGAAATGTAGAAGATACCCAATATTTTTTAACAGAAGGTGTGAGTGAATTTGTACTTCCTAATTTTGCCTTACCGGAAGGTTATCGGTTAGTAAAATCACGAAAGAAGGAGCAATACCGCTTAATTTCAGAAGGTGAGAAGCCTGAAACGGTATATTTGGTTGAATTGCGGTTTCGGCAGGACATCGTAATAGGGAAAACCACGGGTACTCAGGTTAAAGTCTGGCGCAGTAGCGCATATAACCATGTTGAAATAATTAAAGATTTACCTCGTCAGTTTTTCATTAACTTACTGAATTCTTATTCCATTATGGTTACTGATGAAGAACAAACCGACGCTGGGCAGCGTTTTTGGGAAACGATGATCAGTTGGGCTTTTAGTCAAAATTATTTTGTCTACGCCTCTAATGGCGAAGAAGAAGAGAGGCTCCTTGGCCGTATTGCGAATATGGAGGATTTTTACCTTAACTGGATGGACGTGTACTGGGGGAAAGACAAGGATATTCATCCACATAAATTAGTTGTTATTAGTCAATCACCATTGAACCAATCCAAATAATAACTCTGATTATTAATCAGTTTATTCATTATACTGCTTCCTTTTGTTATCAAAGATATAGCTAATTAGCTATTAGCAAATTAAAGGTGGATGCTTCATTTTAACACCTCCCATTATTAATGATGACTTTCAATAGAAAAAACAAATGGACAAAAAATCAGTGTTTATCGCTAAGTAATCGTTTGCGTCAGGCGTGAAATTTTATTATCATAATAGGTATTGAAAGATAAAATATTGAATATCAGTAAGTTAGGTAAGTCGCATGGTTTGATGGCTAACTGACTGAAACAGAGCAAAAAACTAACGGCGAAAGGGCATTTTTACCCATTTTGCATCTTCCGTTAATTTTGTGTTCTGCAAAACAGCGCCACAAAATCTATTCACGTATTGTTTTTCTCTATAGTTTAATCACATCTCTGGAGTGTGTAAGATGCAAAAGAAAGCTGAGTTGTATCGTGGCAAGGCAAAAACTGTCTATACCACTGAGGATCCTGATCTGCTAGTTCTGGAATTCCGTAATGATACATCAGCACTCGATGGTGAGCGTATCGAGCAATTTGACCGTAAAGGCATGGTTAATAATAAGTTTAACCACTTCATTATGAGCAAATTAGAAGAAGCGGGTATTCCAACACAAATGGAAGCGCTGCTGTCTGACACTGAGGCATTAGTCAAAAAATTAGACATGGTACCTGTTGAGTGCGTTATCCGTAACCGCGCCGCAGGTTCATTAGTGAAGCGTTTAGGTGTTGAAGAAGGTATGGTATTAAACCCACCATTATTTGACTTGTTCTTAAAAGACGATGCCAAACACGACCCAATGGTTAACGAATCTTACTGTGAAACCTTTGGTTGGGTGAGTAAAGAAAACCTCGCTAAAATGCGTGAACTAAGCTACAAAGCCAACGATGTATTAAGCAAAATTTTTGCAGATGCAGGTTTGATTTTAGTCGATTTTAAACTGGAGTTTGGCTTATTCAACGGGCAAGTCGTTCTGGGGGATGAATTCTCCCCAGACGGTAGCCGTTTATGGGATAAAGAAACCTTAAATAAAATGGATAAAGACCGTTTCCGCCAAAGTCTTGGTGGTTTAATCGAAGCTTATGAAGAAGTTGCGCGCCGCATCGGGGTTCAATTAGATTAATCATTTCCTATAAATAGAACGACTTTAGCCTGCTTAGCAGGCTATTTTTTTATCTAATCAGAGGGAAATGAAATTTCTAACCCACGCTTCAGGTGTGACTGATTCAGATGATAATGCTAATGTTTGGCCTAATGAAATCAAGGTAGGGGCAGGGAGTGCAGACTCAACTTGCAATGCAGGGTGATTGAGCACCTCAATCGGTGAACCATCAGCAATCAGTTTTCCATGGGATAAATGTAGCACCCGTTTAAAATGACGCGCCACAAAATCAAAGTCATGGCTAATTGTCACAATAGTCGTACCTTTATCTCGTTGTAAATTCAACCAGTTTTCAAAGCGCTGCATCCATAATGCATCAAAATCGCGGCTTGGCTCATCCAGCAAAATGAGTGGTGGAGATACCGCCTCTAAACAGGCGACTGCAACCATTCTGCGTTGCCCTGCATGAAGGTCAAGGGGGTGTTTTTCAGCGACATCGGCTAAGTGGCAAGCCTCAAGCGCATTTTGCACGCGTTCTGTAACGACCTCTTTTGCCAGCTTTTGCCGCTTTAGTCCGAAAGCGACCTCGGCTTTAACCGTGCTGTGGAAAATTTGCTTTTCAGCCTCTTGGAATAGGATACCGACTTGATTAGCGCGTTCTGGAGCCGTTAATTGGGCAAGTTGCTGACCATGTAACCGTAAATCCCCTTGATTAGGGGATAATAACCCAGCAAGAAGCCGTAAGAGTGTGGATTTCCCTGCGCCATTATCACCGACAAGCGCCACCCATTCACTGGTTTCGACCTTTAACGATAAATTAGCGATATTGTTGATAGTTGAGCTTGGCCAGCGGTAACTTAAATCATTGAGCTCTAGCATATAATTCCTTAAACGCATTCACTAATTGAGTTTCATTTTGAGGGATTGCGCTTTGCCATTTGCCGAGTTTGACTAACTCACCCACCACGCGCCATGCATCTGGCATATTAATCGAGGCAATTGAGCTCGGAAAAATTGTGTCTAAAGAACCACTGGCGAGCATTCTACCTGCCTCTGAAAATACATTTCCTGTACTTAACAACAGAAAATTCTCACAAAAACTGATAGCAGGTAACAAATTACGCTCAAATAATATGACGCAGCAATTTGTTTGCATTGAATAGTGTTTCAATTGAGTTAATAGTCGCTGAGTCGCACTGGGCGTCAGTCGGCTAAAAGCTTCATCTAACAACAATAATTGTGGGCGCATAGCAAGGGCACTCGCCAACACAACACGTTGCGCTTCCCCACCAGATAAGGTTGCGGGGTGCCGATGCCTGAGTGATTCACAAAACGTAAAGGCGATGGCATGCTCTACGCGCTGGGTAATTTCATTTTCGGTAAGGCCTAAATTTTCGGGGCCAAAAGCTATTTCTTGTTCAACCGTAAATGTGCAGCCTGAAAGCTGTAAATGTGGTGATTGCTGAATATATTGGCGCGTAGCAGATGCTTGGACTAGTGAGTTATTGACTAGCGGTTGCTGCAAGACTTCGGCTGTTCCTGTTAATTCGCCGTGTAATAAATCCCCATGCCAACCAGCAACAAGCTGAGCTAACGTGCTTTTTCCACTGCCATTTCCGCCCAAAACACAAAACCATTGCCCCGCATTAAGCTGGAGATCAATGGGCCCAAGTAAAGGTTGTTGCGCACCTTGGGGAGTAAAGTGCATTTGCTGTAAATTTACCACCACAGAACTAACCCACCTTCAATCAAAATCAATAATAATAGGCTGTAACGCAGTACAACTTGCCAGCGATTATCTACAGGCGGATTTAATGTTGTGCGTTTGGCACTATAGCGAAAAGCATGCATATCCAGTGCTGCACCACGAATACTTAACTCGCTTAATGCATTGCTGGCTAAGGGGAACAAAATGGCGGGTAATGAAGTGCACCGTTGCCAAAAATTACCGTCAAGGGGAACGCCTCTTGCTAATTGTGCTTCACGGATAATATTCAGCTGTTGCTTAAGTTGTTCAGCAAGCAATAGAGGCCCAGCAAGAAGGTAAGAAAAGCTAGCAGGTAGCCTGCTAGCGAACAAAGCACGGATAAACCGCTCGGTTGGAACATATTGTAGCCAGATTTGGGAAGTACTGATGATGGTGAGTAGCTTAAACCATAATGCTAAAGCGAATTCAGGGCGGCTATTTTTCAAGGTTTCACCCGTCAGTAATTGCGCTAACCAGCCCCCGTGTATCAGCCATAAACCTAATCCCATCGGGAGCATAAACCACGCGACAAATTTCCAGCGAAAGCGAGCGGGTTGCCACAATAATAAAGCAATAAACGTGCTGCACCCCAGCAGAACCAACGGCCAGCCCAGCGGCAAATAGATGGCACTGACACTGAGCCAAAACCACGCGGTTAGTGAGGTAAAAGGGTGCATTTAACGTACCTTCGCCATATTAGGATAGTTACGCTGTACGCGCTCAGGTAATTGTCGAACCAATAACCATGCGACAAGTGCTGAGATAATTTTATCGGCAATATTTGCACCTAATACTGTAATTGCAACGGATTCAAGTAAGTTATCGCCTACAGCATGGAAATAAGCGACAAAGAAGTCCGCACCGCTACCAGTTGTTCCGCCAAACAAATAAGTACGAATTGGCACGGCAACAATCATTAATGCAAAGGTGATGACAACACCCGATAAAATCACTCTTGGTAACGTACGAAACCCACCTGCACGCGCTAATAAACCCGCACTTAACCCAATCATCATTGCGACGGGGGCAAAAGCCGCGGCAATAGGCCCGCTTAATAATCCCCACAATAAGTTAGTGAGTAGGCCAGTTGTTAATGCGGCCCAAGGCCCTGCGAGTAATGCACAAATAATTGTGCCAATAGAGTCGAGGAAAATCGGCAGCTTTAACATGGAACTTAATTGGCCAACAACCATGTTAATCGCGATTGAAAAAACAATTAACGTCAGTGTACGACTGGAAATAAACGATGACTTACTCATAAGAAAACCATTCCTTGCAAAAATAAAATATGAAAATCAACGTGAAATAACAACAAGCTCTTCGTAACCTGAAAGAGCACAGGGTTCTCGTGTAAAGGCGATATTTTCAAGCTCGCCAATAACTAACTCCAATGTGGTTCTAACGCTACAGCCTGGCATCATATGGCCACCACGCATGTAGCCTTTTTCATCAGAAACGGATAAATGAAGATGCTCACCATTGGCTTCTAATGTGCCAATTAACGAGACAATTTCGAATTTCCCACTGATATGGTCGGTGTCTTCTTGTCCTGCAAAGCGTAACGCAACGTCCGTTAAACTCCCGACACAACCCGCAATAAACGCGGCTTGGAACCCATGAAGGGCAATCTGTTTTCTTAACGTTAATAAAACGTCTTCACCTGGAAGCAAACGCACAGCGATAAAACGCGCGTTTGAGTAAGGGGATAATGTTTGGGGCATGTTTTCAATCCTAGAGCTGAAATTGTGCAGAATGTCGCACAACCATGTAAAACATTAAAATGATAAATAATGCTAGGTTATAAGTTTTTGTGTATTGATTACTCAGGGGTATTATACGCAATAATTGAAGGGTTTCTGGGGGGAGAGGTCATTTGAGGCAAACTTCAGGAAAACACACTGTAAGTTGGTGTTTATGGTGTGGAAAATCAAAAAAAAGGATAAGTTAAAAATTAAAGAGTGATGAATATTCCGAGAATTTAGCTTAAGTTTTTCCTCTCGATGTGAAAAACCAGCACAATCATGGTTTGTTTTTACATTTTGTCGGTTTGCCATGGATTATGCTGGGAGGGGAATTTGCTATGGCGTGTAATACAGGACGCCAATTTTAATAATATCTCGCCCTTGGGACTTTCGATGTTTATTGGTATCCCTCAATGAGTAAATGCAACCACAGTATTCTTGTTGATAAAATTGTTCACGTTTACTTATTTCGATCATTCGGGCGGAGCCGCCTTTTTTGCGCCAGTTATAGTCCCAATATTCCATACCTTCATAAGGCGCAACGGCACGTTTCCCGCAATCATTGATTTGCTGCATATCTTTCCAACGCGAAATCCCAAGTGAACTGGAGATCACAGAAAATCCATTTTCGGCGGCATACAAAGCCGTGCGTGCAAAACGCATGTCAAAACACATAGTACAACGAATGCCACGCTCAGGTTCATCTTCCATTCCTTTCGCGCGTTCAAACCAATTATCAGTATCATAATCAGCATCAATAAATGGAATATTATGTTTTTGAGCAAAGCGAATGTTTTCTTCTTTGCGGATTAAATATTCTCTTTTAGGATGAATGTTAGGGTTATAAAAGAAAATTGTATAATCAATTCCAGAGGCCTGAATGGCTTCCATGACTTCGCCTGAACAAGGAGCACAGCAGGAGTGCAATAACAATTTGTTGGCATTTGCAGGTAAAGTGAGTTTTTCTCGAGTTATATTCATAAAAAATTCTTATGTTGAGTCTATTTGCTGGCAGTATAAAACAATCAGATAGAAATTAAAGTAATAACTGTTGCTGATGAGTATTTAAAATGTAATGCCTAAGTGAATAAAAATCATGAGCCTGATACTGGATAGGGTTAATAACAAAAAGAGTTGATGTAATTGTTTGCTTCTTAACTAATGAGCCAATAACATGTTTTAAAATAAGTTATTTTGCTACTCACAAAAAATTGCCAGTTTTACAGGGAAAAATCTATGAGTCACGTTGACCCCACATTAATCATTCTTTTGGTCTTAGCAGGGTTAGGGATTATTAGCCATAATATGACCGTCACACTTGCCATGTTATTTTTATTGGTTGTCCGAATAACACCACTAAATAATTATTTCCCTTGGATTGAAAAATATGGGTTAACCATCGGGATCTTGATTTTAACCATCGGAGTCATGGCGCCCATTGCGAGTGGTAAAATCAGTGCGGGTGAAGTACTGGGGTCATTTTTAAATTGGAAATCCATTCTGGCAATCGTCATTGGTATCGCGGTTTCTTGGTTAGGGAGCCGTGGGGTGACTTTGATGTCAAACCAACCCTCGACCGTCGCTGGACTGTTGGTTGGTACCGTGATAGGGGTTGCCTTATTTAGAGGTGTGCCTGTTGGGCCGTTGATTGCCGCAGGGATATTATCATTATTAATTGGAAAATCTTAATCGCCTCATGAATGATTTGCTGTCTGCCTGCGTAGAGCAGCTGCGTATATTGGGTTTTCGTCGTTTGTTGGTTTTATCTGGCGATGATGAATGGGTTACTCAGCAATTAGTCGAACTACAAACCCGCTTAACAGGGGATTGGGTAACGCTTTCTTCGGAATTACCCAATAGTGAGCGACCAGAAAATGCCCACTTATTGCTGGGGCGTGAGTTCTTGCATGGTGTTTTTGATGCACGCAAAGGCGTTCACAGTGAAGCGCTTGCCATGCTATCCGGCACGTTAAAGGCAGGAAGCTTGCTGGTCTTTTGTACTGTGCTGCAAGAGGTTTGGCCGAACCATCCAGATATAGATAGCTTACGCTGGAATGAACAGCATGGCATTATTCCAACGCCCAATTTTGTTCACCATTTACAGCGCACGATGAGTAACTCAGAAGGCGTTATCTTTTACCAGCAAGGTAAGAACCCAAGCATAAAATTGCTGAATAATTATCCTACTTGGCTACCGCCTACAGGGCAATTAACAACGCAACAGCAACAAGTCTTGAATCAATTATTATCTGCTACCACTGGCGTTTGGGGGATCATTGCGCCAAGAGGCCGGGGAAAATCAACGGTAGCAGGTCAGCTCATACAACAATGGCAAGGGGAGTGTTGGTGTTGTGCTCCCGCTAAAGTATCTACCGAAGTTTTGGCGAAACATGCGGTGAAACCTCCGCATTTTTGGGCGCCAGATGCATTGCTCGCTTATTGCCAAGCGGGTAATAACATAGCAGCTGATTGGTTGATTATTGATGAAGCCGCGGCTATCCCAAATTATATATTACGCCAGTTGGTGAATTATTTTCCTCGTGTATTACTGACGACCACGGTTGATGGTTATGAGGGGACTGGACGCGGTTTTATGTTGAAATTCTGCGCAAGTTTAACAACTTTTACACTATTAACCCTTGATGAGCCTATTCGTTTTGCGTGCCATGACCCGCTCGAAAACTGGCTAAATGAAGCGCTATTATTGCAAGAGCCAAATCCAACTTTTATACCGCATGCGCTTATCGAACATCTATCAATTAGCCAAAGTGAGTTAGCAAAAGATGAGCGTAAATTAGCGTCATTTTATGGCTTACTAATGAGCGCCCATTATCGAACCTCACCATTAGATTTACGGCGTTTATTAGATGCAAAAAACCAACATTTTATGGCCGCATTTAATTCACAAAATGATGAGAGTTATTTAGGTGCGTTATGGTTGGTAGATGAGGGATTATTAAATGAATCATTAAGTTGGCAAGTTTGGGCCGGATTACGTCGTCCTCGTGGGAATTTAGTTGCTCAATCATTAGCTGCGCACAGTTATTTTCCGCAAGCGGCTCAGTGGAAATCGCGACGGGTAATGCGCATTGCTGTCGATGCCCATTATCGGCGACAGCAAATTGGCCTGACGTTGCTTGAACAACAAAAGCAGGATTGCATCGCACAAGGTATTGATTTTCTTTCTGTTAGTTTTGGTTTAACGCCAGATTTACTTAAGTTTTGGCAAAAAGCGGGGTTTAGGATTATTCGAATAGGTTCACAGAAGGAGGCCAGTAGTGGCTGTTATACAGCGATGGCTATTTTACCGCTATCATCGAGAGCTAAGCTATTATGTGAGCAGGGTGAAACCTTGTTTCAACGCGATCTCCACTGGCGAACAGATCTCACTGAATTTTCCCTGCGTTCAACGGATGACCAGCAACTTAAACAAGAGGATTGGGTTGAACTGATTGGTTTTAGTGAGTTTAAACGCCCAGTTTCTGCCAGCCAAAGTGCCATTTTACGTCTTTTAGCTGAAGTTTCTGATCCTACGCCTCTTTTACGAAATTACTTTGAGCAGGAGCTGCCATTAGCGAAAATTTGCGAAGAATTTAAGCTAACAGGGCAAAAACAGTGGTTAAACAGTGCGAGAACGCAGGTTGGTATTTTTGTTAGGCAATACCAGCCAGCATTATTATCAGAAATTGTTCAAAAGGTTACTGCTTCTTGTCCTTAGGCCAATCATCTTCATCATCCCACAAATGGTTATTATCTTTATGAGGAGGGATCTCGGGTTTATCATCAAGAAACTTTTTAGGGTCAAGCTTCATCATTTCTTTGACGGAATTCCAAATGAGCCCAACCAAGAGAAGCGGAATTATCCACCAGTAGTCTGCTAACCATTGCATTTTTTATCACCATTTATCATTTTTACTTTGTCGCTGTGTGAGTTCTATAACGTTTATACCACTAATAAAAATTGCACGATATAAACCAACGATTTCACTGATGGGTTTAAACAGGGAAAAGCGACTTTTCATTAAACACGTTTACGATTACAGTATATCATTGATATTACTGTGAGTTACCACATGTTTATCAGGGTTTTTACTTTTGTATGAGTTTGCAAAGGAGCGCAGGCAAATTTGAAAAAAATCCTTCTTATTATACTCGGTTGGCTGGCTGTGGCGCTTGCATTTGCAGGCGTGGTATTGCCCGTCCTTCCCACAACGCCTTTTTTATTATTAGCAGCATGGTGCTTTTCGCGCTCCTCACCCCGTTTTCATCATTGGTTATTGTATCGCTCTTGGTTTGGTGGGTATATACGTCATTGGCAGAAGCACAAAGGGCTACCGAAAGGCGCTAAACCTAAAGCGATTATCTTGATTTTGCTTACCTTTTCGTTATCGATTTGGGTTGTGAGCTATTTGTGGTTGAAAATTGGTTTGTTTGGGTTACTTTGCTGGCTGCTTATTTTTATGTATCGGCTTCCTGTCGTTGAAGAACCCATCCCGACGCGTGATAAAACAGCCCCATAGGCCAATATTAGGCCTATGGGGGTAATAAAAAGGAAGGGGTTAAATGTTACTCTGGAATTTTAATATAGCGGTTAAAAACATAATCTAGGTTGCTGATTAACCATTTTTTTCCCAAGATATCTTCTTGTTCTAACACTTGTTTGATAACATCCGGCGTTAATAATTGTTCCGCTTCGTGTGAAAGCGGCCAATAACTAATATGCCAAGGTTCGTAGGCAACGCCAGCATCTTTCGCCGTGAAAGGGCGATAAAAATCAAAAGTGGCCATATTGTCTGACAGCCAATCATTTAATTGAGCTAGGTAACCACCCGTTTCATACTCCCAAGGCTCTAATTGCAATGTTTGCCCAGTAGGAATGCGCAAGGGGTCATAAACGTCAACTTCAGTTCCCCAATGATGGCGGCTTGCTCCGGGTAATGCAGACCAATGCAAGATAGCTTCACACAGTTCGCCTTCTGAAAGCTTTGTTATATCAAGAGGCTGGCTGTGAGTGTCTAGAACAGGGCGCTTACCTGAAAACTTTTCATTCCATATCAGTTGTTGCCGCGAAAAATCACGAAATGCACTTGCTGATTGTAATTTAAAGCCTGCCTTTGCTGCGGCTTGCTGCATCGCCAGAAAGGCTTTGGTTGCATTAAATTGTAAACAATGGGGGCCACCAAGAGTGACTAAGTGGTCCGTCGAACGGCCTGTTAGCATTTCAATGGTGATCATAGGATTAGTAGCTCCATAATTCGTTCATAAATCAGTGCTAGCTGCTGTAAATCCTCCACGCTAACGTATTCATCAACTTTATGAATAGTGGCATTTAATGGGCCTAACTCAATAACTTGTGTCCCCATTTGTGCAATAAAACGCCCATCGGAAGTACCACCGCTGGTGGATAACTCTGCGGTACGACCGGTTAATTCTTGGATTGCTTGTAAGGTTGCAGAGACCAACTCGCCTTTATCGGTAAGGAAAGGTTGCCCAGATAATGACCATTCGATTTTATATTCCAATCCATAGCGAGATAGCATCTCTGTGACCCTGTCACGAATTACAACATCGGTTAATTCTGTACTAAAACGGAAGTTAAATTGCACAAATAGCTCACCAGGAATGACATTACTTGCCCCGGTACCTGCATGGATATTGGCGATTTGCATCGTGGTTGCAGGGAAAAATGCGTTGCCGTTATCCCATTTTGTCGTGGTTAACTCTTGTAAAAAGGCCGTTGCGCGGTGGACAGGGTTATCGGCGAGGTGCGGGTAGGCAACGTGGCCTTGAGTGCCTAGTACAGTTAAATCAGCAGTAATTGACCCGCGGCGTCCATTTTTGATGATATCACCGAGCTTCGATTGGCTTGATGGCTCACCCACTAAGCAATAATCAACCTTTTCATTACGTTGCATCAGTGCTTCGACAACTTTGACGGTGCCGTCGTGGGCATCAGCCTCTTCATCAGATGTGATTAAAAAAGCGAGACGACCTTGATGGTCAGGGTGTTTTTCAACGAAGCGCTCTGCGGCAACAACCATTGCAGCAACAGAACCTTTCATGTCCGCAGCACCGCGACCATATAGGTGTTGATTAATAATGGTCGGGGTAAATGGCGGTGTTTGCCAATTTGCGCTATTTCCTGCTGGGACAACGTCGGTGTGACCTGCAAATGCGAGTGTTACACCGGATCCTCGATGTGCCCAAAAATTGAGTGTATTGCCAAATGGCATTGATTCGATAGTGAAACCTATCTTTTTTAGGCGCTCAGTCAATAAAACTTGGCAGCCTTGGTCATCTGGGCTAATTGAAGGTCTTGAAATAAGGTCTTTAGCTAATTGAATAACAGGGCAGTCCATAATATTTCCTGATTACTTGTGAGTAAATGCTTTATATTCATCAGCATTAAAGCCGACTAAATAACGATTATCCGCAGAAACGAGCACAGGGCGTTTAACCATTGCAGGCTCTTCAAGCAAAACAGCTTTTGCACTTACTGCATCAATGACGGCATTTTTTTGCTCATCACTGAGTTTACGCCAAGTGGTACCACGCTTATTCACCAAGACTTCCCAATCTATGTGATCCATAAATGTAGAGAGCAAGGCGTCGTCTAGGCCGTCAACGCGATAATCATGAAATTGATAGTCGACCCCATTGTCTTCCAAGTAACGGCGTGCTTTTTTTATGGTGTCACAGTTTTTAATTCCGTACATAATATAAGGAGAAGATGGGGTTTTAGACATACGATTTTCCTCTAAAGCAAATGATTTAGCTTACATAATGCGGGAAAATGCATTACGGATCTACCCCAAGAATACAAATAAAAGCAGGCGTTTATGATGATGATTATAATAGGTGCTATTTGTAATCATAATAAATTAATGTGTATCTTATTATATTAAATTTAATAATTCATATTGATTATTTTGAGCGCATATAAATTAAACTGGCTTCTAGGCGAGAACGAACGCGTAGTTTTTTTAAAATATTGCGAATATGGACTTTAACGGTTTCTTCTGAAATAAAAAGTAATTTGGAAATTTCACGGTTTTTTAGCCCGGCCGCGAGTTCATGTAAAATTTCACACTCTCTTCGGGTCAATGTGGATAATGGGTCACTTGACTGGTGACGTGTCATTAAATGCTGGTATATTTTTTCGCTAAACACATGTTGCCCAGCAGAGGCTTTTTTCATACTGTAATAGAGCATATCAAGTTCACTACTTTTTAATAAATAGCCTTGTGCTCCAGCATCAATAGCACCATAAATATCCGTTTTTATTGTTGAATACGATAAAACCAATAGGTAACTATTTGAACATTGTTTACGGAGTAACCTTATCGTTTCAAATGTTTTGTTGCCATGCATATTAGTATCTATGACGATAAGGTCTGGTTGTAAATGGGTGGCAATATTCAATGCTTCTGTACAGTTACAACTTTCCGCTGTAACAACAAAATGTTCATCTGTATTCATGAGCTGACGCAATCCAAAGCGTATAATAGGATGCTCATCAATAATCATTACTGTGTAATTAGACATAGAGGGTTCCTTTGTTATGTCTGAAACGTCATGGACTATTCTGGTAGGCGTGAAGAAATAATCACTATGTTGACGTTAATATAATCATTTTATTTTTTAATATATTAATGATTATAAATTTGATATGAATAAAATTATTTGACATTACTAAAATAAGCTATTTATAACGAAATTAAAGATAAAATTAAGATGGCTTTTGCTGTTTTTTGATAATACATTAAATTCAAAAAAATAATATCAGTAATTTAAATAAATTAAATGATATTTAATAAATGATGAAAATAAAATTGAAAAATATATAATAAATATATTATCTAAATAAGAATGAATAAGAAATAAATTATAAGCCTATAATAATATTTGGAATGCACTAATTGTATATTTTAAAGTGTCGTTAGGTTGTTAGTTGTGGTTTGGGTGGGGAACTGCACAAAGAAACTTATTGAAATGATGATGTTTTATCCATTTTATTGTCATTTTAGGTGTGTAAAAAGATTTTTCTGGAAATTGCCAGCATGATCATGATTTGCTAGTAAGATGTGTTTATACTGTTAGCGCTCTTACCTTACCAATTTGAAAGGACTTGACGATGGATGATAAATTAAAACAAAGCGCTCTTGATTTTCATGAGTTTCCACATCCAGGGAAAATTACGGTTACCCCGACAAAACCCTTAACAACTCAACGTGACCTCGCGCTAGCGTATTCGCCTGGTGTGGCAGTACCTTGCCTTGAAATTGCCGATGACCCACTTAAAGCCTATCGCTACACAGCAAAAGGTAACCTCGTTGGTGTGGTTTCAAACGGTACGGCAGTTCTTGGTTTAGGCAATATTGGAGCCTTAGCAGGCAAGCCTGTTATGGAAGGAAAAGGCGTTCTGTTCAAAAAGTTTTCTGGCGTTGATGTCTTTGATATTGAAGTCGATGAAACTGATCCTGATAAATTGGTAGATATTATTGCCTCTCTTGAACCGACCTTTGGTGGGATAAACTTAGAAGATATCAAAGCGCCAGAGTGCTTTTATATTGAGCAAAAATTACGTGAACGCATGAAAATTCCTGTGTTCCACGATGACCAACACGGTACGGCGATTATTTGTACAGCTGCGGTAATTAACGGCCTGCGTATTGTGAAAAAAGAAATTGGCGATGTTCGTTTAGTGGTCTCCGGGGCAGGGGCTGCATCAATCGCATGTATGAATTTATTGGTTGCATTAGGCCTTAAACGTGAAAATATCACTGTTTGTGACTCAAAAGGTGTGATTTTTAAAGGCCGTGACGAACGTATGGATGTCACGAAAGCCGCTTATGCGATAGACGACAATGGCCAGCGCACTTTAGCGGATGCGATCCCTGATGCTGACATTTTCTTAGGTTGTTCTGGTCCTCGCTTATTGACACCTGAAATGGTGAAAACAATGGCGAAGGACCCGCTGATTTTAGCGCTAGCGAACCCTGAACCCGAAATTTTACCACCACTGGCGAAAGAAGTTCGTCCAGATGCAATCATCTGTACCGGACGCTCTGATTACCCGAATCAGGTCAATAACGTATTATGTTTCCCATTCATTTTCCGTGGTGCGCTGGATGTTGGGGCGACGACCATTAACGAAGAAATGAAACTGGCTTGTGTTTATGCTATTGCCGATTTGGCGCTTGCAGAACAAAGTGAAGAAGTGGCTTCAGCATATGGTAACCAAGACCTGTTCTTCGGTCCTGAGTACATCATTCCAAAACCATTTGACCCACGTTTGATTGTTAAAATTGCCCCAGCAGTTGCGAAAGCGGCGATGGATTCTGGTGTGGCAACTCGCCCAATTGCAGATTTTGACGCGTATATCGAAAAACTGAATCAATTTGTTTATAAAACAAACTTGTTTATGAAACCGATTTTCTCCCAAGCGAAAACAGCGAAAAAACGCATTGTTTTAGCTGAAGGGGAAGAAGAACGCGTACTGCATGCAACGCAGGAACTGGTTTCCCTAGGTTTAGCATTCCCAATTTTAGTCGGTCGCCCAAGTGTTATTGAAATGCGTATTCAAAAACTGGGCCTACATATTGAGTTAGGCAAAGATTTTGAAGTGGTCAACAATGAAAATGACCCGCGCTATAAAGAATACTGGCAGGAATATTACCAAATCATGAAGCGCCGTGGTGTTTCGCAAGAAATGGCTCGCCGTGCAGTGATCAATAACCCAACACTAATTGGCGGTATCATGGTGCTACGTGGTGAAGCTGATGGGCTGATCTGCGGCACAGTAGGCAGCTATGGCGAACACTATGAAGTAGTCAAAGATCTGTTTGGCTTCCGTGAAGGCGTTCATACAGCAGGTGCCATGAACGCATTATTGCTACCAACGGGTAACACTTTTATTGCCGATACTTATGTCAATGAAGACCCAACCCCAGAAGAGTTAACCGAAATTACGCTGATGGCTGCGGACACTGTACGTCGTTTTGGTATTGAACCAAAAGTGGCCTTGTTATCTCGCTCAAGTTTTGGTTCTTCTAATTGTCCTTCTGCACAAAAAATGCGTGATACCTTAGCGATGATCAAAGCGCGTGATCCGCACCTTGAAATTGATGGTGAAATGCATGCAGATGCGGCATTGGTTGAGTCTATCCGTAAAGACGTGATGCCAGATAGCCCATTAAAAGGTTCTGCTAATTTATTAATTATGCCAACAATGGAAGCTGCACGTATCAGTTATAACCTGTTGCGTGTGACTAGCTCTGATGGCGTGACTGTTGGGCCTGTACTCATGGGGGTTGCGAAACCTGTGCATATTTTAACGCCAATTGCCTCTGTTCGTCGTATTGTGAACATGGTGGCACTGGCTGTTGTTGAGGCACAAACTAACCCGCTTTAATATTCTAGTGGTCAGTATTAAAATTAAGCATAAAAAGGCTTCCATATTTATAGGAAGCCTTTTTTAATTGAAAATGATTATCATTATCTGTATTTTGTGGGCTTCATCTGCAGAACGGAGAATAAAATAATGATATCAAAATGCTTTATTGGAAAAGCTATCGCATTACTGGCTGGCTTCGTATTACTGGCGGGGTGTGTTCAGAAATCCCCGCAAAAAATACTTCAACTCGATGATAAGCTCGTAGAACAAAATCAATTGATTGATTTATCCACGGGGAGATCAATCACTCCAGAGCAACTAATACAACAACTCGCTCAATCTTCCCATGTGATTGTGGGCGAAAAACACGATAACCGTTATCACCATCAAATAGAACAGTGGATAGCCCAAGAAATGCAGCAGGTCAGGCCGCAAGGTTCTGTTTTATTGGAGATGATGACACCCTCGCAACAGAAAGAATTCAATAGAGCAAAAGCGGAATTACAGGGTAATACTTATATCCGTGATGAGCGGTTACAAACGGCGATTAAATGGAATACGGGTTGGCCATGGGAGCAATACGGCGAGCTGATTAAACATGTATTAGCGCAACCTTACCCTGTGTTAGCTGCAAACTTAGATAAAGATGTGATTACAAAGGCTTATGCAAATCCGCCTAAATTGACGGGAGCACATTCAACTCAACCCGTTGTACAAGAGATTATTACTAAAACGATTGAGTCCTCCCATGGTGGTGAATTGACCACTGAACAGGTCGCCAAAATGACGGTTATTCAACAAATGCGTGACCGCGCAATGGCTACCGCTTTGATTAATGCGCCGCAGCCTGCATTGTTGTTTGCGGGGGGATATCATGCAACTCGTGCTATTGGCGTACCGCTTCACTTACAAGATTTATCACCAGAAACGGAATTTAAGGTGTTAATTATTTCAGAAAAAGGCAGCGAGATTGATAACTTACATGCTGATTACGTCTGGTATACCCCAACAAGTGATTAATCGTCAGGTTAATTAAGCTAAATAAATATTAATAATGTGAATGAATTAGCACTATTTGTAATAAATAGTTTTCATTTGCATTTGTTATTGATTATCATTTGCGTCCTTTGTTGTTACGTGAAAGATTAAAATGTCGACGATCACTTTAGAATACGCTAGAACGACGAAAACCAGTGGTGCTTTTGCTTTGGCCGTTATTCTGCATGTTGCAGTTATTCTCCTTTTTTTAAAGGTCACTGAAAATGATTGGCAACATTTATTACCACCCCCCTCAGTGGTGATGGAAATTTCGATTGAGTCACAAGCAAAACAGTTAACTGAAACTAATATCGGTGAAACTCAAGAGCTCTCGATTGCCAGCCAAGCACAAGAAGCGGTTATGGATGATGTTGACATCCCCTCAGTGCCGATTAACGAAGAGGCTGAAGTGCTAGTGACAAAGGTGGAAAAAAAGAAAACTACACCGCTGCCTAAAAAAGAACGCAAGGATGTGAAAAACAAGCGTATTAGTGAGTTGGAAAGTGATAACTCAAAAGCCAGCGATGCCCCTGTTACAAGTGATGCAGCAGCGAAACAACAAACTGAGCGCGTTGCGGCGGCATTTAACAGCCATGCTCAATCAGATGATGAGCAACGCCAATGGGAAGCGCTCGTCCTTGGGCAACTGAATAAATTCAAGCGTTATCCAGAGGATGCCAAACGGCGTAATCGTATTGGAAAGCCAGTAATTAAATTTGAGGTAGATGCGCAGGGGTATATTGTGAATAGTGCATTAGTCAGAAGCTCAGGCACAAATTCATTAGATAGAGAAGCTCAGCGGGTACTCAGTCGAGCAGAGCCTTTACCGATACCGCCTGCTGATATGTTAATTCAGGGCAAAGTGACGGTAGAATTGCCGATTGATTTTACGATTGAAAATAAATAATCAGGGTAAAAAATGCGAACGCACTTAAATAGATTGTCAGGCTTATCAGGAGCCGTTAAATTTTGTCTTATTGCATTATTGGGATTACAGACAAGCGCAGTGTTTGCGGAGGAACGAATGACAGCACCGATGGCCAAAAAACAACCACACACGATGACTATCCACGGTGACACCCGTGTCGATAACTATTATTGGTTAAGGGATGATGAGCGCAAAGCACCAGAGGTCATTGACTATCTCACCAAAGAAAATGCCTATACACAGCAAGAGCTTAAATTAGGTGAGTCATTAAAAAAAGAGATTTATGATGAGTTATTCTCACGGATGAAACAAGATGACGAGTCAGTTCCGTACGATTTTAATGGTTACACGTATCGCACACGTGTTGTTGCTGGAAAAAACTATGCAATTTATGAAAGACGCCCTGTAAATAGCCAAGGTGAATGGGTTGTTTTGGTGGATGGCAACCAACGCGCTGAAGGTGTTGAATATTATCGCATGGGAGCGTTAACTATTTCTCCCGACAACACCATGATGGCAATTGCAGAAGATAGGCAAGGGCGCAATGAATTCGCAGTTTCATTTCGTAAAATTAATGAAAGCCAGTGGCAAAATGATGTTCTGCTGAATACATCAGGCAATATTGTTTGGGCGAATGATAACCAAACTTTATTCTATGTGAACAAAGACAAGCAAACTTTATTACCATATCAAGTGGTTAGCCATAAGTTAGGCACAAAGCAAGCGCAAGACAAACTGCTTTATGAAGAAAAAGACGACACGTTTTATGTGAGTTTAAGCAAATCGACTTCGAAAGATATCATTTTTATTGGCATTACCAGTACTGAGACATCTGAATACCGTTTTATCGATGCTAACCACCCTGACAAAGCGATTGAAACCTTTAAGCCTCGCCAAACGGGTGTGGAGTACTACCCTGATCATTTCAATGGAAAGTTCTACATTCGCTCAAACCATCAAAACCCATTATTTGGCTTGTATACCAATAACAATGCAGAAAAGCATGATGATTTTGCTGCGTGGTCGACATTAATCGCTCCTCGCGATGATGTTGATTTAGAAGGGTTTGAACTCTTCAATAACTGGCTAGTGCTTGAAGAACGAGCGAATGGGTTGGTAAACATCCGCCAAATTGATTGGCAAACCCAGCAAGAAAATTATGTGACGTTTGATGACCCTGCGTATATGGCATGGATATCCAATAATCCAGAACCTAATACCAATAAATTGCGTTATGGTTATTCATCGATGACCACGCCGTCTTCTGTATATGAAATTAATATGCAAACGCAAGAAAAACAGTTACTAAAACAAGAAGATGTCAAAGATTTCGATAAGGCAAATTACCAAAGTGAACGTTTGTGGATAACGGCGAAAGATGGTGTGAAAGTGCCTGTTTCATTGGTTTATCGCAAAGATCTCTTCAAGCAGGGTAAAAACCCATTACTTGTCTACGGTTATGGCGCGTATGGTTATGGTTTAGACCCTTCATTTAGTTCATCAAGGTTGTCACTGTTAGACCGTGGTTTTGTCTATGCTATCGCGCATATTCGTGGAGGCGGTGAGCTGGGTAAAAAATGGTATCTGCAAGGTAAAACTATCCATAAGATGAATACCTTCACTGACTTTATCGATGCAACTAATGCACTTATTGACCAAGGCTATGGGCAAAAAGGGCATATCTATGCGATGGGTGGCAGTGCAGGCGGTTTATTAATGGGGGCCGTTGTGAATATGGCGTCTGAGTTATATGAAGGTGTGGTTTCTGCGGTGCCGTTTGTGGATGTTGTGACCACAATGCTTGACCCTTCTATTCCATTGACCACAGGGGAATATGATGAGTGGGGCAATCCAGAAAATGAAGAGGCTTATTGGCGCATAAAATCCTATAGCCCTTACGACAATATTAAAGCACAGCGTTATCCACATATGTTGGTGACTACTGGCCTGCATGATTCCCAAGTTCAATATTGGGAACCCGCTAAATGGGTGGCTAAATTACGCGACATGAAACAAGGTAATTCCTTATTGTTATTAGAAACCAATATGAATGCAGGGCACGGTGGTAAATCTGGGCGTTTTAACGCACTTGATGATATTGCATTAGATTACAGTTTTCTTTTAATGCTAGAAAATAAAGCAAAATACTTTCCTTATTTAAAATAGTTTATTTAATCTAATAATAACCCTCTAAATGTGTTGATGCATTTAGAGGGGGCTTTTTGGGAAAATTCAATTAAGGGTATTGAATTTATCCTTTTTATATTGGAATGCACTGTGGGCGCGAATTGAAATATTGCGTTTACAGGAATGGTTTACATGAAAAATAAAATAATAATATTGAGTGCGAGTATGGTTTTTACTGGCGCTCAGGGCATTGCTTTGGCTGAAAATACACAGCAAGAAAAGCAAGGCAAAGAGAAAGTTGTTAAATTTAGTCAATTAAAAGTCTCAGGTGCGCAAAAACAAACACCTTTGGTTAAAGCACTGGAAAAGCCCGGTGCTTACAGTGCTGTTGGTACGGAAAATAAGTTACAAGGTATGGATAAAATTATCCGAACTATGCCCGGAACGTATACCCAAATGGATGGTAGCCAAGGCACAATTAACGTAAATATTCGAGGCCTGAGCGGTTTTGGCCGAGTGAATATGATGGTGGATGGGGTAACGCAAAGTTACTATGGTATTTCACCTAGTCAATATACACATGGACAACAACCCAATAATGATTTCGGCGCGTTAATTGACCCTAATTTTATTGTTGAAGTTGAGGTAGAAAAAGGGCAATTAAATGGCAGTAATAGTGTGAATGCTTTAGCAGGCAGCGCAAACTTTCGTACTCTTGGTATTGATGATGTCATTTTTAAAGATAATTTATATGGACTACGTAGCAAAGGAAGTTGGGGAGATAACGGCATTGGCTATAACGGTATGGTTTCCGTTGCAGGAAAAATATTATTAAATGATGGGGATGGATATTTTGGTGGTTTAATTGCCGTCAGCGGTCACAATATTCCCGGAAGTTATAAAAATGGTGCGGGATATGACAGTGATGATTTTGCAACGGATTCAACGTTCAAACAAAAGCCTCAATCACAATTAACCAAATTAAAATATAAACCCAATGATACGCATGAATTAGAGTTTAGCGGTCGTTTTTTACAAAATAAGTTAACTCGCCGTAAAATTGACAGTGAAGATTATTACCTTAAATATAAATATACGCCATTAAATGAACTAGTGGATATTGAGGTGTTGGCAAACCACAGTAATAGCAACCAAAAGTTTGAAGGGGATTCCCTTGGGTGGGCTTTAAGAGAGGGCGGGTCTAAAAATATTGCAGATGGCCTTAATGTTTCAAATACCAGCCGGTTTTCTTATGGGGATATTGATTTTCAATGGAAAATAGGTTCTAAATTATCGAAAACGAAATACCAAAAGACAGTTAGTTCAGTTATTGATGATGACACATTAAAATATAACCCTTTTTCCCCAGAAGGCACACTGGACTTAGCCAGCGGTTATACGCAATTAGAAGCGACATACGATATTTATACGGCAGTATTTGATTTAAATTATATGCACTATCGTTTAAAAGGTTATAAACCCGCTTGCGATGAAACAGAGAAATGTTTCCCTCAGGAAGAAGCCAATATTAACTTAAAAGAGAGTGGCTTTAACCCTGGAGTATTACTTTCTGCTGAAATCATACCTGAATTCCAGCCTTTTGTGAGTTATGCACATTCAATGAGGGCACCAAATTCACAGGAAGTATTTTATTCGCAAAATGGCGGACAAAGTATGAACCCATTTTTAAAAGGCGAAAGAGCAAATACGTGGCAGGTTGGGTTTAACAGTTTAAAACCTGATTTATTTGTTGAAGGCGACCAATTTAATCTTAAAGCGTTGTGGTTTAATACAAAAATTAAAAATTACATTACGAGCAAGCCATATTTATTGTGTAAGCCAACAAATGCGGCTGAATTAGAATGGTGTTTGATGAACGATGATGTTTGGGATAACGAGTTTCCGAATATTACTCAAAAAAGTTATATCTATTCGAATGAAATAAAAGACGTTAATTTGCGTGGTTATGAACTGCAAGCAAACTATGATGCAGGTGTATTCTATTCAATGCTTTCTTATACAAAAGAGACTGGAGACCAGCCTACGTCCATCGCAAAAACAGCAGATTTTAGTGCAGGAGATTTTACGGAACTACCTGATTATTATCTAACTTTAGATTCAGGTGTCCGTTTATTGGATGAAAAGTTAACATTGGGAACGACGGTTACATGGACTGGGCCATCCAAACGTATTGGTGTTGAATCTATTGTAGATAATGAAGGGAATGCTTTAAAAGATAAATATGAAAAGCAGCCAACCGTGATTGATTTATACACCGATTATGAAATCAACAAGAACGTCAAATTGATGATGACAATAAATAACGTAACAAATAAAAACTATTCTGATGCACTAAACCGTTCAAATTCGACAGCAATTATGGAGGAACGTGGTAAACACAATGCAACAGCAAGAGGGCGCACCTATATGCTGGGTGGGCAAATTCGTTTCTAATTAGATTTAAAATATGGGTTTCATTAAATTAAAAAGATGAAACCCATAAAACAGTTAATTTGTTTTTTTCGTTGAGCGTTTTGTTTTTACTTTTTCAATATGGGTAACTTCACTTTCTACCCAACCATCATTTAAGCGCGTTCGCAGTTGTTGCCCCAGTTTAACTTGAGTGGTTTTTTTCAAAACGGCGCCATCAGGTGCTTCGCTGATACTAAAGCCACGCGCCAGTGTTGCTAATGGGCTGACCGCTTCCATTTTTGAACACGCCACTGCAAAACGTTGCTTATAACTATTCACTAACTGCGTCATCATATTTTGTAGATGATATTGTGTTTGTTGCAGGTGTCGTTGTTGTTTTTGCAATTGCGGTCGTAAATCATTTTGTTGCAGGCGACGGTTGGCTCTATCAAATTTAACAGAGGCAGTTTGCAATTGACGAGTCATTGACTGAGCAAGTTTTTGTTGTAACAAATTCAACTGATTATGTTGCCTTGCTAAGCGTAATTGCGGGTGTTGCTGTTGTAAACGGTGGTGGAGCTTAGCAAAGCGTTGCTGTTGCCCCGCAATGTAATAATCCATCGCCATTTCAAGGTGTTGCTGTGCCGATTTTATTTGGCGTAGCATTTCTTGTTGGTTGCGGCTGACCAGTTCTGCGGCCGCAGATGGCGTAGGCGCTCTCACATCAGCCACATAATCGGCAATGGTGACGTCAGTTTCATGGCCTACAGCGCTGATGATGGGCAATTGGCTTGAAAATATCGCTCTTGCGACGATTTCCTCATTAAACGCCCATAAGTCTTCTAATGAGCCACCACCACGGCCAACAATCAATACATCACATTCACGACGTAAATTCGCTAATTCAATCATACGTGCGATTTGTGCCGGAGCGAGATCCCCTTGAACCGCAGTGGGGTAGATAACAATCGGCAGTGAAGGGTCACGGCGGCGAAGAATATTTAAAATATCGTGTAAAGCCGCCCCCGTTGCAGAGGTAATAATCCCCACGGATTTTGCTGGGCTGGGTAACGGTTTTTTATGCAATGTATCGAATAAACCTTGCGCACTTAGCGTTTGTTTTAGCAACTCGAAGCGTTGCTGTAATAACCCTTCGCCCGCGGGTTGCATACTTTCGATGATTAACTGGTAGTCACCACGGGGTTCATACAATGTGACGGTGGCGCGTACTAAAACCTGTTGCCCATTTTGAGGGCGGAAGGTCACTCTTGCATTTTGCCCACGGAACATCGCCGCACGAACCTGCGCACGGTCATCTTTCAGCGTCAGATACCAATGGCCTGAACTTGGCTGAGAAAAATTGGAAATTTCTGCGGTTAGCCATATCCGACCCATTTGCTGATCGAGAAGTTCGCGAACGGCAAGGTTAAGCTTACTAACAGAAAAAATTGCACTATTTTGTGATGTCGACATGTGAGCCAGATCAAATTTTAAAACAAGGACTTAATCGCTAAATACTAACCTAGCTATCGGAGTTATCAAGTAATTTTTCAAAAAAAGGCTGGAAGCAACCGATTACGGTGTGTATAATGCCGCGGCAATATTTTATACCTTTCCATAACGCTGCCTGGTGGGATATTGCCTATGTTACGCATTAAAAAAGAAGCACTAACTTTCGACGATGTATTACTCGTTCCTGCACACTCAACTGTATTACCAAATACGGCTGATCTCTCTACTCAACTGACTGCAAACATCCGCCTGAACATTCCAATGCTTTCTGCAGCAATGGACACCGTCACCGAATCTGACCTTGCAATCGCCTTGGCTCAAGAAGGTGGGATTGGCTTTATCCACAAGAACATGTCTATCGAGCGCCAAGCGGAAGAAGTTCGCCGCGTGAAGAAACATGAAAGTGGTGTTGTCACAGACCCTGTCACTGTTACCCCAGATACCACTATTCGCGAAGTGCAAGAAATGGCTGAGCGTAATGGTTTCGCGGGTTACCCTGTGGTGGCAAAAGACAATTCATTAGTCGGTATCATTACGGGCCGTGATGTGCGTTTCGTAACAGATTTAGACCAACCTGTTACTGCGGTTATGACGCCAAAAGAGCGCTTAGTGACGGTCAAAGAAGGCGAAGCACGCGAAATCGTATTACAAAAAATGCATGAAAAACGCGTAGAAAAAGCCTTAGTCATCGACGATAACTTCCACCTATTAGGAATGATCACCGTTAAAGACTTCCAAAAAGCGGAACGTAAACCAAACGCGTGTAAAGACGACCAAGGTCGTTTACGTGTTGGTGCTGCGGTAGGTGCTGGTGGTGGCAACGAAGAGCGTGTTGATGCGCTGGTTGTGGCAGGTGTTGACGTCTTACTGATTGACTCTTCACACGGTCATTCTGAAGGTGTATTACAACGTATTCGTGAAACTCGCCAAAAATACCCTGACTTACAAATCATTGGTGGTAACGTAGCAACTGCGGAAGGCGCAAAAGCGTTGGCAGATGCTGGCGTGAGCGCAGTAAAAGTCGGTATTGGCCCAGGTTCAATCTGTACAACTCGTATCGTAACGGGTGTGGGTGTACCGCAAATTACCGCAATTGCAGAAGCGGCGGAAGCTCTTGAAGGCACGGGAATTCCAGTTATTGCTGATGGTGGTATTCGTTTCTCTGGTGATATTTCCAAAGCGATTGCAGCGGGTGCTGCGTGTGTGATGGTGGGTTCCATGTTCGCAGGGACTGAAGAGTCCCCGGGTGAAACTATTTTATTCCAAGGTCGTACTTACAAAGCATACCGTGGTATGGGTTCATTAGGGGCAATGTCTAAAGGCTCTTCAGACCGTTATTTCCAATCGGATAACGCCGCAGATAAATTAGTGCCAGAAGGTATCGAAGGCCGTGTTGCTTACAAAGGTCGTCTGAAAGAAATCATTCACCAGCAAATGGGTGGTTTACGTTCCTGTATGGGGCTGACCGGTTGTGGTACGATTGACGCTCTGAGAACAAAAGCGGAATTTGTCCGTATCAGTGGCGCAGGTATTCAAGAAAGCCACGTGCACGATGTGACTATCACAAAAGAATCACCAAACTATCGTTTGGGACAATAACCGATAACTTTACAGGGTGGCGTGCTGATGTCCCGCACGCTACCAATTTTTATTTTTGACTTGAATTTTTGGAATTCTCCTCAAATGACAACAAATATCCATAAGCATCGCATCCTTATCCTTGACTTCGGTTCGCAATATACACAGCTAATTGCCCGCCGTATTCGTGAAATTGGCGTTTATTGTGAACTCTGGGCGTGGGACGTTACAGAAGAGCAAATTCGAGAATTTAATCCAAATGGTATTATTCTTTCTGGTGGCCCAGAAAGTACGACTGAGACTGATAGCCCACGTGCGCCAGATTACGTCTTCAATGCCGGTGTACCAGTATTAGGTATCTGCTATGGCATGCAAACTATGTCTATGCAACTTGGTGGCGCGGTTGAAGTTTCAGGTGAGCGCGAGTTTGGTTACGCTAACGTTGAAATTACAGAGCAATGTGAACTGTTCCGTGATATCAAAGACTCTCTCAATGAAGCGGGCAAACCTGTTTTAGACGTGTGGATGAGTCATGGTGATAAAGTGACTGCTATCCCAGCAGACTTTAAAACCATCGCGAGCACGCCAAGCTGCCCGTATGCCATCATGGCAAACGAAGAGAAAAAATTCTACGGTGTGCAATTCCACCCAGAAGTGACTCACACTCACCAAGGTCTGAATATTTTAACGCGTTTTGTTAAAGATATCTGCCAGTGTGATGCATTATGGACACCTGCGGCGATTATCGAAGACACCGTTGCGCGCTTAAAAGAGCAAATCGGTGATGACCACGTATTACTGGCATTGTCAGGTGGCGTAGACTCTTCTGTTACTGCGTTACTGTTAAACCGTGCCATTGGCAAACGCTTAACCTGCGTTTTCGTTGACAACGGCTTATTGCGTTTAAATGAAGCTGACCAAGTGATGGAAATGTTCGAAGGTAAATTTGATCTGAACATTATTCACGCGAAAGCCGAAGATCGTTTCTTAAGCGCTCTGGCAGGGATCAGTGACCCAGAAGCGAAACGTAAGAAAATTGGCCATGTGTTTATCGAAGTTTTCGATGAAGAATCATCTAAACTGCCAAACATCAAATGGTTAGCTCAAGGTACTATCTACCCAGATGTTATCGAGTCAGCGGCTTCTGCAACGGGTAAAGCACACGTCATTAAATCTCACCACAACGTGGGTGGGTTACCGGATGACATGAAACTTGGTTTAGTTGAGCCGTTAAAAGAGCTGTTCAAAGACGAAGTGCGTAAAATCGGTTTAGAGTTAGGCCTGCCTTATGACATGTTATATCGCCACCCATTCCCGGGCCCAGGTTTAGGGGTTCGTGTATTAGGTGAAGTGAAGAAAGAGTACTGTGACTTACTGCGCCGCGCAGATGCTATCTTTATCGAAGAACTGCATAAAGCAGATTTATATCATAAAGTTAGCCAAGCATTTACTGTGTTCTTACCTGTTCGCTCTGTTGGCGTTATGGGTGATGGCCGTAAATACGACTGGGTTGTCTCACTGCGTGCCGTTGAAACCATCGACTTTATGACCGCGCACTGGGCACACCTACCATACGATTTCTTAGGCCGCGTTTCTAACCGCATCATCAATGAGGTTAGTGGCATTTCCCGCGTAGTTTATGATATCAGCGGTAAGCCACCTGCGACGATTGAGTGGGAATAATATAGTTATTGTTGATAACAGTTTTTAGTTATTGATAAATCCAAAGGCATCAGTTAGTTACTGGTGCCTTTTTGTTTTTAACAGTCTTTAGTAGTTGACAATTGCCGATAATTTTGACGGTATATATGACGGTATCAGAAATAATAATGACTAAATTGATAACTTAATACCGTCGCTAAAAACACAAAAATGACGGTATCACGCAAAGGAATACCGACGTGTTAACCGATAAAAAACTAAAGAGCTTAAAGCCAGAAGATAAGCTATACAAGGTAGCTGATCGTGACGGTTTGTATGTTGCTGTTACAAAAACTGGTTCCATATCATTTAGATATGACTACCGCTTTAACGGGCGTAGAGAAACCATAACTTTTGGGCGCTACAGTGATGACGGTATTACACTTGCGGAAGCAAGAGAAATGCTAATCGATGCCAAAAAGACGCTAAACGCAGGCGTATCACCAGCTTCACAGAAGCGAGACGGTATTACAAAGCGTAAAGCAGGGTTAACCCTGAAAGACTATACCGTCAAATATCTATCAGAAACCCGTTTCGCAGACAGCACGCTAGATATGAAGACTGCCATTGTCGAAAGGGATCTATATCCAACACTGGGTAAACTACAGCTAGAAGAAATCACAACACAAAAGGTTAGGGCCTTATGTGAAAAAATTAAAGAGCGTGGCGGCAAGTCAACGGCTTTGCAGATACGTGAAATTGTTGGCTCTGTGTTCGACTACGTTATCGATCGTGGCTATGAGATAGAAAACCCTGTTAGCAGTATTAAAGCTTCATCCATAGCTACATTTGAAGCACGCGATAGGGCAATGACAGCTAAAGAGGTCGGGATATTTTTTAATGAGTTAGAAAATTATAGCTGTTATCCAACACTAAAGCTGGCTGTTAAGTTTGTGATATTAACGTTGGTTAGAAAAAGCGAGTTTATAAAAGCGACATGGAGTGAAATAGATTTTGAGGAAAGGGCTTGGATCATACCTAAGGCGAGGATGAAAGGAAGAAGGGCGCACGTAATTTATTTATCTGAGCAAGCCTACGATATTCTCATTGGCTTAAAGGCCTGTGCTATGGGGAGTGAATATTTGATACCGGGTAGACATGATATTAGCAAGCATATGTCTAATGCATCATTAAACAACGTGATCACTGGTGTTATTAAGCGTATTAATAATAAAGGGATTAATTTTGAACCGTTGACGGTACATGACCTGAGGAGAACAGCCAGCACATTGCTACATGAAGCTGGCTTCAATTCTGACTGGATAGAGAAGTGTTTAGCCCACGAGCAAAAAGGCGTACGTGCTGTTTATAACAAAGCAGAGTATTCAGAGCAGCGCCGCGATATGCTACAGCAGTGGGCTAATATGGTGGATGGTTGGATAGAGAAAGAGAAAGGTAAAATTAAATAGGTTTATTTTTCTGAGCCTAAAACTTTTGTGGCCAGTAAAGTTGATAGCATCGATGCACCAACCACCAGCCAGAATATGGAATAAAAAAGCCGCTCAATAATTACTGGGCGGCTATCGTTTTCGGCACCAATTACAGAGAACACATAACCTGCAATCCATGCGTACGCTATCAAAATGAATTCAATCAATGGTCGTCTCCGTGGTTATAAATTGTGGCCCAGTAAGTTCAATGCTGTTATTCGGGCATTCATTTCCCCAAGCATCCCAACCTTGTGACATGTCACGCGCAAACAATTCTATGCGATTAACGTCACCGTATAATTGTTCAAGCCTATTTTTAACCTCCCACGGCTTTTGGCTATGCTCACCTAAGCAGCTAAATACGATTTGCTTAACGCTGGCGCTCATTCGCTCTAAGCCATTGCCGCGAGTCGCTATTAATACATCCTCGCTATTGGCTCTTGTATAGTTGCCACCATTCATTTTTGTTTCGGCGTTGAGTAAATCAAGCAGGTCATGCCAATCAAATAAGGTTCCATTTTGCATGGCTTTATCAAAACGCTCATGAGCTAGTGAGTTGAACTTAACCCATGTAAAGGCTTTTGATGTTCGAACGGTAAAGCCCCATGCCTTGGCTAGCTCAAATGCTTCTTGCACAAAATTGCCTGTATACCACATGGCAAGCACTGCATCATCTGCGGCAATGGTATGAACGGGTAGGTGTTTTAAATCAAAAAGGCTGGTGGTTTGGTAGTGGTTATTTGCGGCACCGTTGGAAACTTTATTGCTGTATTGCCAAGGGGGATCGCAATAAATAAGGTCATATTTTTTCAATGTACCTCCTGAAATTTAGGTATAGAAAATCCTGCTAGTGCAGGATTTTATCGCAATATTCAGATTCTAATAATTTCACTTTGAATTTTCAGTCTGTTTTGCAGTTTCTTTCTTCTTATCATTCGTTTTTTTTCTTAATTTAAAAAAGAAAATCGAAAGTGAAATATAGGCAACAATAATTATAAGATACAAAATAATAGCGAAGTATGTTTGTTTCATAAAATCAGGTCCGTTATTATTAAGGATTCTAGTTAAGTCCCCAATGATTGATAATGTGCTAAGAGTTAAAAGTACTAGGCTAGCGATCAATAAAACATCTTTTTTCCCATACTCTTTCGGTCCAGAATTAGCATATAAACAAATAGATGCGATCAATATTAAAACATTTAATATTATGGGTAAATATTCAGAATCAAGGGTATTGTAAAAGCAATCAATTGGATAAAAGATATTAACTAAAGGCAGTATAACGGCAAGAGCAACGATAATTAAACCAAAACAGCCTAAGCAATAATACATTGCATCACGCTTAATTTTTTTGCACATAAAAACCATCCATTTTAAAATATATAAACTTTATTTGTGTACGTATTGTTATCATAATTTATTTACTCAATTTTATCTATCTCCTGTTTGCATCCTTGCAAATATTCCCTGTAATTAATCGTCGTTTGGGTTATCCCATTCGATATAAGCGCAATCTTCTGCTTCAACCGTTATCTGACCTGTGTTTGAGCATCCGCAGCAAGTAACGCTATCGCCATTAAATACTTTCTTTCCGTCGCCTTTGGTTTCAATCGTGCATGCATCGTCATTGCATACATCACAGCTATTAAAATCTGTGGAATCAATTAACTTTTTCATGGTTATATCCTTTGGTTAAATCACATAAGAAATGGTGACTATTGCTTAGCCTTTTTGGCTTCAAGGGCTTTTCTTGCTTTATCAGCGGAGGATTCACCTTTGTTTTTTGTTGGGTTATTCATGCAAGAGGTGACATAAGCATTAACTTGATCAAGCTGATAAACATACTTGCGGTCGCTAAAGTAAATCTTTGTTAATACACCTTCTGCATTTAACTTATCCAATACCGTGCGACCAAGGCCCGTTATTTTTTGTAATTGGGAAGATGAAATAACTTTTCCCAATGCGCCTAATTCTTCTAAATTCATAATTTCCCCTAAGGTGGGGCGAACCCCACCACAAGTTTATTATTGGTATTCGTCTTTCATGTCGTTCAGCGTCAGGCTGAATGAATCGAACAGTTCATCGCCAAGCTTGCGTTTGTTGGCGTTAAGGAATTGAAAAACCTTTTCGAAAGCTGCTTTAGCTTCTGGTGAGCCACCAGCTGGCAGGCTGTTAATTTGTGCTTCAAGGTTGTTATTTGCATCGATGCGGTGATAAGCCTGAACCGCTTTATTTTTCAACTCTGTGAAAAGTGCGGTACCAAGTGATGATTTAAGCTCATCAATTTGTAATCGAATTTCTTTTACTTCATCCAGTGTTGAAGCATCAGTAATTGATTGGCGCAGTAATTCAGGGTTAAACCCATCATCAACAATCTCACCAGTAATTACATCGCTATCGCCGCTGGTGGCTTCTTGATGCTGCTCAGGCTCATTTTGCTGAGTGATTTCATTGAGGCTTACACGCTCTTTTGGTGGAGTAACATCTTTAATGGTGCGCTCTTCAAGTTCATCTGGCGTATAAACCCCCATGATCACTTCAGGGCAATACAGGCGAGACCAGTATTTAACAGCCAAGTAAGCAATTTGTTGCTTCGGCATTGTTTTCCATAATGGTGAATTACGCGTTTGCACATCGGCTAAGTAAACCGGTTCACCGTATGTAATTTCTGTTTCACCTCTAAGAACTGCACCAACACGGATATATAAACCTGATTCGTCACGATTTTCTTTTTTGCCTACAATTTTTTCCCAGTCACCGCCGTATTCGTAATGAAAGCGACCTGTAACAACGTTTGAACTGGTGATCACTGCATTTACCAGCTGAGCTTCATAACCTAGCGTGCCATTAATTAAATGCGTTTTTTGGCCTACTACAAATGGGTCCATTCCCCAGCGAGACGCTTGCATTGTGATAGCCAAGCAATCGGCTGGTTTTCCCTGTAAATGTTTAGGTACCGTCGCGGTACCAGATGCCATTAAATCAGCAACACGAATAACGCAATTCATTGCTTCCGTATTAAAAAGGAGTGACATGTTATTCATGACACTGGTTTGCGGTTGGTTACTTAAAGCGACTTCTGACATGATGATTACCTCTAAATTGATAAGCGCCATGCAGTAAGCAGGGCGCTAGAATTGATTAAGCTTCTTCTAATTGAAGCTCTTCTAACTTGCGTGTTTCAAAGTCAGTAAGATTAATGGTGAGCGTTTCGGTTATCGGGGCAGGCCATACGCCAGTATTCATTGAGTTATTGATATCTCGCAGCGTCTTTTTGTACTCCAAGCGGCCTAGCTCTAATAACTCTGGCGAGGCTTCGACGATTGCAACCCAGTGGTAATGAGGATCAGAGTTAACGAATATCCAATAAAACTGGTCAAGTTGCGCGATATCGGAATACATACCTGCACTGATGTGATAATCGCGATTAAGTATTTCTCTGCGGATCATCGATGTAATTGCTTCTTGCTTAAATCGACCAAGAGAGACGGATTTCAGGTCAAATCCAATTCGATGATTATCATTTAGTTGAATTTCAATATCTGGTCTAACTCTTGTTTCAAGCCCTGTATCATCATCAACACCGTAATAACTAACTTCGGATACTCGGTTTGGATGATTGATTAACGCGCTAGCTTCTGGATGATTCATTACAGCATCGCGCATGTCTTTAGCTGTTTGAAAATCAATTGTTTCAACTTGAATTTTAGTTTCGTCACTTCTCCAAGCGCTGATTAAATCATCTTCAAATATTGCATCTGGTTTAATCGCTTTAATTGATGCTGCAATTTCTTCTTTCTTGCCTGATTTTTTAAGATGCTCAGGTTTGCTAGTTTCCTCGCCCCATAAATCAGGATTAATTGCGTAAACTTGATTGAGTAAAAAATCACGACTTCCAGAAGTTTTTAATGGCTCTGGTAGTGTTGCGTTAAACTCTTTAATACACGCTTTCATTGCTGCGGCGGTGTGTTTATCTGATTCAGGTATTTTTCTAAATTCATCAGGTAAATCTGCATATAGCCCGCCGATTTCCTCTACTGAACCAGATAACGGTAATGGTGCTGGTAGTGTTGCGTTATGAGCTTCAATTATTGCTTTTAGCTCGTCAGTGCTACGTGGCTGAGGTAGACCAGCATTATATTCATCAATCCATTTCGTCATTGATTCAGTGTTTGTAAATGCTCCCTCTGGAATAGCAGGGCGAACACTGAATTCAGAACCAAATTTTTCAGGCTCCATTGTTAATGTATGAAACGCGCTACCTAAATCAAAGCAGCGTTTATTTTCACGTAGAATGATTTTGCTTACGTGCCTTAGGTTGTAATACATCAGGCTTATACGAGCATCTTTCAACATTGAACTACTGATACCGTTTGAGCTGTGATAAACATCATTAGGGATATCAGGGTAACGCCCAGGTTCAAAGTAAGGCGGTTCATTTACGGGGCATTCTTCAATAACTTCTGGCTCGACATTACCAGTTTGTTTATCTTCACTGGCGTGAGTAATCACATCAGGTTTAGCAGGTTCGATTACTTCCTCTTTATCAGGCGAAACCAAAGACTGGAAGTATTTCTTGCGGTCAATGTTAGAACGGAATTTGTCAGGGTTCTTAATGACATGAATGTAAGCATTGATAATGTCGTTATTGTGCAGAAACATCAGCTTTGGCGTTGATGTGGTGGTAATGCTTAATTCAAAGGCCACTTTCTCAAACGGTTCAAACTCTTCGCTGGTGTCTGTTTTGTTCAAGTGATTAGCTAGTTTATCAATATTTTCAGGCGTGTTAATGTCATTGGCCATTAAGATTGCGCTAACAATGTTGCTTAACTTGCGTTGGTCAAATTGCTCTTGTTCTTGATTGCTCATTAGATAATTCCTTGTCGGTTTGAATTGCTACACAGGTAGTAAAGGCCCATACGATGCCTTCTTTAAAACTGCTAAATGCTTTCTTGTTCCCACGTACGATGAATACATGAAAACCATTTTCGATAAAAAACATCATTTCAATCACCTTTGATAAACAAATTGTTTATGTTTGGGGTGTGAAAAAAATCCAGCCAAAACAGCTAGATTGATTAATATTGTCACTGTCCAAATCTTGCATTCCGAATCTACGGGTTAGCTAAGACATTCTGCGGCTCACAGAATTTAGGAGTGTGATAGCCATTCTGTATTGTTAAAGAGCGTTAACCTTGTGGGTTAATATGAGATAAAGAATAAACCATAAAAGACAGTTGTCAACTGTTAAAAACAATAAAATAACCAAATTGTTTATCTTTTTCGTGAATAAAAAAGCCAGCTAGAGGCTGGCTATAAATGTAATGCTTTGTTTTACTTTTCGTTTTTACTAATAATGAACTCAATAAAGTCTTGTATCTTTTCTTTTTCGTTATCGGGCAATGCCGCAAATTTTTTATGATCGTAGTGTAGAACGTCTTCATCATCTTTAGACATGAGTAGTTCGTATGGTTTACGGCCTAGTGCGTCCGCAATTGCTGCAACACTGTCAACGGTAGCACTGGACTCATTCTTGATAATACGGTTTACAGTGGCTTGGCCTAACCCTGACTTAACTGACAGTTGGGCCTGTGATTTAAAACCGTCAATCATCATATACGTAGTGATGTTATCACCAAGTATGCGCCCAATATCGGTAGGTTGGCGGGCTAATTCATCCGCAATCTGTTCAGCAGGGACATTTAAGTGATCCTTGTCCATGTAGTATTTCGGCAACTTGGTAAGGTGCTCAATCTTTCTGGCGATAGGATCGCTAAGCGAACGATGGCTTTTCATGTCAGAGGACATTAAATAACGAGAAATGACGTTAGGAGCGCAACCCAATGCTGTAGCTAAGCTCTTTTGCTTCCCTTCATAATGCTTTTCTATCACGAATACCAGATTGTCTCTCCTGATATCTTGGATGCTTTTCACGGTGTCTTTCCTTTGTGTGTATTTTGTTCGATATTGTTTATTTTGTTTATCTATTAAATATCAAATTAACCATGGAGGTAAATTCCCAATTTGTTTATCATTGTTGCAATCAATGGCTAATGTTTATCTTTTTGGGTGGTTAATATGGCATTTACAGACTTCAAAACATTCTGGAATGGTCTATCTAAACGTGAGCGCCAGCAATTTGCAGACAGCGCAAACCTGACTGTTCAGTATATTTCTATTCATCTGCGCTATTGCAGTCGTAGCGTGTCAATCAAGACAGCTTGGCGATTGCAAAAGGCGTTCAAAGACTTTGGTAAAGAGTATTCTTTAGAGCAAATCGCAGACCATTTCATGAAGTAAATCACACTAGGCCGCGAAAGCGGTCTTTTTTTGATTAGCTAGATAAACAATCGATCATTTATGGTTGATTTATTTTTTAAGAGTGTATAATCTTACTGCTAATTAATCATAGATAAAGAGGTGTCAATGAAAATTATCACTAGAAAGGAGGCCGTCACTAATGGTCTTAGTCGTTTCTATACGGGGAAGCCATGCAGGCATGGGCACGATTCAGAGCGATTTACTAGCAATGGTGTTTGTGTTGAATGCTCAGCAATTAACTCAGCGGCCTATCGCAAAGAGATAAGCAAGCTATTGAAACAGGCAAGAGAAATGGGGGTACAGGCATGAAAGCACGTATTAATGAAAACGCCACAATTATTATTGAGCCTGAAACAGATGAAGAAGTGGCGCTGTTAAGGCTATGGCATCAACTTAACTATTCAGAAAACACAACTTACTGTGAGCTAATCAATACTAGCTGCCTTGCATCAATTGAAATAGACGGAATTAGTGATAACGCTACGGCGTAGAGGTGGCCCATGTCTACATATAAATGGCTTAGGCTCTGGCATGACATGCCTAACGATCCTAAATGGAGAACAATTTCAAGGGCTTCAAAGCAGCCAATTGCATTAGTTCAGGCTATTTACATTCATCTTCTTGTTGATGCGTCACAGAATGTCACGAAATGTCACGATGGGTCACAACGTGGTCACGTGACAGTCACGATTGAAGATTTAGCAAGCGCGCTGGATGTCGAAAATGAACAGATTGAAGCTGTTTTAAATGCCATGCAGGGACGTGTTTTAGATGGTTCAAAAATTACTGGCTGGGAGACTCGTCAGCCAAAAAAGGAAGACTTAGGAAACGCAGAAACAGGAGCAAAATCAGCAGCTCAGCGAAAACGAGAGCAACGCGAACGAGAAAAAAACCAAAGAGAGGAAGGGAAAAATAAAAATGATAGTCACGACGATGTCACGAAATGTCACGATGTGTCACAACAAGATAAAGATAAGAGTAGAGATATAAAACCTCTCTCTAATACACGCGAGGATAATTTTCAATCTAATCCGAATGCCAATAATTCTATCTTGAATGGTCGTGTTCCAGCTGGTGGTTTTGGTGTGAATGACAAATTTGTGATGTATCACGGATGGGAGCCTGATCAGGACTTTACGCAAAAGGCGGCGTACTGGGGAACGATACTCAAAGAGCCGTTACAGCCTCATGAGCTAGCCGAGTTTATAACCTACTGGGGGGCAGAGGGAAAAGCCAAAACACACGAGCAATGGGAGTTAGCCCTTGCTAAAGGCTTGAAACATAGTCGATTGAAAAATGAAAAGGTGGTGAAAAATGGGTCAGGTCAGAGAACTAAGATCGATAGCCAATTCGCAGGAAAGCCAAAAGCGCTGCAGGAATTCTTACAGCACGTCAGCGACAAGTACGGACCTGAAACTCTTGCAGCTTTGGAGGGGAATGATCGACCTATACGGGGACAAGTGGAAGAGCAAGAATGGAACGGAACCATCGTTGATTTGGAGCCAGAGTATCGAAAGATTGACTGATACACAGTTCGAGGCCATTTTTCAGTATTGCACTGACCGCTGTATGAGTGGTAATCCATGGCCACCAGAGTTATCAGACGTGATTGTCGCGCTATCTGGTGAAGCGGCTAAGCATAATCCGTTTGGGCTTGATCCTGACGAACAGTTAAGAGATTTTCTAACCTACTGCGCTAAGCGCAATAACTACCAGAGCGCGGAAATGTACCCATTCAAACACCCGGTTCAGTACTGGATGTTTACAGACCTTAGAACGAAGATGATTGACCTAAGGCTAACTGAGGTTGAATGTGAGAAGCGACTAGACAAAATGCTATCACAATGGACTGAGCGAGTTAGAAAGGGCGAAAAGGTGCCAGAGCCAACACTAACACTTACGGATAAATCAAAACCTCGTCCTGCTTGGATGGATATAATTGAAAAAGGTAAACAACGGACACAATAAGATTCAAAGGTTATTAAAATCGTTAGCAGGATTAACATACAGGCATTTTTGATATGCAGGATGATAAATCCCATAGGTTGAATGTGAAAATCAAATGTAGAGCGTTACAGGGCGTTTTAAAGGGTGGTAAGAAAATCAATTCTTACTGATTTTTTATGGTTGAAAAGATAAACAAATTGTTTATATTAACCATGTAGGTTAATCGAATTTGAGGTAATGGTTATGTTATTTCAGGATAGAGTGATTGAGGTACTCAAATCAGGCAAAAGTATGTCGATTAAAGGCCTGCGAGCACACTTTGAAAGCAATGGCGTTAAGGCTTCGTACAACACCGTTAAGTTCGCATTAGGGCAACTTGAATACTTTGATGTTATTTCGTTAGTAACCGTTGAAGAAGACGGCGTGAGAGCGTTTGGCTACAAGCTGAATGATAACTATGAAGCTGGATTAATGAGACAAGCAAACAGCGGTCAACGCCACAAGGTAAGGGCTAGTAAGCCAAGCAAGCCTAAGAAACCAGTCGTTCCTGTTGTGATGCCTGAGTATGGGCCATGGTGCCAAACGGGTGAACCAGCACGCTTACACATCATGTTTAACGAGTTATTGGTGAAGCCTAGGGCGAAGCGCATCAAGCGAGGCTTAGCTGTATGAAAACCCTTGAATATCCAATTGTGCCAGTGCCTAAGCCCCGTATGACCCAGCGTGACAAATGGCAGAAACGACCAGCGGTAATGCGTTATAGGGCGTTCTGTGACGAGGTGAAAGCAAGGGGTATTAACCTGCCTGAGAGCGATTACCACGTGATTTTTGTTATTCCTATGCCGAAGTCATGGAGCAAGAAAAAACAGGCTGAAATGGACGGTAAGCCCCACCAGCAAAAGCCAGATAAGGACAACTTAGAGAAAGCTTTGCTTGACGCCATCTTTGACGATGATTCGCGTATATGGGATGGGCGAGTTTCTAAGGTGTGGGGCCCCACTGGAATGATAAGGGTAAGGTTACCAGAAAAATCGACAATTCATGAACTTATTACCAATAGGTAAGTTTGTGAGCAGATTAACGAATCGTTGAATGAATGAGGTAAGTCCTTATGAGTCCAGAAGATTTTATTAGAAAGAACATCATTCAGAAGCTTCAAGAGCTTGATTATCAGGGGGGGGGTATTACAGCTTGCCGCTGATGAAGGTATCGCACATTACCGTAGATGCTCGCAAGCAAGTAAGTAAGCGCGGCGCCATGTTTGATGATTGCTTTCACGTAGCAAAAGTTTGGATAGATAAGTACGGCGGTAACACAAAGGCTAAGCCTAAGCGCCGTGGGAAAACAGTAGTTAAACAAGTTTCGTTATTTTAAGGGTAATACGATGATATGTGCAGATTGTGGTGGTGAGGTGGTTTGGGTTGGCCCTATAACAAACTTATCTCACACGGAGTGTAAGCAGTGCGGTTCCGTAAATAATTATCTCACTGAAAAGGTGGAAGATGATGTGGTTTGTGAAGTCAGTGGCATGCAACTGGAAGCTGATAGCGAGTTCGTTTCTTTCGCTGTTACCGATGATGTTATTTGCAGTATAGCCTCTGGTTCCTATGAAAATGACGACAAGATAGCAATGTTATTTGCAGCGTCACCAGAGTTATTACAAGCACTACAGTTAATCATCAATTATCACGATGATGGGTATGTAGGCTTGCATCATGAAGACTTAGCATTGGCACGTAAAGCTATCGCTAAAGCAACTGGAACAAAGGGGTAAGGTTATGAGCGAAGATTCAAAAAATAAAACATATGAACTTCCTGAGAGTTTCAAACGCAATCATCAGTTCATGCCAATTACAGACCATTCCATTAGCTTACGTGACCAGTTCGCCATGGCTGCAATGCAGGGAATTTTATCAAACGAGGCCATGATTGCGGTTGTGATTGAAGAGTCAGCCGCGTTGGTATCACGTGAGGCTTACATAATGGCTGATGCAATGCTGGCAGCTAGAAACAAATAATCGTGACATGTCACGCGAGGTAAATATGGAAAATAGATTTTATATGATGTGTACACGCGACACGGTGGGGAGCAACGCATCATTTCATTGCAAGGACGGAAAAGGTTATGCCACTGATATCGATAAGGCTCACGTATACACGCTAGAAGAAGCGCAGAGGGCGTGGGAGCAAGGAAGAAGCATTGACCAGCCTGTGTGCGCTGAAAGCGCTCTATCACTTGCTGAGTATCACGTCGATTGTCAGTACATACCAAACGAAACCGTAATTGAAAGTAAATGCAATTACTACGTTGGTTACTTGAAAGGTGATTGGGATGGTAATGATGTCTACTGGCTGAATGACCGTGGATATCCATCAACTAACTTTTCAATAGCTAAGCGATTCACTATTCCTGATTTAACAATGGATAACATTGTCTGGCTACCGTTCGATATTGCTAATGCACAGAAAAGACGAACATTCCGATTAGCTAACTTCAATGCTCGTTCAATGGTGCAAAGCAAAGGCTTGCGCGTTCCTGAATGGCTTAAAAAGCAACGTAGGCGAAAAGGAAATAGTGGCAAAACACGATGGAATTGCCCATGCTGCGGAAAAATTAGCTGGCAACACAATCCATATGATTACGACGGCTGCTTAGATAGATATTGCAGTGAATACAGACCTATTTACGAGTGGGAGTGCTAACAATGCTAAAAACTTACTTAATATTCGTCGTGTTCTGGTGCGTGTTAGCCGTAGCTGTAGGGATGTTATTCAATGGCTAAATCACCAGCAGAGCGTAAAGCAGCGCAACGTAAACGCCAGCGTGAAGCTGGCCTTGTTACTCCGCAGTGGCAGGTTGAAGCCGAAGAGCACGAAATGATTAAGCGTAATTGTGCGTTGCGTAGACCAGGGCGTGAACCGTACGATGAATCTGAATACATTCAAATGCTCATACGTAACGATGATGCGCGGCTCAAGCGTGAAATTGCGGAGCTATCAAAGCGTTGCTGTGGTAAGTGCGGTGAGCAGTTGCCAGTAGCTAATTGCTGTCTATCTGGTGCCGCTGAGTGCTGGAATACTAAAGGGTGGCATGAGACTAAATTGGAGGTAGAATAAGGTAAATTTAACTTTAACTGAGGTTTATATAGAAATGGTTGAGTGGCTAAAAGACATGGATTGGGCGCTATTTGTTGCCGTTTTATCGTTGTTATTTACTGGGGTGGTTAGCTTTATAACAATTAGATATACAAAAAAATCACTAAAGCTCACTGAAATATCGACTTTTATAGCGGAGAAGTCATTGAAAGCGGCAGAGGATTCCATTAAAACATCTTTAGAGTTATATGAAAAACAAAAACAAGATGATGACGATAGGAAAATAAAGGGGGAGGATAGAGAAAAAAATGCAATAAGAAATGTGGTAGCTATAGAGTTAGCTAGAATATGTGATGTAATAGTTAAAATGTATGAATTGAAATCAGCATTATTGATTGGTATTTCGCGCATAAAATGCAAAAAGCTTGGAAAAACAATGGTAATTATGGCCTACGACACAAGTGGTGAAAGAATGAAGGATATTCTCATTCATTCTGATGCAAATGAAATACCAGCTGAAGTAATTATGAGGTCAGCAGTGCTATGCAATAAATTATATTTTGATATTTCTGATGTTAAGCTAGATATGAGTATTACAAATAAACAATTAGAATTTTGTTATGATTATATTAATGAAGAGGATGTTAGTTCCTTATCTAAATTCCTAAACCAAAGTGGTACTAGTGAGTTGTTTAAGCAAATGCATAAAACAATGACTTTATTTTCTAGGGAGCTTGCGCCTTATAAGGCATTTGAAACACTCTGTGAAAAGATACAAGAAGATAAACATTAATCTGTATATGTTTATTTTTTTATCCTAGTTGGTCATAATAACCGTAGAGGTGATGATTATGACCATAAAGAAACCACGTAAACCACCAGCCAGAAAACCTACACCGCTTAACGCTCAAATGGAGCGGTTTTGTCAGGAATATATCAAAGCCCCTGATAATCAAACCAATGCAGCGCTAGCAGCAGGCTATGCCGAAGTTAGCGCCTGTAAGCGTGCATCACAGCTTATGAAAGACCCTCGCATAATTGACCGTATCGCGCAACTCATGCAGCAGCGTAATAAGCGCAAGAAGCTAGACGCTGATAGTGTGTTAGAGCGATTGGTTGATATGCTTGATGCCGATATTGCCGACATACTAACCAATACGGGCGATATCAAGCCAATTAAAGATTGGCCTGCAGTATGGCGCAAAAGCATCTCTGCATTCGAAATAGCAGTCATTGATGAGCATGTAACAGTTAAGAAAGTCAAACTGTTAGATAAGCTGCGCGTGCTTGAAATGGTCGGTAAGCACGTAGACGTTAACGCATTCCGTGAGAGGTACCAAGTCGATGTGACTATTTCCCTTGCTGATAAGTTGGCAGCAGCCCGTAAGCGCGCCGCTGGTGGTGAGTCATGATTGACGCCATGTCGCCAGAAGAACAATTGATTAACGATATCGGCATGTTTACTCATGACCCGTTAAGCTATGCGCTCTACGCATTTCCTTGGGGTGAGGCTGGCACCGAACTTGAAAATGCTAGTGGGCCTCGTCAATGGCAAGCGGAAGCACTGAACGAAATAGGTGAGCATCTGCGCAATCCTGAGACACGCCACCAGCCGCTACAGCTTGCTAGGGCATCAGGTCACGGTATCGGCAAATCTGCATTCATATCGATGATTATCAAGTGGGGCATGGACACCTGCGAAGATTGCAAAGTCGTTGTCACTGCCAACACCGAAAATCAGCTTCGCACTAAAACATGGCCAGAAATTGCGAAGTGGCAGCGCCTATCTATCACCAAGGATTGGTTTACCTGCACCAAAACCGCTATCTATTCCAATGACCCTAATCACGCTAACGCTTGGCGTGCTGATGCTGTTCCGTGGTCAGAGAATAATACAGAGGCATTCGCAGGTCTACACAACCAAGGCAAGCGTATCATTCTAATTTTTGATGAAGCTTCCAACATTGCGGATCTAGTGTGGGAGGTAGCAGAGGGTGCTTTGACGGATGAAAATACAGAAATCATCTGGATAGCGTTTGGTAACCCGACACGTAACACAGGGCGTTTCCGTGAGTGTTTCCGTAAGTTTAAGCACCGTTGGAAAACTAAGCAGATTGATAGCCGTACGGTTGAAGGCACCAACAAAGAACAAATAGATAAATGGATTCAAGACTACGGTGTTGATGATGACTTTGTTAAGGTGCGTGTTCGCGGTATTTTCCCATCTACATCTGAAAAACAATTCATACCTACTGGATTAACTGATGCCGCTATGAAGCGCACAGTAACACAGGCCGAAGTATCACATGCACCAATTATCATAGGTGTTGACCCTGCGTATTCTGGTGATGATGATGCCGTAATTTATTTGCGCCAAGGGTTACACAGCAAATGCCTTTGGACTGGTAGTAAAACTATTGATGATGTGATTATGGCTAAGCGCATTGCCGACTATGAGGATCAGTACGGCGCTGATGCTGTTCATATCGACTTTGGTTACGGTACTGGAATTCAATCTGTTGGTATGAATTGGGGGCGCAATTGGCAACTTGTATCATTCAATGGTGCATCAACTGACCCACAAATGCAGAACAAGCGCGGTGAAATGTACAACAATGTTAAGTCATGGCTAAAGATAGGTGGGGCTATTGACGATCAAGAGGTGGCTGATGATTTATCAACACCAGAGTACAAAGTGCAGCTTAGCGGTAAAATTTTGCTTGAAAAGAAAGAGGATATAAAAAAACGCATTGGACGCTCACCAAATAAAGGTGATGCGCTAGCATTAACATTTGCTTACCCAGTCACCAAAAAAGAACGCCACAACATTTCTACATCTAGTCAGGGCAGTAACGTTGTTAGTGATGCTGATTACGATCCATATGCCTAACTAACAGGTAAAAAAAAGCCCTCACAGCGAGGGCAAAAAGCTAATCAAAGGAAAGTCACTGGACTAACGAGCGTATTGCAAAGGAACATCCGACTAACGACCGATGACCAAAATGTATATCTTGGTTTTATATTTGTCAAATAAGATATACAATAAATCACAAAGTATATTATTGTTTATTTTATCGAGGTGTTATATGTGCGGAAATATCCTAGGTGGCACTCCCAAGATTAAAACCCCTCCACCAGTTCAGGCAGCGCCACAAGAACAGGATGAGGCTGTAGTCGGTTCGCGTGATGAAGAGCTACGCCGCCGCCGTGCTGCCGCTGGTCGCAAATCAACATTGCTAACAGGTGCGCAGGGTGCTACTGGCTCAGCATCAACCAGCGGTAAAACACTACTTGGTCAGTAACCTAACGGGGGCGGTATGAGTTTAAAGCAGGATTTATTAAAACAACTCTCACAGCTTAAGAATGAGCGCCAATCATTTGAGCCGCACTGGAAAGAGCTTGCAGAGTATACACGCCCTCGTAGCACTCGTTTTAACACATCAGAAGTCAATCGCGGTGATAGACGTAATACGAAAATCATCGACCAAGAAGCCGCTAAATCTGAACGTACGCTTTCTAGTGGCATGATGTCAGGGATAACTAGCCCTGCCCGTAAGTGGTTCCGTTTGGCTACACCAGACCCTGATATGATGAATTATAGCCCTGTGAAAATGTGGCTTGAAGTCGTTGAGCAGCGCATGAATGAAGTATTCAATCGTTCAAACATTTATCAATCATTACCGCAAACTTATTCCGATATCGGCACCTTTGCCACCAGCGCATTAGCTGTACTGGAAGATAACGAGCGCGTCATTCGTACGGTACCTTTTCCTATCGGTAGCTATTACATTGCGAATGGCCCTGACTTAACCGTAGACACCTGTTTCCGTGAGTTCAGCATGACAGTGCGTCAGTTGGTTATGGAGTTCGGATTAGACAATGCGAGTGAGCAGGTTAAAAGCATGTGGGACTCTGGCAACTATAGCCAGTGGATTACTGTTGTTCATTCAGTCTACCCAAATTTAAACCGCATCAGCGGCAAGTTGGACGCTAAGAACAAGCTGTTTAAATCCGTTTACTTTGAAATGGGTGGAGATAGTGACCGTGTTCTACGTGAATCTGGCTTTGATGAGTTCCCAATTATGGCGCCACGCTGGGAAGTGAACGGCGAGGATGTCTACGGCTCATCATGCCCCGGCATGATTGCATTGGGTAGCGTGAAAGCATTACAGCTATTGCAGCGCCGCAAAGCACAGCAGATTGATAAAGTTACCAATCCACCTATGCAAGCGCCTGCCTCAATTAAGAATCAACGCATTTCACTTGTTCCTGGTGGAATAACTTATCTTCCAATGGCTGGCGCTGACCAAATGATTAAGCCGATATTCCAAGTTCAAGCCGACATTAACGGCTTGATTGCTGATATTGGCGATACTCGTAATCAAATCAAAGAAGCCTATTTCTCTGACCTATTCATGATGATGCAGTCTGTAAATACACGCTCAATGCCAGTTGAAGCAGTAATTGAAATGCGTGAAGAAAAGCTGCTCATGTTAGGGCCTGTCTTACAGCGTTTGGATTCTGAACTGCTCGACAAGTTAATTAATCGTACGTTCGCAATCATGGCGCGTAAAAACCTATTACCTGTGCCACCAGAAGAAATGCAGGGCATGCAGCTTAAGGTTGAATACATTTCTGTTATGGCACAGGCGCAGAAATCGGTTGGTGTTAGTAGCATTGAGCGTTTCGTTGGTTTCGTTGGTGGTCTGGCACAGATGAAACCAGAAGCACTAGACAAGCTGAACACTGACGAAATGATTGATAACTACGCTGAATCAATCGGTGTTTCACCAACTATCGTTTCATCCAATGACCAAGTAGCAGCTATTCGTCAGCAGCGTGCAGAGCAACAACAGCAGATGCAACAAATACAAATGGCACAGGAGGCTGTGGCTGGTGCTCAGGCTCTTGGCAATACACCTATGGACGATAACAGCGCCTTAGCTGCGCTTGCTGGTGGTGGTCAATGACACAGTTTAATGATTACACCGAAGAGGAAAAGGCAGAGATTCAGGCTGATTTAGAGCTTAAAGAAAAGCTCAAAAGAGAGCGTGAGATAGAGGATATCAAGCAAATAATGAGCACAGAAGCTGGTCGCCGTTTTGTTTGGAGGATCACTAGCTCATGTGGTGTTTTCGATATTTCATTTACTAATGACCCGTATGTTACCGCTTTTAACGAAGGCGCTCGTAATCAGGGGTTGATGCTATTAAGTGATGTTATGGAGTTCTGCGCTGAGCAATATCTACTCATGGCAGAAGAAGCCAAAGAACAGGAGAGCAATCAATGAATTTATTTCAACGCTTGGTGTTTCGTCGCCTTTGTAATGAGGTTTCAGTTGATGGTGGCGAGGGTGCAGCTGCGACAACCACAGAAACTTCAGCGGTTAAAACTGAAACATCAACAACAGGTGATCAGACTACGACTACTGGTACAGAAACTGATAAGGCTAATGATACGTCCAGCACTAAGCAGGAAGGTACTGACAAGAAGCCTGTAAGCACCGCACCTGAAAAGTATGAGTTCACGGCTGGCAAAGACCAAGAGCTTGATAAAGAAGCTGTAGCGGCGTTTGAACCTATCGCCCGTGAGCTTGGTTTAAGCAACGAGCAGGCGCAAAAGATTGTTGATGTGTACGGTTCTACGATCATGCCGCAAATCATGAAGCAACAAAATGAGGCGTGGCAGCAACAAACTGCTGAATGGGCTGAAACAATCAAAGCAGATAAAGAGCTTGGTTCCGTTGAGTCAATCGGTAACGCACAAAAAGCTATGGATCAGTTCGGTACGCCAGAGCTCAAACAATATTTAAATGATTCAGGACTAGGTAATCATCCTGAGTTATTCCGTATTTTTTCAAAAATTGGCAAGGCCATGTCTGAGGATGGTTTTGTTAGTGGTAGCAGTGAAAACACTCGCAGTATGGCGGATGTTCTCTTCGGCGATAGCAAATAAGGTGTAGGGGATAAATTATGTCTAAAGCGCTAACTTTAACTGATTGGGCTAAGCGTCAAGACCCGAACAGTAAGCAAGCTAAGATTGTTGAGCTACTCAACCAGACCAATGAGGTTCTGGATGACATGGTATTTGTAGAGGGCAACTTACCAACAGGCCACCGCACAACGGTTCGCACTGGTCTGCCATCAGCTACTTGGCGTTTATTGAACTATGGTGTTCAGCCTAGCAAATCAACTACCGCCCAAGTTACTGATGCGACAGGCATGTTAGAAGCTTACTCAGAGGTTGACAAAAAGCTAGCTGATTTAAACGGTAATACAAACGAGTTTTTATTATCAGAATCACAGCCTTTCATTGAGTCAATGAATCAGGAAATGGCAGAGACTCTTTTCTATGGTGACACGTCTGTACACCCTCAGCGATTTACTGGTTTTTCTGCTCGCTTTAATGATCGCGGTGCAAAGAGCGGTGCAAACATTATCGATGCAGGTGGCACAGGAAGTAACTTAACATCTGTCTGGTTAGTTGTCTGGGGACAAAATACTGCACACGGTATTTATCCGAAAGGGTCTAATGTTGGACTACATCAAGAGCACAAAGGCCAAGTTACTCTAACGGATGAAGCGGGCGGTAAATATGAAGGCTATCGTACTCATTACCAGTGGGACAACGGTTTAACTGTACGTGACTGGCGATATGTTGTTCGTGTCGCAAATATTGACCTCAGTAAATTGACCAAGGATCCAGAAGCAGCAGGAGCTATCGATTTGCCTGATTTACTGATTCAGGCGATTGAGAAAATTCCAAACCTGTCCATGGGTAAACCTGCTTTCTATTGCAGTTCGGAGATCCGTAGTTGGATGCGTCGACAAATCAAAAACTCTAAGAACGTCAATATTTCCATGCAGGAAATTGCTGGGAAGAAAGTCGTTTCATTTGATGAAATTCCAGTGCGCCGTGTAGATGCACTTCTCACCACAGAAGACCAAGTGAAGTAATTTCGTACGGGGCTGATATCTAGCCTCGTTAACTTAATTTTGTTGGGAGTTCGCAACATGATTTTAGATAAAGAAACCCTATTTTCTCTCGACCAAGCAGTAACCGCATCAGCGACTGCGACCAGTATCATTGACCTAACACCAGTTAAAGGTGATTTCCGTGATATCGGTATTGGCGAGCCGTTGCAATTGTTTGCACAGGTTACCGAGCAAGCTAAAGCAGCAGGCGCTGCAAAGGTGCAAATCATACTGGAAACATCAGAAGATAAAGCGTTTACAACGCCTGTTGCTATCTTCCAGTCATTTGCTATGCCAATTGCAGACCTGAACGCAGGTAAACGCATTGTCGGTACCGTTCCGCATGGCGTTATTAAATATTTGCGCCTGCGTTACGTTGTCACAGATGGTCCATTAACTGCAGGTAAGTTTACAGCGGGTATCGTGCTTAACGTTGATGCTCATCCTATCTACAACGCTGTAACTAATTAAGGTGTGACATGTCACGATATGAAGTTTTGAAAAAATCATTTATCGCTGGTCGTCTGCTTGAAGTTGGTGAAGAGGTTGAATACAGCGGTATTGCTGGCAGCAACTTAAAGTTGATTGGTGATGATGCTAAACCTGATACTGGCGCTTTGGTTGATGGGGCTAGTGGTGATAGTAGTGAGGTTGTAACCAATGCTGCTATTAGTGGATCAGGCGATACAGTTGATTCTAGCCTTGAAGCTTTGCGCGAACAGTACTTGCAGTTATTTGGTAAGGCACCTCATCACAACATGGGCGCAGATAAAATGCGTACCGCGATAGATGAAAAGCGTAAAGAACTTGGGGTGTAACCCCCGATGCTAAAGGGGGCGAAAGCCCCTTTTTCTTTTGGAGTAACTCTAATGGCCTCAGAAATAGAAATCTGTAACTTGGCGCTTAGTCGTATTGGTAATAGCCGATTCATTAACAGCCTTAGCGAAAAGAGCAAAGAAGCCGAGCAATGCAATCTACACTTCAATCATTGCCGCGATACTACGCTCTCTGATTTTCCGTGGAACTTTGCCAGTAAGCGTGTTGCTTTGGCTGATACCAATAACCCTCCACCAGACTGGAAGTTTGCCTATAGCTACCCAACCGACTGTTTAAAGGCAATAGCCATTATTCAATCTGGCCAGAAATATCCTCAGCCAAATAATGCAATTAATTTCTTGGTTGGTTCGGATGCCGACGGCACTGGGAAACTGATTTACTGCGATCAGCCGCAAGCATGGCTTCAATACACTGCGTCAGTCACTGATGTGAATATGTTTGATTCATTATTCATTGATGCACTGGCATGGAAACTTGCTAGCGAACTGGCACGCCCATTGGCTTCAAATTCTGGTATGGGTAATGAAGCACTACAGATTTACACCATGGCGATTGCTAATGCTGGTGCGCATTCTCTTGATGAATCATCGGAGCCTAACGACTACATGGATCCATTCACAGAAGCGAGGTTATCGTAATGGCTTATAGCATCATTCAACCTAGTTTCAGCGGTGGCGAAATCGCACCCAGCCTTTATGGTCGCATTGACCTAGCGAAGTATTCAACCGCTTTACGTAAGTGTTCTAATTTTATCGTGCGTCAATACGGCGGCATTGAAAATAGACCGGGCACCAAGTTTATTGCAGCGGCAAAATACCCTAACAAGAAATGCCGCTTGATCCCGTTCCAGTTCAGCACAGTGCAAACTTACGCTCTTGAAATGGGTGATAAGTATATGCGCGTGATTAAAGATGGCGGGCAGGTGCTTTATGCAGACGGTGAGCACAAAGGCGAAATATTCGAACTGGCAACGCCATACAAAGAAGCTGACCTATTCAATTTAAAATTCACACAGTCAGCAGACGTAATGACCATCGTACACGCTGATTATCCACCTATGGAACTACAGCGCTATGATCATGACGATTGGAAGCTGGTGCCCGTTGAAACGCGTAATGGTCCATTTGAAGATATCAACACTGATAAAGAGCGTAAGTTATATGTTAGCGCCAGTACAGGTGATGTAACGCTGATTGCAACGCATAATATCTTTGGTGCTGAATTAGTCGGTAAGCAAATCTATATTGAACAGCAAGCGATTGATGCTGTACCCGTATGGGAAACTGACAAGACGACTAACGTTAATGATCAGCGCCGTGCAGGTGCTAATTACTACCGCGCTAATACTGCAGGTAAAAGCGGCACGTTAAGGCCGTCACACACGGAGGGTATGAGCTGGGATGGTTGGGGTGGTGATGCTGGGATCCAGTGGGAGTACCTTCACAGTGGTTTCGGTATCGTTAAAATCAATTCAGTCAGTACAGACGGCTTAACCGCAACGGGTAAGGTTGTTTCGTACATTCCATCAAATGCCGTTGGTGAAGAAAATGCTACGTACAAGTGGGCTCGTTCGGTTTGGAATGATGTAGACGGCTACCCAAGCACCGTTATGTATTATCAGCAGCGCTTGTTCTTTGCTGGCTCTCGTGCTTACCCTCAAACTATTTGGGCTAGTCGTAGTGGGGACTATAAAGACTTTGGCAAGAATAACCCCATTCAAGATGATGACCGTATCATCTACACATATGCAGGACGCCAAGTTAATGAAATTCGCCACTTAATTGATGTAGGTTCGCTGGTGGCCTTAACGTCTGGGGGTGAGTATCAAATCACTGGGGATCAGAACAAAGTATTAACTCCTAGTAGTTTCTCTTTTTCCTCGCAAGGTGCCAATGGCTGTAGTGACGTTCCACCTATTGCCGTTGCTAATATCGCTTTGTACATCCAAGAAAAAGGTAGCGCTGTGCGTGACCTCGCGTATTCATTCGACGTTGACGGGTACCAAGGCACCGATTTAACCATCATGGCTAATCACCTGTTTCAGCGCCACCAGATTATTGATTGGGCGTTTTCTATCGTTCCTTACTCAATAGCCTGGTGTATTCGTGATGATGGTAAATTGCTTTCATTGACGTACCTCAGAGAACAGCAGGTTTTTGCTTGGTCGCCACAAGAGACTGACGGGCAATTTGAATCTACCTGCAGTGTCAGTGAAGGCAATGAGGATGCGGTTTACTTCATTGTGTGCCGTAAAGTTGGTGGCGGTACGGTGCGTTATATAGAGCGCTTAAGCAGTCGTCTATTTACTAAGACCGAGGACGCTTTCTTTGTTGATTCAGGCCTTAGCTATGACGGCAGAAATAAAGATGAAGCCAGCACTGTACACCTAACAACAGTCGATAGCTGGGCGTACGAAGGTGATATTGCTTTAACCGCCAGCAATGCCATTTTTAAAGATAGTGATATCGGTAACGCTATTCACTTGCCTTATTTTGAAGACGATGAAAACAAAACGCTACGCTGTGAAATTACCGAATTTATTAATACTCATGCGGTGCGGGTAACGCCTAATCGTGATGTTCCTGAATTACTACAGGATAAGCCATTAAGCGAATGGGGCTTTGCGCGTTTCCGTTTTGAAGGGTTACAGCATATCGAAGGTAAAACCACCAGCATTCTAGCCGATGCGAATGTATTGCCTCAGCAAAAGGTATCTGGTGGCGCCGTGTCATTAGAAGAGCCAGCCGTAGTGGTTCACATTGGTCTACCGTACGTTAGCGATATGGAAACCTTAGATATTCATATCAACGGGCAAGAAACACTACTCGACAAAAAGAAACTGGTTAAGGTGGCAAGCCTTATAGTTAATTCAAGTCGTGGCATATGGGCCGGTACCGAAAAAGACCGGTTATATGAATATGCTCAACGTGAATTCGAGTTCTACGATAATCCGGTTGATGATGCCACTGGCGTAGTAGAAATTAATCTTGATGCACAGTGGAGCAAAAACGGCCGTGTGTATGTCAGGCAATCTGATCCGTTACCTTTATCAATCCTCGCTGCAATACCGCGCTTAGATGTGGGGGGCTTCTAATATGGCAAAGAGTATTGTTCAAATCGTACCAGCAACATTAGAGCATGCACAGGCATTGATACCGCATGTTAGACAAGCTGATATCGATGAATTCTATGCATTGAATCTATCAACGCCTGAAGAGGTTTTAGCCTCAGGTATTAACTTATCTACAAAATCATGGGCCGCTATTTTCAATGGCGAGGTTGCGGCTATTTTTGGTGTGTCGCCTGCGTCCATTATCGGCGGCGTTGGCATTCCTTGGTTAGTTGGATCAGATATTTTAGAGAAGCACCAGAAAGCCTTTCTACGCCGCTGTAAACCATTCGTTGGTCTAATGCTACAAATCTATCCTGAGCTGCTTAATTACGTTGATGAGCGCAATTACATTGCAAAGGCGTGGCTGCATTGGCTAGGGTTCAAACTAGAAGATGCGCAGCCCATTGGTGCGCTTAACTATCCATTCCATAAATTCACGATGAATGCGAGGGCGAAATAATGTGTAGTCCAGCCATTTTAGCAGGGGGCATTCTAGCCTCGGCAGGTATGCAGGCATATAGCCAATATCAATCCGGTAAATTTAACGCTGATATAGCCAACCAAAATGCACGCCAGAACGAACAAGCAGCGAATGATTCAATTAATCGTGGCAATGCCGAGGCAGAGAAACAGCGCTCACGCACACGGCAATTAGCTGGCTCACAGGCGGCGGCAATGTCAGCGAGTGGACTTGATTTAAGTTCAGCAGGTGCCCTTGATATGTTCGGCGATACTGCGGCAATGGGTGAATTAGACGCTTTAACACTGGTTAATAATGCAAGTCGTGAAGCGTACGGCCTACGCATGCAAGCAGCTAATGACAGACTGCAGGGGAAAATGGCACGCCGTGAGGGTAACTTTGGCGCAGCCACAACGCTATTAACTGCACCAATCAAAGCATACGGCGCATATCAATTGGCTGGTGGTACATGGGATCCGTTCTCTGGTACAGCAACTAAAGCCGCGGGCGGTAATGTGGATATGTTCAAGTATGGATTTATAGGAGCGCGTTAATATGCCAACAGTACCAACGTACAAAGAACAGCAGATTAGTTCATCACCTCTGCCGAATAATGGCTTTAGTGTCCAATCTAGCCCAGAGCATTTCGGAGCGGGTTTTGGTCAAGTTACTGAGCAATATGCTGGTGTATTCGCTGAAGCGAAGCAACGGGCTAACGTGGCGCTATCGCAAGATGCTTTATTACAGTTGCAAGAGTATTCAGACGACTTGATGAATAACCCTAAAACAGGTCTGTACACCAAGCTTGGTCGCAATGCCATGGGGCAATCAGATGAAACGCTCAATAGCATTAGAGCTAAAGCTGGTGAACTTATGGCGTCTTTACCAGAGGGGAAATCAAGAGAGGATTTTTTAAAACAAAGTAATGTGCTTGGTCGCCAATACCATAATCAAGCTAAAACATTTGAACTTAGAGAAACTCAGGCATTTGAAACCAGTGTTAATAATGGTCTTGTTGAAGGAAATCTAAAGAATGCACAGGATAGCTATAGCGACCCACAGGCTTTTAATAGCTATATTGCACTAGCTGAGCATAACTATGTTGAGTTCAATCGTGCCCGTGGCGTTAGTGATGAAGAGATTGCTGTTAATGTAGAAAAAATACGAAATGGTGCAGCATGGGGTGCAGCTCAAAATTATATGGCCAGCGCACCTGTTCAGGCTCTTAGTGCTATAGGTGAACCCTCCGATGTTGGCGGCTCTATGCGTGTGCCCGGCAACATAAAAGATAATCGCGGTGGTCGAAATAACAACCCCGGTAACCTGAGAATATCGGACAACATTTGGGATGGTCAAATAGGTGATGATGGTGAGTTTGTTCAGTTCGCATCGCCTGAGCACGGCGTTAGAGCGCTTGGTAAAAACCTAATTACTTATAGAAAAAAAGGTTTCGTAACTGTAAATCAGATTATTAACCGTTGGGCACCAAAGAAAGATGGTAATGACACAGAGGGGTATATAGCCTTCGTTGCTCAGCGCATGGGTGTTGATCCTAATATTCCTATCGATGTAACCAATGTTGATACACTAAAAAACATCACAACCGCAATTATGGCGCAAGAAGGCAAACACAGTGTTACTGATGCTCAGGTTAATACAGGCCTTCAAGCAGCACTTGGCTTAACTAGATTGCCAGATGCAGATAAATCATTGTATCAACCTGAAATACGCAAGGCTCAAGGTGGTGGTTTTCCTTGGTGGCCTATGCTTACACCTGTTCAGCAATACCAGCTTATTAAACAGGGAGAAGCAGCCGAGCATAAGCAAAGACAAGAATATAAATCAGTATTAGATGGTAGGGTAAAAGATGCTGAGGCATTAGCCTTGAGAGGTGAGTCATATAACAATCCTCCATCATTGGATGAGTTTAAGTATGCTTATGGTGAAAACGATGGGATTAAGCAACATGAACAATTTCAAAAAAATATGGAAATGGGATCTGATATAGCAACGGTTCAGTACCTATCGCCGCAAGCGCAAGCGTCTCTATTGGAATCTAAAAAACCCAAAGGTGATTATGATGCTGCAAATAACTACAAGCGTTACGATACCCTCGCTAGGGCAATTGATACAGTCAATAAGGTAAGAGCGTCTGATCCTATTCAGTTCAGTATAGATAGGCAGCAAGTAAACCAGTTGGACTTTTCCAGCATTCAAAATTTTACAAACTCATTAACTCAGCGTTCAAGTACTATTGGTGATATTTCAAAAAACTACCAAACACCATTAACTGTTTTTTCAGCACAAGAAGAAGCGGTGTTATCTCAATTAATGGAAAAAGCACCAGCTAGCCAAAAAATTGAGTATTTAGATGCTATCAGACAAGGGCTTAAAAACAATGAAAGCTATACAGCTGCACTGAGGCAGGTTAGTAAGTCAGATACTTCGCTTGCGGTTGCTGGGGTGATTATGAGCAAACCAACGCAACTAACTGTTGAATATAACAGAATGAGCAGTGATGTTGTTGTTTCATCACAACAAGCCGCACAGCTTATAGTGCAAGGATCAACGGCAAGGAAATCGGGTAAGGATTTTGTTTTACCTAAAGATACTGAATTGAGAGAGGAATTTGCAGATTTTGTTGGTGACGTTTTTGCTGGAGATATAGATGGTGCCAATAGTGCCTATGAAGTAGCGAAAGATGCATACGCTGGGATGATGGCTAAAAATGGAAATATCAATGGTGAGTATGACAAAGATATATGGCAGCAAGCAATCAATATAGCTACTGGCGGAATCTACGACTTCAACGGTAGAGGAAGAGTGATGCTTCCTTGGGGAATGGATAGTGACACATTTAAGAATCAGGTTAAACGGGAATTAAAAGAGCTTGAGCCAGCAATAGGTAATATTTCTATTGATGCTATTGGTATGCAAAGTCTAGGTGATAGCCAATACCTAATAAAGAGAGGTTCTGGTTATTTACTTTATAAAGATGGAAATCCTGTTCTTATTGATTTGTCACAAGAAAAAATAAGGGATATACCACTATGAGCTATTTTGGATTAAATCCCATTAGAGTTAACCAGCAGCTAGACGATGCTATTCGGTCAACTCAAAACAATAATGATGATGCTGGCTTTTTCGATGGGGCTTTCACATCTACCTATACAGGGTTGTATTCAGGTTTAATAGCTAAACCTGAGCAGGTATTATGGGGTATCGCGGATACTGTTGTTTCCCCTATAGCCAGAGAGGTAAATGAGCAATTTGATATCAATGATACTTCTGAGCAGTTTATACAGGAGCAAAGAAAAAATGCTGAGAAACAAGTTAGGAGCCTAACGCCTGATAGGGCGACTACTGGCACAGCAGGACAAGTTATGTTTAGCCTATTTGATATAGGCGGTGAGGCTTTAACTGGTGCCTTAATTGGAGGCCCATTAGGTGGGGCAATGTTAGTTGGTGGGGTTCAGGGCTTTTCAGATTATGAGAAGCTTAGAGCTGATGGTGTTGATAAAAACACCGCAATTAATAAAGCTACAGGTGAGGGGTTATTTGCTGGCTTGGGCGTATTAACTCCAATGACGTTAGGTTTTAAAGGTGGTGGTATTTTAGCTGAAAGCATAGGCGCTCAATTAACTGCAAGAGGTGGAACCCTTTCATCATTGGCAGGTACAGCAGCAAGAGCCACTCCAGATATTGTTTACGCATCAGGATCTAATATTGCAATGGGGATGGCTCAGCGTGGCTTTGCCTCGCAGATATTAAAAGAGCGTGGTTATAATCAACTGGCATCACAGTATGATGTTTATGATAAGCAGGCAATTGCTATCGATGGCGTTCTCGGTGTTGCCTTTGGCGGTATGGGGCGGTATATAAATAGTCGTGGTGAAAACGTACCTTTACCTGAGTTTGATACTCCCCATGTTGATGCAGCCTTAACAGCTAACCAGCAATTACATTTAGAAGCTGATCTCCCCCCTGGTATTCCAATCAATGCAATGTCGCTAGATGGTCATTTAGCAGCAATGAATAAGGCTATGAATGACTTGTCTCAAGGAAACCCTGTTGATATTGGTAGCATTTTAGACGGTGCAGAATTTCTTGTTCATAGGCCGCGCTCTTTAATCGATACGTCTATACGTGAAGCTGTAGGTATTATCGATGAAGGTTCATCTTTATCGCTAGCCAAAAACACTGAATTGAATGAGTTGGCCAGTCGGTTACTTAATCGCGGTGAGCGTGAAAATCTTACTAGCTCAATTCATGATTTAAATTATCGAATTGATAAAAAAAACAGTGAGATTAATTCGTTAGTAAATACAGAACCTAAAGGCAGTGGTAAACAATTATCTACTGCTAGAAAAAATAAACAGGCTGAATTGCGTAAATTAGATAACGAGTTAACCAATTTAAAGAATGAGCTAAAGGCAAAGCAAGGCGTTGTATCTGATAGCTTATCTGGTGGGCGTTTCTATGAAGCTAAAGCCGAATTATCAAGAAGGCAATTAGCCGAAGAGCAATCAGATAATGCACTAGTAAATTATTATGCAACGCCAAAGCCTAGAAATCAGGCTCAAATTTTATCTGATGAAGTTAATAAAACTGAATCAATGATCACTGGCAAGGCTGAGAATAGCGACATTGATTTCAAATCAGCCGAACTAGCTTTGAAAAATAACCCTAATTTAGAAATTGATTTTCTTGATGATTCTGGAAATTCATCAAAAGTTAAAGCTTCTGATTTATATAACGAAGCGGTTAGGCAAGCAGAAGAAGCCAAACATGATGCCAGTTTATTTGAAGTTGCTGTTAGTTGTTTTCTTAGAGGATAAAAATTATGCGTACAGCCTGTATTGAAGCCATACAAAATGCATCCAAGCGTCAATTAACAGCCAGAGAAGTACAAAATATAGAGGACAGGATTATTAGTAGCATGAGAAATCTAGCTAGAAACGATCCTGCCTCATGGCGTCTATTAAGTGAATCTGAGCGATTACAAAGAGCAGGGCAGATGGCTGCCGCTGAATTACAACGAGAAGCAGATCTAAAACAACGCCGAGTAGCTTTGACAATAGCAGCTAGACAACGGCTTGATGAGCATATTAGTAATTTCCAAGGTAGTAAGTTAGAAGCGCTAAATAGAACCATAGCCTTTAGTGCTGATGGTAAAAGTAATTTTATGTCTGTGGAAACAAGAGCTAAGGCAACTATTAATTATGCGCTAAGTCAATTACAGGAAGCTTTTGAAGCGGTTGACCCAAAATTCTTTCAGTTGTTTGAAGATCAGAACGGTGTTCGTGATTTGATTTTCGAAATGAAAGGGCAGGATACAAGGAATGCAAGGGCGAAAAAAGGCGCTGCCGCATGGCATAATGTAACAAGCATGCTTAGAAATAGCTTCAATCGTGCTGGTGGTGATATAGGCCACCTTGAAGATTGGGGGGTACCTCAAAGCCACTCCATGCAACGTGTAGCAAAAGTTACGCAAGATAAATGGGTGTCAGATGTTATAGGTAAACTAGACCGCAATAAATACATAAAGGAAGATGGTTCCGTTATGAATGATGCGGAATTAAAACAATTTTTAGATTCTGCTTATGAGACCATTGCTACTGGTGGGTTAAATAAAATTAATGATCGTCCTATTGGTGTATCAGGAATGAGAGCGAATAGGGGAAATGCTTCAAGGCAAATACATTTTAAAGATGCTGAATCATATTTAGAGTACCAGCAGCTTTATGGCGAAAAATCTCTTTGGGATATTATGGTAGGGCATATTGAAGGGATCAGTAAAGATATCGGGCTTACAGAAACATATGGCCCTAACCCTGACTATGTCTTCCAAAGCTTACTGAATGAAGTCACTGAAATTGAAGTTAAAGGAACACCATCTAAAACGGGTAAAATAAAGCGTCTAAGAGATGGCACTGAAAATTTATATAACTTTATATCAGGTAAAACAACGCCAGTTGCTAACGTTCATATAGCTAAATTTTTCGATGACTTAAGAAATATATTAATTGCTAGTAGGCTAGGATCTGCCTTGCTGTCTTCATTTTCTGACTTAGGTACTATGTATTTAACAGCCAAAGTTAATAACTTACCCTCTGCACAATTATTGAAGAACCAATTAGCTGCATTAAACCCTGCAAATAAAGATGAATTAAGGCTAGCGCGCAGAGCTGGTTTATCTATGGAAACATTACTAGGAAGCATCAACCGTTGGGCCACTGATAATATGGGACCTTCTTTTGCCCGTTGGTCTGCAAATGCGGTAATGCGTGCTAGTGGTTTAAGTGCATGGTCTGATGCTCATAAGCGCGCATTCGGGGTTACCATGATGGGAAGTATTGGTGATGTAGTAAGCCGACATACAGATATAAAAAGCATTGGTGAGCATGATTTAGCGATCATGAAAAGTAAAGGCATTACAGAAACTGATTGGGCTATATGGCGCTTGGCTGAGCAAGAAGATTGGGGGAATGGCAATAATACAATGTTGACACCTGAGAGTATTATGCATATTCCAAATGAAAGATTAATTGATTTCGGTAACCCTGAACGTGTCAAATTTGAGGCAGCTAGAAAATTGCTAGGCGCTGTCACAGAAGAGGTTGACATGGCTGTTATATCGCCAGGGGCAAGAGAAAGAATGATGATCGGCGCTGGGTTGCAGCGTGGTGACTTGAAAGGTGAATTAGTAAGAAGCGTTTTTTTATTTAAGTCTTTCCCTATTTCAGTTGTTATGCGACATTGGGCTAGGGCTATGGGGATGCAGTCAGCAGGTGGTAGGGGTGCATACCTTGCTGCATTTATCGCAGGGACTACAGTGTTAGGTGCGTTATCACAGCAAATAAATGATATTGCATCAGGTAAAAAACCAAGAGATATGGCTGATGAAAATTGGCATAAATTCTGGTTATCAGCTTTGCTTAAAGGTGGCGGCCTTGGTTTATATGGTGATTTCCTATTATCTGATCATACTAAATATGGTTCTGGTGCATTGGCATCATTATTAGGTCCTGTTGCTGGTGTAGTCGATGATGCAATTAAATTAGCGCAAGGAATACCATTAAACGCAGTGGAAGGTAAACCAGAGCAGACAGGTGGTGATACTGTGAAATTTGTCAAAGGTTTAATACCGGGCCAAAACCTATGGTATACAAAAGCAGTATTGGATCATATGGTATTCAACCAACTACAAGAATACTTTTCACCGGGCTATTTGCGCAGAATGGAAAAGCGTTCTAAGAAAGAATTCAACCAAACGTATTGGTGGCGTCCGCAGGATATAACGCCAAATTTTTAAGGGTTCTGGTATGAAAGAAAAGATATTATTGTTTTTTCCACTATTATTTATTTCAGCGTATGGGTATGCCGATAATTTATATTCGCAATATGGCTCTTGTAAAAAAGAATCACAAGGTGGTGATAGGCTGTGGTGTTACGACTCTTTGTATGAAAAAAATAGTTCAGATATTAAAAGTAATATCATTGATTGCAGGAAAAATAATGTTAATTCTTCATCTCGTAGGCTTTATTGTTATGATGGAATTATGAGTAAGGGTTATGCAGACACAAACTTAATGGGGAATTGGATGTGGGATCTTAGCTATGATATGAACACCTTTAGTATTTCATATCCGCTAAAAAATAAGTTAGTCCCAAATCCTGAAGATGCAGATATAGTTAAGTTATATGTTGTTCCAGTTGATGATCATCAAGGCCTATACAATAACCGCTTAGTGGTTAAGTGCGAAGATAGAAGCGTGCAGGTTTATTTAGAAGATAAATATAGCAAAACCGGATATGCGACTGCGCCAAGTAAAGTAAAAGCTATGTATGCGCTATTTTCTGGTGATGAAAATCAATATAATAATTGGTACAAGTATGAAAATAAATTCATATTTAATGACGCGGAATCACAATTCACTGGAAAACCTGATGTGATAAAAAAAATACTTGATTCAGACAGTATATCAATACATATAGTAAATTTTGGTGGTTTTTATTTTGACTCAAAAAGTGATATTCAATCATTTAATTTTGATACAAAAGGGCTACGTGAAGCAATAAAACCGTTTAAACAATGCTTTCCTTATAGCTACGAATAGTGCTAAAAGCCCCTACGAAGGGGCTTCATTATTTCTACAGCAACTTACTAACTGTTGAATCAATATACTGCGCGTGGGTTTGAATGGTGTTGATAGCCTTAGCCATATCCATCATGCAATCACGAACATGCATTAGCACACGTTCGGCATCTTCCATGTTATGGCCATCTTTCTTAAGCCATGCTACAAGCTGGTGGAGCACATCTTCTTTAGGGTTGTTGATGAAGTCCTCAAGAATGCGTGAACGTGGCTTGCGGGTTTTAGGGAAGCTGTATTCTGGTAGGGTATGGCCAGCAGGAATAAACTCACCCTCATGGATAACTTTCTGTAACTCATCCACCAGCGCGATCAGTTCTGCGGTACTGGCATTGTGTGGGACGCCTTTAACTAGTTGCTTTGTATCTCTGTACTTGGTGAAATAGTTATCTTCCAGAATTTCAAAAACATCCCAAGCGCGATCGGTATCTAACATCTTTGCATGACGAGCCGCACCGCGCTCAGTCCATAGCATTAACGAGCGAACATTACGCGCTATTTTCACAGAAGGTCTTAAAGACATGCTGTGCTTAAACTCTCTAAGCTCAGTGCCTTCAAGTAAGAAAAAGTGTTTTCCAGAAATAAATCTACCTGAATTTCGGTTAAAGTTTTTACGAATATAGTCTGATTCAGTGCCATATAAATTAGCTAATGATTCAGTTGTAACCACGGGGCGATCGCTATAAACAATCGATGGAAGATGTGAAACGTGTGAGATAGAGATATCTAAATTTGTCATGGAGATTACCTTTGTAATTTGGTTAATCACCACTGCTGAGACCAATCAGGCTGGTGGTGAACTGTACGGAGTTGGTCTTACCGGCTACAAAGGGAACCGGCGCACCGTGAGGTGCCTCCGCACAGCTCACCATTGAATAGATGTAGCTGTGTTTCGCATACAAAAAAACCGCTCGCGCGGTGTATGCGCCTTCGTAGTTAGCAGGAGACCAATCCCGACACCAGATTTTGCTGGTGTATATTCACTATGGCGCAAAATTTAGAAGATGTAAATTACCAAATTGTTTATGTTTTATCAATTAATAAATGGAAAAGATAAACAAAGTTGGAATTTAATTTTAGTTAAGTAACGTTTATCATGTGGTTTAACCTAACTAATAAATGGAATTAAAATGAAAAAAATTGCATTAGCATTGGCGTTAATTAGTGTTTCTATCCCTAGTCTAACGCAGGCTAAAGAGGGGGATCAAACTATTGGAAACTTCAAAATTAATTACCCAAACAAGTTTAATTACTCAAAGGAAGTTACTAAAAAATTTAAAGATGCCACTGATGAAACAGTAGCTAAATCAGTAGTTGGTTACACTGCTGAACCTACTTGTAAGCTAGCGTTAGTAGCGCTTAACAAAACCGAATACATGGAAGATTTAGGTGTTACATCTGAATCAATGGAAGCTCAGGCGAATGAAGCGTTTAATAACTTTTCTTCCCATATTGAATTATTATCCCACTCTACAGCGTCACCAAAATTACCAGGAGTAGAGGCGTTTAGCACTCAAATGACAGTTAAAGTTGAGGGGGTTTATGGATTCGCGAATATAGTGCAATTTTATATTCCAAGCAAAAAAGAATTTTATCAATTATCTTTCTCTGGGGCGCCAGAAAATGAAAAAGAAGATAAGCAAATGCAGTCATGTGTTAAAAGCATAGTAGATTCAATTGGGGTTGTTCAGTGACACTAAAGGCACCTTAAAAGGTGCTTTTTTGTTTATGTTATGGCAATTTTTTATTTAAAGGGATAAACTAAAAGATAAACAAATAATGTCACTTAAACCACTTTGAGATTATGCACTTATGCTTGTTTCTTTGGTGTGATTTGTCTTGTACATTTGGTTCTTTATTAGCTATTGTTGTTTCGATTTCAGTGTTGTTGGGGTCACCAGAAATGTCTTGCTGGGCTTTTAGGTTCTCAAGATAGTATTCTGAATCGAAAAACGATACGTGAGTTAACTCATCTTTGAAGAGAATAACGGCGAATTGGTGTTTTGAGCTATCTGAGTAGTCTGGGTAGTCGGTTAAAAACTTTGCATCTTGATTATCTTTATCCCTATATCCTGACATAATAGGATAAATAGTAATGAAAGTACCTGCCTCATCTTTTTCTGTTGATTCTGATAATTTCATTACAACGCCGACATAAATTTTTCCTGAATCTAAATTAAAAAGAAGAGACTGGCTACTCGTTATAGATGTCAGTAGAAGTTCATCTAGTGAGTTTCGAGGGGCAACTTTTAAATTGCTATCTATTTCATTATCCTCTAAGCAATATTTTATTCTATTTATTAGAATGGAAAATACAAATGATAAAACAATAGAGCAAATTGATAAATAAATTAAAGACGCAGTTGTAGGGGATTTAATATCTAGGTTTTTCATTAAATAATTCAATAGAATAGATTTAAATTCAGGATTGAATTGATTTACATAGAGCATAAATAAGGTACTTATTATAAACCACATACACCCATAGGCAGTTGCCCTTAAATATAAAAGTTGCCCTGTAAATCGGTGTAATTTTAATTTATTAAATTTGCCGAATGTAATAAATATATATCCTGATAATAATATAGGTAAGAGCAAAAGAGCTAGCAAAGTTAGGCCTCATCTTTTTGTTTTTCAATGTTTCTTTGAATTCTTACAATTAATGCAGCGTTGCGTTGCTCTTGTTTGACTCTTGTATCATTTTGAATATCATTAATGTCTCGAGCTACACCACCGCTACTTGTGGTTTCAATTGGTTTACCGTCTGTTGTGAGTTGAAACCCTAAGTTTCTACGCACTCTATTATAAAGTCCACCCATGATATACTCCTAGCTCTCAGATGTTTAATAACCCAATTACAAGTATATCACTAATCTGTTTCATTGGTACCCTAAAAAGCACCTTCGCATAGGTGCTTTGATTTACTCTTAAATGATTACTTGTTTAACTCATTTGCAATATATTCTATATGCGTCTTGATGTTCTCTTTAACTTTCAAGCTCAGATTTATGTAATTCATCATGGCTGTAATTTCAATGAGTGCCGCGCTCACGTCACATCCTTCACTATCCAGTGTTCTTAGTAGTTCTTCTACGTTCGACTTACTCATCAACTCCTTTATTCCAGTTTCTGTATTAACTTTTTCTGCGTAATTTTCTGGTGCTGGGAAATTAATTACATCTTTCATATTAATCACCTATCTTGTGTGTAAGTCTTTTACAGTAACCGAAAAAACACCAAGGATGTTTATCTTTTTATATTTAAAAGTAAACAATGTTCCGTTAATGAATTTTAATGGCTATCATACACCAACGTAACCAAGTGGAGAATAGCCATGACTGTTTCAACTGAAATCAGCAGCAACGAGTATATAGGAAACGGTGTAACAACCGATTTTGATTATAAGTTCAGGATTTTTAAAGCAAACCAATTGAGTGTTATCACTTCAGATGCTGACGGGGGTAATGTTGTAACGCTACGATTAGGCACTGACTACACCGTAACAGGCGCTAACAAGTCGGCTGGTGGAAAGGTAATCTTAACTAGACCACTGGCAGACAAGCACAAAATTAGCATTGCCCGTGATATCCCTATCACACAAGAAACCTCATTCCGCAATCAAAGTAAGTTCTTTGCTGAAGCGCATGAGGATGCATTTGATTACTTGACAATGTTAATGCAGCGATTATGGGGAAACTTGGGACTATTTCTAAAGCGCCCAAACATTCTAGCTAACTGGTTTGACGCTAAAGGATATCGTATTGCTAACCTTGGAAAGCCAAAGCGTGATAGTGATGCTGTTGATTTTGGTACGTTGAAAGATGAAATCAATAGTGTTAATGGCACGATATTGAAACGTGAAAAGCGTGTATTGCGTGTTGATGATATGGATATTGCGACATTACCAAAGGCTAGTGAGCGCGCAGGTAACGTGCTTACGTTTGATAAAGATGGTAATCCTATTGTTGTCGCGCCCGCTAGCGGAAGTGCGGTTGATGTTTTGAATCAATTAAGGAAAACATCAGGGGCGTCTCTTGTCGGTTATTCTCATATGTTAAACTACCCTGACAGCACTGTAGGTAGCGCAATAAAATCCATAAGAGTAAATATTAGTTCTTTTGGCTTATCTGAAAATATGGCAGATGAGAAAAGTAATGCGACGTTATTAAACCAGAAATTACAGGAGCTTTATGACGAAGGTGTTGTGACTGAAATCTACATGGATAAGTCATATCCTGTTGACCCTGAGTATAGCTATACAAATTACTTGTACGGCAGACGAGTTGTTCATTTAACCGATTTTAAGTTTTATGGCCCAGCTAAATTTACTAGCTCAACACAATACAACGGCTTATACAATGTTCATATAGAAGATAAGCTTTGCAGTGAGCCAATTTTAACTAACACATCAAACATTAAGATAAGCAAGTTCAAAAAGAAAGATATCAAAGTCGTCATTATGGGGGACTCAATAAGTCTCGATTGGGCTGATTCTCTAGCTTTAGGTGTTTGCCAGTGGTCAATAATCAAAGCTGAATTACAAGCGCAAAATCCAGAGCATACTTTCACATTCATTAACCGCGCGATTGGCGGTCAAACGTGGGCGAATGCGAACACAAAACCAACATCGTTCAGGTCGCCTTGGTATACCGACCCTGCTAGAAATTGGACTGACTACATCATTGATACAGATGCTGATATTGTTCTATTCGCTTTCGGAATGAATGACCGTGATAGTTTTAACGCAGGAACGATGATTTCGACTATCAATAAAGTACGCACAGGATTACCTCACGCCCATTTTGTTTTGTGTACTTGTTTAGTTCCATCCCGCGGTAGTACATACAACAACGGCTCAAGCTTCGATGGGCTACGGTTCCAAGAAGGAAGAAACTTTGCCGCTGGTTTTGAGCGAACTTACGGCCGTTGGGCTGGCTTCTCTGTTTTTGACTTCAATCGTTATTTTGTTCAGGCTCGCGACGGAAAAGACCAAGTGGCTTGTGAGTTGCAAGAAATTCCCAATCAAGAACCAGTTAATGGAGCTTATACCGCTGATGCGTGCGTTGATTTTGCATTCGAGGCATTAATTTCAGGATGGGATAAAGCAAAGGTTATTTATATTAATAGCGGAGGCGACCAGTCAGAAGATTTTATTTACATTGGTGTTGATGCGTCCAACAATTTTGTAGTGACAGGCAGGACTGAATACATGGGTGCATATTTCAGTAAAACTACAGATATTCAAGTGCCTTCTGGTGATTTCTGGTTAGTGACAACGGTTATTAATAATGAGTGCAACATCTATATAGGGTTAGATCCATCTCAAGAACCAAAAGATGGAACTAATAATGTATACGTTACATCGTTCTATATGGTACGTCACGGCGGTACTGTACGCCCTAAAATTGGCATGGGAGGTGTTCAGTCGGGTAATATCTCTAAAATCCGTGTAATGCTAGGACAGCCAACACAACGGAAAAAAGTAATCACTGACCGAGAGATGTGGGGACTAGGGAATAATCTAGCAGATAGAAAAATTCCATTTGGTGGTAATGGTATCAACCATCCAAGCGGACAGGGGTTAGCGAAAATCATCACGCCAGTGATGCAATCACAGGACTTAAAGGTAAAATTTGCGAATCTGGAATTACCCATCGTTCGACAGCCTAATATTAATCCTTACATGGATAACTATCCATCAGCAACGGTGGTCGATGGAATTTTCTATCTAAGTGGTTCTGTATTTGGATCTGGCGCATCACAAGGCGCTACAGTATTGAATATCAATAGATATTCTGAATTTAATAAAGGTACTAAATTGGTGCAGGCTTTCGGTATTGGCACTAGTGGCGGTTGGGGTGCTAGAATACTAAGAATTGAGCCAAATGGAGACGTCAAAATAGAAGTTGGTGACAGTTCTCAGGGTTTACTGCTAGACGGTATAACGTTTAATCTTCAATGATGTATTGTTTCATTTTAGGTTTTTTGTTTATCTTTTTATGCTGTAGTATCATGGTTATTTCTCAACCATGGTGCTACACATGAATGAAAATGCCACAACGGTTACAGGCTTAAGCCTTGCATCCTTTCTAGGTTACTTTTCAGGATTGCCCCCTGAGGTTGTTATGGGGGCTATTCTTGGCGCTATTTACTTTACTACAGCAGCTACAGAATTCTCTTTCGCTATCCGTTCAGTATTTGCAATTCTAAGCCTTGGTGCTGGCTTATTATTCTTTAGCCCTTTCGCTACTATCTTCGTTTCAATGACTGGTCTAATCGGTGTTAAACCTGATGCGTATAACATTGATAGCCTAGACGCTCTTGGGGCTTTCGTGGCCTCTCTTCTCTCTGTAAAACTCAGTATCAAACTGTACAAGAAAGCTGATATCCCAAAGGGAGGTAACGGCCATGACGTACGATAAATTCATGCTTATCACAAATGCGTTTGTTTGTTTAGTTATGTTCTTACGTGGTCTTTACTTTGTGAGAGACGGTAAAGGCTACAGCAAGCTTGGTGGTTGGCTTGCTTATGCTTTTCTAGGGTACTCAATATCGGTACCAGTCTACTCCTATCTCGATCCTAGCTATCAAGCAGGTATTCAAAACTTAATTCCTAATATTTTCCTTTGCGCTGCGCTGTTTGCTAAGCGTGGCAATGTCATGCAGTTAATTAAAAAAGTGGGGTAATCCTAATGTCCATGGTAGATAAACAAAATAGATTTACTGGAATGGTGGCTAAGTTAATTATCTTTGCTCAGGCGAATGGCTACCAGTTAACTTTTGGTGAAGCATTCCGTACGAAAGAACAGGCAGCATTAAATGAAAAGGCAGGTAAAGGCATTAGCAAAAGCCTGCATACAGAGCGCCTAGCGGTTGATTTTAATTTATTTAAAGATGGTAAGTGGCTAACTGCTTCCAGCGATCACAAGCCACTTGGTGAATACTGGGAATCAATTGGTGGTAGCTGGGGCGGTCGTTTTAATGATGGTAACCACTATTCATTGGAACACAACGGAGTTCGCTAATGAAAAAAGTAGCCATTGCATTAATTGCGCTGGCTATCTCATTTGCCGCTGGTTTTATGACTAGCGGCATTTTTTCTGATAACCAGCAAATGACAAAACAGATTGCCGGGCAACAGAAAGATGAGAAAGACCTAGCGTTTAACATCGACCAGCGCAAGCAGGCTGACGAAGAACAACAAAATAGGGTGGTGATATACAATGAACAGAAAGAACGTGCTACGATGCGCACAGACGATTTGCTTAAGCGTGTTCTTAATCACTTTGACAGCGTGCAGCTCGAAACCAGTGCCACGGAAACAAAAACTGATGGTACCACTTACTCCGATACCTGCAGAACTGAGAGAGCAAAGGCCAGTGAACTTTCTCGACAACTACGAAGCACACTTGAAATCTATGGGCGTGAATCTAATCGTGCCGATGAAAACACAATGGCCCTTAATTTATGTATTACCGACCTAGCAGCAAAAGAAAAATTACTCGAATCGTATCGATAGATTGCTGTACAAATATTGTTCACTTTTCATTATGACGGTATTGGTGACGGTATCATAACCCACTAGGTTAATTCTGTTTTATATAAATCAATGAGTTACACTCTATGTAAATAATTGAGTGGGAATAATCCCGTAATAAGAATCAGCTAGCACTGACTAGCAAAATAACTATCTGAGCCCATGTAAAAGTGGGCTTTTTTTATGGCATCAATTTTTCTTGATTATCATAAACTAATGCAGTCAAAAAATCGGCAACAACACGTATTCTTCGTGAATGGGCGAGGTCAGAATGAATGGCTAACCAAATTGGTTGGTCGCAGCCAATATCATCCAGTAGACAAATCAAACCCATTTTTCTTGCAATAAAATGGGGTAAAACGGCGAGTCCAAGACCCGTTTGTACAGCACTAAATTGAGCCGACATAGTGGTCGTGGTCAACCGGCAAGGCCTTCCTCTGAGGGTTCTTTCTAGCCACTGCGCAGAATTAAGGTGCTGTTGTGCTTCTGACCAACCTATAAAATCATCATATTCTAAGTTGTTAGGCCTATCTGGATTAGGTCTGCGTTGTAAATAACTTTCTGAGGCATAAAGGCCGAAGCCAAGAGTACCTAATTTGCGGATCCGTACATTACCACTCTCAGGTCTCACCATACGTAGAGCGATATCGGCATCTCGTCGATGCAAATTAACGGTTGAAACACCTGTGACAATTTCGAGGGTTAGATTGGGGTTAACGTCAGTTAACGATGGTAGAGCAGGGATAATAAGGTGGTCAGCTAAGCCTTGTGCAGTTGCTAAGCAAACATGACCCATAACGCTTTCATTCTTTTTGTGCGCAGCATTGCTAAATGCGAAGCCTGCTTGCTCTAAAGCCTCTGCCTGTGAAATTAACGCACTTCCTTCATCCGTAAGTTTATAACCAAGCTGATTGCGAGTGAATAATCGAACGCCTAATGCTTCTTCGAGTCGTTCTAAGCGCCGTGATGTCGTTGCAATGCCCAGTTTTAATACCTTGGATGCAGCACTTAGCGTGCCTTCTCGTGCAATAGCTAAAAATATTTTGGCATCATCCCAGTTCATCTTCTTTCTCACTGTTTTCCATTTTTGGAAAATTGATTGTTAATATTACCCATATGAATAGCCATTTTAGGAAAATATACTCAAATACGTTAAATAAACCAAGGGGCAGATGATGAATAAACGTATTTTAGGAAATGGGCTCGAAGTTTCGGCAATTGGGCTAGGTTGCATGGGAATGAGTGAGTTCTATGGACCACAAGATGATCAGGCGGCGATGGCTGTACTACATAAGGCGGCAGAACTTGGTTGCACATTGCTAGATACAGCCGATACATATGGCAATTTTCATAATGAAGAACTGATTGGGGATTTTCTTAAACAGACGGATGCAGAAATCAAGGTTGCAACAAAGTGTGGCATTGTACGCCGCGCAGGGGAATATGAGCGTAGAATTGATAATAGCCCTGAATATATTCGCAGTGCTTGTGAAAGTTCATTACGTCGATTAGGTGTCGATTGTATTGATTTGTATTACATTCATCGCCTAGATCCAAAAGCATCAATAGAAATGACAATGGAAACATTGGCGCAATTAGTTGCTGAGGGGAAAATTGCACACATAGGGCTATCTGAAGTGAGCGCGGCTACACTTAAACAGGCACATTCTGTGTTTCCCGTTACCGCAGTCCAAACAGAATATTCCCTTTGGACGCGTGATGTTGAAGCTGAAATTTTGCCAACTTGCCAAAAGCTGGGTATTGGTTTTGTACCGTATTCCCCTTTAGGCCGTGGGTTTTTAACGGGTCGTTTTAATGATAAGAGTTCGTTTGACAGTGGCGATTTTCGAAAGGGATTACCCCGTTTTACATCTGAGAACCTCAAGGCTAACAGCACATTATCTGATTTTATTATTCAGATGGCGGAGCAAAAATCATGTTCACCTGCACAGATTTCACTGGCGTGGTTGTTGGCTCAAGGAGATAACATTGTGCCAATACCGGGAACGAATAAAGTAAAACATCTTGAAGACAACTTTGGCGCGGCTGATATTCATTTAACATCAGAGGATTTACGTCAAATTAAGCATGCCATAGACCGTTTTCAACCAGCGGGATCCCGATATTCTGTTGAGGGTATGAAGGGGATTAATGCTTAAATAGGGATTAATCAGGGAATAACAGTGTTTAGGCATCTGATATTTAATGGATGCCTTTATATTATCAATACGAAATGATCTTGTAAGATAATTTGGTTTTTTATGCAAATAAAGTGAATTATTACTTGTTCAATTTCCTTAAATTGCTATCATCCAAAGAAGTTATACATTTTGTGTATATTTCCATGCCCTGTAATCATAAAAATAATGAGTTGGGGCAACATGACAACAGCTAAGGAAAAACCTTGTGGCATTTCGTTTAAAATATTTGGCATTACTCCCTCTCTTTGTTGCAGCAACCGCATGCCAGCAGCCAACTAACACAAATAACACTTCAATTGCAACGCCAGCAGCGCAAGTACAGCCTGTGGTTGTGAACAATTCATGGATTGAAATCTCAGAAAGTGCATTGGATTTTAATATCAAAAAAGTTCAAGCGCTATTAGGGGATAAATCATCCATGTGTGCCGTTCTCAAAGGCGATGCTTATGGGCATGATCTCTCATTAGTCACGCCAGTGATGATTGCTAACAATGTGCAATGTATTGGCGTGACCAATAACCAAGAATTAAAAACGGTGAGAGACCTTGGTTTTAAAGGCCGTTTAATGCGCGTTAGAAGTGCAACCGAAAAGGAAATGGCGCAAGCGACACAGTACCAAACGGAAGAACTGATTGGTAACTTAGAAATGGCGCAGCGCTTAAATACCATTGCGAAACAGCAAAATAAAGTCATTCCTATCCACCTTGCGTTAAATTCCGCCGGTATGTCACGTAATGGTTTAGAAGTCAGTACCCCAACGGGCCTTAATGAAGCGAAGCTGATTTCACAATTACCTCAGTTAAAAATTGTCGGCATTATGTCCCATTACCCAGAAGAAGATGAGGCGCAAATCCGCAAAGATCTCGCTAAATTTAACAAAGAGTCTCAACAAGTATTAAATGTGACGGGTCTAAAACGTGAAGACGTCACACTGCATGTCGCGAATACTTATGCAACAATTACTGTGCCTGAATCATGGTTAGATATGGTGCGTGTTGGTGGTATTTTTTACGGTGATACCGTTGCAACAGACGACTACAAACGTGTAATGACATTGAAATCAAATATAGCTTCAGTAAATCATTATCCTAAAGGCAACACTGTCGGCTATGACCGTACCTTTACATTAAAACGTGACTCTGTTTTAGCAAATATCCCTGTGGGTTATGCAGATGGTTATCGTCGTGTGTTTAGTAATACCGGGCATGCACTGATCAACGGCCAGAAAGTGCCTGTATTAGGAAAAACTTCAATGAATACCGTGATGGTGGATGTGACCGATTTAAAACAAGTCCGCCCGGGTGATGAAGTGGTGTTCTTTGGTAAACAAGGTAATGCAGAGGTTACCGCTGAAGAAGTAGAAGACATCAGCGGTGCATTATTTACAGAAATGTCTATCCTTTGGGGCGCTACCAATAAACGCGTCTTAGTGGATTAAACTTATTTTTCACTCAACATATTTTAACCCGCATTGATTGCGGGTTTTTTTATTCTAAAAATAGCCTAGGATTTTATGCAATATATTGCTATGTGTTGATAACGTGCTGTTTAGGTGAATGACTCTCGAAACCTTCACGTTGATATGTTAGCTTGGTTGAACCTTGTCTGAGCGGATAGACTCAGAAAGTAAATAGTAGAATAAGAAGGATATTATTTATGTATCAAGTTGATTTACATGCCCATACCATTGCCAGCACCCATGCTTACAGTACGGTTAATGAATATTTTGCCGAGGCGGCAAGCCGTGGGGTAAAGCTATTTGCAATCACCGACCATGGCCCTGAAATGCAAGATGCACCCCATGAATGGCATTTTGGTAATATGCCTATTTTGCCACGCATTGTTGATGGTGTCGGTTTACTGTATGGCATTGAAGCGAATATCAAAAATAAGCTAGGTGAAACAGATTGTAATGAAAAAATTGCTCGCCACTTAGACATTATTCTCGCTGGCTTTCACGAACCCGTTCTTGAGCCGCAAAGCCTTGCAGATAATACCGAAGCAATGATTGCGACGATCCGCAGTGGAAAAGTTCAAATTATTACCCATCCTGGTAATCCCAAATATCCGATTGATATTAAAGCGGTTGCTCAAGCCGCCAAAGAGTGCAATGTGGCATTAGAAATGAATAATTCATCTTTTCTACATTCAAGAGCGGGTAGCCAACAAAACTGCCTAGAGATTGCTAAAGCAGTAAAAGAAACAGGGGGTTGGGTTGCGTTAGGCTCTGACTCCCATTTTGCGGGTTATTTAGGGCGTTTTGATCGCGTAGTGGAAATGCTTGAATCGATTGATTTCCCTCAATCACAAATTTTAAATGTGACCCCACGTCGAGTATTGGATTTTCTTGAATCCCATGGACGTAAACCAATCCTTGAATTTGCCGATTTTTAGTTAGCTAATAAGATAATTTGCAAAGAATAGAGCCGTTATAAGAATTAACGGCTTTTATTTTTTGTGTCTTACAACGCTATTTTCATATGAATACAGGCAAGATTAGTCTGAGCAAGTGCCGAATAATAGTTTTCATGGCGAATAGACATGAACCCGTGTTTTTGGTAAAAGCGTTCTGCATTCGGGGATGAATCTAAGGTTAGGGTGCTTATTTTTCGTTTTTTCGCCTCGGCTTTTATTGCATCCAATATTAAGCCCGCAGCGCCATGTCCCATATACTCAGGTAGAGTAAATATCGCATCAATACTATTTGATTCTAAATTTAAAAAACCTGTTGATACGGCTTCGTCACGTTCATTGACAGCAACAAAAAATGGGTTGTTCTCAACCATACTTATGTAGCTTAGGGGCATTTCATCAGGCGTCCAATTGCAAATCGTTTCTGGGTCGTAACTCGTTTTACAGCCATGACGAATGGCTTGATTGCGAATAAGCCATAACCGTTTGGCTTCTGTTGGTGAGGCTAATCGAACTTTCATTTTTTTACCTAAATAATGTCATTGCATATAATTTTATTAAAACCAAAAACAAAAGGTGAAAGCAAGTTATAAAAGTACCGGTAAGCTAAATTTGTGTAGACAAACTAAAAAAAGCGATAACAAATTAATTGATTTTAAATGGGTGATTATAATTAAAAATTGAAATCAAAAGCGGATAATAATTAATGCTTTGTTTTTAAAGAGTATTTTTTTGATTTCATTTATAATAAAAAAAGAAAGGAAAAGTAAATAAATAATCAACAAACTGCAAATATATATACGCAAAAATAACCTATAAAATATTTATAAATCTTTAAATTTGTCCTATTGCGGGGGAATATTCATTTGTGGTTTATTAGTGTTGCAAGAACATCCTTGCTTTAAAATTCTAAGGTACAAAAATGAAAACGTTATTAGCAATTGCAACGGTTATGTCTATTGCTGTTTCTGGTGCTGCATTGGCGAATACAACAGTAAAAAATGAACCTGTGACTCATGTAGCCAAAGTTCAGCATACTGCGAAAACCCACCATGCTAATAAATCAAAAGCCGAGAAAAAAGAGGATAAAAGCAAAACGGTAGAAACCAACAAAGCAATATAATGCCCAAAATCTGTGACAATTATCTTTGTATTTTAATGTAAGATTTATATCAAATTTAAAGGTAGAAAAAATGAAAAAATTAGTCGCAATCGCAACCGTATTATCATTTGCTATTTCTGGTGCTGCATTAGCAAATACAACCGTTAAATCTGAGCCTATTTCACCTATCGCACAGTCGCACCAAGCGGCTAAATCATCTCACCTGAAAGCAAAAGTTGAGAAAAAAACAGCGAAAGAAAAGAGTGCTGAAAAAAGTAAATCAGCGAAATAATCAGTCATAAGTTTCGCTAACGTCACGGTGCCATGGGATATTTTCCATGGCGCTGCATCGTTGCTTCTATGGTATACTGACTATTATTTTGCGATCAGTGACCTTTATGAATTATCAATGCCCACTTTGTTTTACACCTCTCTTACAAACTCACCATAGTTATCGCTGCGAAGCAAATCACCAATTTGATTGCGCGAAAGAAGGGTATGTTAATTTACTGCCTGTGCAACACAAGCGTTCGAAAGATCCTGGTGATAGCGCCGAAATGATGCAAGCGCGCCGTCAATTCCTTGATGCAGGGCACTATCAACCCATGCGTGACCAAGTAGCTGAAAAATTAGTTCAATTTTTACCTTCAAACCAATTATCGCTATTGGATATCGGCTGCGGTGAAGGGTATTACACTGACTATTTTTGGCAAACACTGCAAAATAAATTTGGGGGCATCCAAGTTTTTGGTTTGGATGTGTCAAAGGCAGCGATTCGTTATGCGGCTAAACGCTATAAATCAGTTAATTTCTGCGTCGGCACTAGCCACCGTTTACCTTTTCCTGAAAAAAGTTTAGGGTCAATTGTGCGTATTTACGCGCCTTGTAAAGCAGAAGAGTTAAGCAGAGTATTGGTCGATAACGGCATATTAATTACTGTCACTCCAGCAGCAGAACATCTGCAAGAATTAAAAGCCCTTATCTATGATGAAGTTAAGTTGCACCCCGTTAAAGACGAGGATTTGCCTAATTTTAAATTACTGGATGAAAGCCAATTAAATTATACGATGGCACTGACGGGGCCAGAGGCGTATGAATTGTTAGCAATGACACCATTTGCGTGGCGAGCGTCTGAAGACGTGAAGCAGAATTTGCAGCAAGCTGAAGTGAAAAATTATACGGCAGATTTTTTAATTCGAGTTTATCAATATCAAGCCGTATAATATTAATAAAGCCCCCTAAGAAAAGTAGGGGGCAATAAACTCTTATGGTGCGTACATAAATAATTCGAGGTGTTCAAACAGGATATTAAACCCAATACCAATTAATACCACACCACCGATAATTTCTGCTTTTTTTCCTAATAATGGTCCTACATAACGGCCAATCATCATACCAATAGTTGCCATAATCATGGTCATTAAACCGATGGTCATTGCGGTATGAACAATATCCACTTGTAGGAAAGCGAGACCTAAGCCAATCGCCATCGCATCTAAGCTCGTGGCAATTGCTGAAAAGATTAGGCTAGTCGAGCTGTGGCTTGAGGGTTTTGAACAACATTCATCATCTTTTGTTTTAAGGCTCTGCCAAATCATGCGAGCGCCTAGAACAAACAATAACGCAAATGCAATCCAGTGATCCCAACGAATAACGTATTGGCTAGCGAGAATACCAATTCCCCAACCAATAATAGGCGTGATGGCTTCAATAAAACCAAATATGAATCCAGTACGAAGAATTTCTCTAAAACGGGGTTTATGTAGGACGGCACCTTTGCAAATTGCAACTGCAAATGCGTCCATTGATAGCGCAAGGGCTAAGACAAGGGTAGCGTAAAAACTCATAACATAACCTCGGTTGGGTGTTTCCATATACACATAAACTACCCCCAACCTAAGGTGTGTTTATGTGTCTATGGTCTTGCCAACCAGATTATGGTGTCCGCACCACGTTTGAAACCAAACGAGTATGTTGATACGGACTTTCTGGAATTAATATATTTCCAGAACAGGCTACTCCCCAATGACGTGGAAAGAAAGATACCACATTTTATTTTAAAGGCAACACTTAATTAATTGTGGATATTAAACGGTAGTGAGAATTATTATCAATTGGTTTAATAAGAAAAAAAAGGTTAATTATATTTTTAATTAACCTTAGTATTTCTATGAATATATGTAACGTTTATTTATGATTAATAAGAAACTCATAAATACGTTGTAAATCATCAAGATGTGAGACTTGAATGTGGATTTTCTTTTGCTCTAACCCTATTATTAGAATACCATCCTCTGATAAATTCATTGATTTTATTCTATCGTAAGAAATAAAAGTATTGGCAAAATAAAAACCAGTTTGTTTAAAAAATAACTTAGGTGTTCTAATAAATGCCAAGTAGACTGACATAAATATAGTAATCATTAATAAGTAAGTGGTTAATAAATTACCATGTCGAACAATATTTGTATAAATAACGATACAGATTAAGACAATAAAAATAATGGCATCAACGCGATGTTTTCGTTTTAAGTTAATTTTTAATAGCGTTTTACCTTTTAGCAAATGCTGAATAAATTCATCATAAATAGCATATACAAGCATGATCAAAATGATAATGGCGAGAATGGCATCATTTAAGGTCATTGGTGCGCCCTTGACTAAGTAAACATATGACAAAGCTTAAAATTAAAAAAGGGAGGCTGCAACCTCCCTTGGTTAAATATTAGAAAAAATTATGGTGCTAAGAATTTCAGCCAAGCACCTAAAATACCTAAACCGAAGAAGCCAATAATAATCCACAATGCATTCACTTTGCGGCGTAATAACCACATACAGCCGAATGTGAGTAGCAGAGGAACCAATCCCGGCATTAATTGATCGAGGATCATCTGGACGGTCGTAATATCTTCAACACCCGTGGTTTGGTTTTTAATGCGCGAAACCTCGAGCGGGATATTCACATGGGTCCATTTATTGACAAGGGCCCCCATAACGAATAAACCGAGTATGGATGCTCCCTCCGTTAGTTTTTGCAGGAAACCACCGCCCATATCTTGAACGATATCAATCCCTTTCTTATATCCGTATGCAACACCATAATAGCGGGTTAATAAGCGAACTAAGTTAAACAAAACGAAGAACAGAACAGGACCAAGTAAGCTACCTGTCATCGCGATACCCGCACCTAATGCTGCGAATACAGGACGAACGGTACCCCAGAATATCGGGTCACCAACACCCGCTAAAGGGCCCATCAAACCGACTTTGATACCGTTTATCGCAGCATCGTCAATGTCGGCACCATTCGCGCGTTGTTCTTCCATCGCCATCGTCACGCCAAGCACAGGAGCAGCAACATATGGGTGAGTATTAAAGAACTCTAAGTGACGCTTAATCGCTTGTTTTCTATCGTCATTGTTTTCTGGATAAAGACGACGAATAACCGGTACCATTGAGAAACAAAAACCAAGGGCTTGCATCCGTTCAAAGTTCCAAGAACCTTGGAATAAGTTGGAACGCAGGAACACACCGCGAATATCGCTCTGTGTCAGTTTTTTCTCTGTAGACTGAGTTGTATCAACCATGTTTGCGCTCCTCCTAGTCTAATTCGTTATCAAGGTTATTGTTGCTATTGCCTTGTGTGACAACAACTTGTGATTTGTTGTATTTTGGACTGAGCTGGATATACAGAACAGCCATAACCACACCGATGACACCGAGGGCAACAAGGTTGAAGTCTGTAAATGCGGCAGTAACAAAGCCTAAATAGAAGAACGGCATTAAGTAGCCAGCACGCATCATGTTGATAACCATCGCATAACCCACAACGACGATCATGCCACCCGCAATGTTCAGACCGCTGGTCACAACTTCAGGGATGGAGCTTAACAAGTGTTGAACTTCAGATGTACCGACAGAAATAGCAACAATAAGCGCAGGGATCGCAACACGCATGGCTTGCAGAACTAATGCACTGACGTGAATAATGCTTAGGGATGTCAGGTTTCCACTGATTGCAGCACGGTCAGCCGCATGCTGGAAAGCAACGGTGATAGTACGAACAATGATTGTTAATACTTGTCCCGCAGCGGCCAGTGGGATTGCTAGGGCAATACCCGCACCAATGCTTTGGCCACCTGCGATAACTAAGATAGTTGAAATGATGGAGGCTAAAGCCGCATCCGGTGCAACAGCCGCACCGATATTCATCCAACCTAATGCTATCATCTCCAGCGTACCACCGATGATGATACCTGTTTTCATGTCTCCCAGAACGATACCTATAAGCGTACAAGCAACGAGAGGGCGGTGAAACTGGAATTCATCGAGGATTGACCCCATACCGGCGATACATGCGACGATAAAAACCAGTACTATTTGAACAACGGTAAGTTCCATTGTTTAATCTCCTGTAACCAACAAGTTTTAAAATCTGTTTGAGTAATGGTTTAAAAAGCAAAATTAAAAGTTTGGTAACACATTATTTTTTGAGCTTATTAATTAAGTCCATCATGAAGACTTTGCTGTCAGATGAAACTTTACGGACTTCTAGCTCAATTTTTTTGTCATTCAAATAATTAAAGGCATCGATATCAGTTTGGTTGATGGAAACCGCATTGGTTACCATAGTTTTACCCTCATGATATGCCATACCACCAATATTGACGGATTTAACCTCCACACCTTCCTCAACAATACGCTTAACATCAGTTGGGTTAGTAAATAACAACATCACACGCTCACCTGCATATTTCGGGTTGTTATAGACGCGAACACATTTTGCAACGTCAACAACGTGAGCCGTAACCCCAGGAGGCGCAACTTGTTTTAACAGTGTCGAACGGACTTGGTCTTTTGCGACCTCATCACTGACGACGATAATACGTTTGACTTGTGTTTCTTTTGTCCAGCGCGTTGCAACTTGGCCGTGAATTAAACGGTCATCAACACGGGCAAGGGCAATCACCATATGCTCACCGGGACCCGCTTTTCGAGCTGGTGCTGGTGGTGGGGTGCTTGCAGCAACAGGCGCAGGTTGAACTTCAACTTCTTTAAATTTAAATGGACGAACACCGCCTCGACCCGTTTCTAATGCAACGGTGATGAGCTCATCCAAAGATGGGTTATCATCGCGGCACATAAAGGTTTCAACCAGCATTGGAACATTCACACCGGTGATAATGTCATAATTATCGTGCTCATTCACAATACGGCTAGCAGCATTAAATGGGCTACCTCCCCAAGTATCGACAAGGAATAGCACCCCTTTAGAGGTGTCTAAATCAGTCAGTTTTTGTGTGTACTTTTCAAACAGGGTGTCTGCGTTTTCCCCAGGGATAAAGTCAATAAACGAGACATTATCTTGCTCGCCGATTAACATTTCGGTGGTTCGGAGAAGCTGCTCAGCGGCGACTCCGTGGGTACCAATCATAATAGCTATACTCACTATTTTTCCCTCATTGATAGATAAAACGAAATATTATCTGTAGATAAATTGGACACTAAAGTTAGACTCCTTTTTATCAATTTCCCCTGTATCATAATATTAGCTGAATAATTACAATTTACTCATGGCGGTCACGAGTCAGCTATTTGAATTATTAGTATGAAGTACATTTGTAGCATATCATTTTGTTTTAACCTAAAAACTTGTTTCGCGTCAGAAAAATAAGAATATACCTAAAAACACTTAATAATTTGCGATTAATAACTTTTTATTTGTTGTTTGTTTCTATTAAATTATACAAGATAATTATTTTGCAGTGTAAATTATTGTTATCGGTAACAAGTGGCGAATAAAAAAATGTTTACCGTTGATGTTTCGATTAAAAATCAACCGGTTTTGTATGATAAATACAGTGTGAAGTGAGCTAACAAAATATGTTTTTAGAATAAAATAGTATTAATTTGCGATTGTGCTGATTGGCGAAATTAAATGAAATACTCCATGAGTAGACAAATTAGGGTGAAGAATTGATTAAATAAATTTGTTGATAAAGCTAAGGGTTAGTGAATAAAAGTGAATAAGATTACATGGATGGAGAATGAAAAACGCCCTTCAGTGTTCAGAAGGGCGTTAGAGGGATGTAACAGGTTAATTAGTCACATTGGACTTTGATTGCTAAACCGCCGCGAGAGGTCTCACGGTATTTTGCATTCATGTCTTTCCCTGTTTCATACATAGTTTCAATGACTTTATCCAAGGAAACACGAGGCTCACTGGTTCTGCGAATAGCCATCCGTGCTGCATTCACAGCCTTGACGGAGGCAATTGCATTACGTTCGATACATGGCACTTGAACTTGACCCGCAACAGGGTCACACGTGAGACCTAAGTTGTGTTCCATACCAATCTCAGCGGCGATGCACACTTGCTCAGGGCTACCACCGAGTAATTCCGCTAGGCCTGCGGCAGCCATTGAACAAGCAACACCGACTTCCCCTTGGCAACCCACTTCAGCACCAGAAATAGACGCATTCATCTTATACAAAATACCAATTGCGCCAGAGGCTAAGAAATAACGTAGGTAAAGTTCAGGTGTGACAGGCTCGATGCAGTGGTTGTAATAAGCCAGCACCGCAGGAACAATCCCACATGCACCGTTAGTTGGCGCAGTAACAACACGTCCACCCGCTGCATTTTCCTCATTTACCGCTAGGGCATACATATTAATGAGGTCAATGACATTCATTGGGTCATTCGATAATTTACTGGAAGATGTCACCACACGGTTTAATGCAGGAGCGCGGCGCGGCACACGTAATGGGCCCGGTAGAACACCTTCCGTATTTAAACCACGCTCAATACATGCTTGCATGGTGTGCCAGACATCAGCAAAGTATGCGTCGATCTCTTCTTTTGAGTGAAGGTCGAGTTCATTTTTCATCATCAGGCTGGAAATTGATAAACCTGATTTTTTGCAATTTAGCAGTAATTCATCTGCTGAATTGAAAGGGTAAGACACCGGCTTGCTATCAACAGTTGATTGACCAAAATGCTCTTCATCAACGATAAAACCACCACCGATTGAATAATAGGTTTTGGTATAAATTTCATCATTTCCAGCAAAAGCATGAATAGTCATGCCATTTTCGTGTAACTCAAGGTTATCTTGACGAAAATTCATGCCGCCATCACGTGGAAAATCAACTAATTGAGTACCATTAGCTAAAGGCAATTTTTCTGTGTCTTCTACCGTCTTAATAAAAGTTGGGATAGATTCAATGTCAACGGTGGCAGGTAAGTTACCCGCTAGCCCCATAATAATGGCGATATCAGTATGGTGCCCTTTACCAGTAAGCGATAATGACCCATAAACGTCAACAGAAATGCGAGTGACGTTAGGCAATAGATTTTTGCTCACTAAATCATCGACAAATTCTTTACCAGCTTTCATTGGACCAACGGTATGAGAGCTTGACGGGCCAATGCCCACTTTAAACATGTCGAAAACGCTTATCACGTAGGACTCCTTAAAAAAAGTTGAAAATAGAGTGCTTTATTTTAAAAGGCGCTACTTTACTGTTATTTAGTAGTGTTAACCAGTAAGTTTAAAGTATTTTTTGAAATAAGGTAGTTGCTTAGGAATAATTGATTGTAAATAGCACAATCTGCTTGTGTTTTGCTTTAAATTTATACAGTCACATTCATAAAATTAGGAATGATAGGGAAGCAGATAAAAGTTAGTGGGAAATTTTTGTTTGAAAAATTAATTTTATATAGTGATTTATGTTGTCAGCGCTAATCTAATTGTAATGCCAATTGGTGAAGAATAGAAGCCGTCAATCCCCAAACGAGATGGCCGTTATACCAATAGAAAAAAATCCGATTTTCACGGCCTGAACGTTTGATATCCACATATTTGTGTTGTCGCAATGACAATGCGTCAAAGAGTGGAACTTCGAAAATGGAGGCAACCTCACTTGGGTTTGCTTGATATTGAATATTGGCAGGTAGCAAACCAACAATAGGAGTGACTTCATAACCCCCATAACTTTGCAGTGGTGCAAGCTGGCCCAGCACCTTCACTTTTTCAGGTGGGATGGCGACTTCTTCAAAAGTTTCACGCAGCGCAGTGTGAATTAATGAACCATCTTCGGGATCTTTTGCTCCACCCGGAAAGGCCACTTGCCCTGCATGAGAACGTAAAAATGGGGAGCGCTGGGTTAGCAGCAGCGTTGGGTTAGGTTTATTAATAATCGGTAATAAAACCGCAGCCGATTTCCCCGTCTGGCGCTGTGCCTGACGGGTTGCCGGTAAAGTAAACTGAAAACGGTTGATAAAGTTATTCAGCTCGGTCACCCGAATTTAACGCTCCTAATAAAGGTAGAATAAGGCTCAATTTGTCGAAAGTTTCTTGGTATTCTTTATCCGCTTGGCTATCTGCCACAATACCACCGCCTGCCCAGCAGTAAATCTGTTTTTTATAGGTCAATAAAGTTCGGATAGAAATGTTAGTGTCCATATTGCCACAAAAACTAATATAGCCTATTGCACCACAATATCCATGTCGGCGATGAGGTTCTAATTCTTCAATAATTTCCATCGCACGAATTTTTGGCGCCCCTGTAATGGACCCACCAGGGAAGCAAGCTTGCAATAAATCGGTGGCTTGGTAAGGGCTGTCTAATCTTGCCGTGATAGTGCTGACCAAGTGGTGAACGGCGGGGAATGGTTCAACCACAAACAATTCTGGCACCTTAACCGTTCCCGGTTTAGCAACACGGCCGATATCATTGCGCAATAAATCGACAATCATTAGGTTTTCTGCGCGGTCTTTAGGGGAGTTAGCCAGTTTATCAGCTTGCGCTAAATCTTCTTGCTTATCCTCTAAACGCGGAAGTGTGCCTTTAATTGGGCGTGTTTGGATATCGCCGTCTTGTAACAAAATAAAGCGTTCAGGAGAAATGCTAATCACAGCATTTTCTGGTAGACGTATAAAGGAAGAGAATGGGGCGCCATTCGTTTCAAGTAATGCTAGGAACGCATTCCATTCATCTCCTTTATATTTGGCTTTAAAGCGCTGCGCCAGATTAATTTGATAACAGTCGCCATTACGCAAATATTCATGAATACGTGCAATATTTTGCTGGTACTCATCTTCAGTCATATTGGAGTGCCAAGGTGTATTGAGCTTAAACTTATTTTTGCGTGGCGTTTTCTGGCTTTGCAGCCAAGTTAAACGCGCCTCGGCATCTTCATGGCTAATTAATGTGACGGTTTTGTCTTGGTGATCAACAATCAGTGCCCATAAATAGATACCTACGGCCATATCGGGAAATGTTAATTCAGTTTTCGCGATTTCAGGGATTATTTCAATACGGCGTCCAAGGTCGTAGCTCCAAATACCGAGAGCGCCACCATTAAATGGCAATGTGTTATCCAATATTTGGTTTGCATGGTGCTTATCAAGTTGTGCTTGAAGCAGGGCGAATGGTGATGCTTCAGAAATAATAGGTTCTTGATTCTGTTCAGTAATTGTTGTCTGTGTCTGATAAGTTATGAGTGTTGTAATGGGATCAGCTACAATAATATCAAACCGGTTATGTGAGTGCTTCGCATTGCCTGAATGCAGCAGCATCGCCCAAGGTTGGTGAGCGAGGGGCGTAAAATAATCAATTGCCGCAGTTGGGCTATAAGGTAACTGAATTTTATTAATAATCATGGTGATAAGTTTACTTTTTCGCAAGTGATTCTAGCTGACTAACAGATACTCTTATCTTAATAATCGAAGAGATGTTAAAATCTTAATTATTGATTTTAGTCTTTTATGAATGAGGTTTAAACCATGTTATCAGGAATACCCGCACTTAATCATGAAGAACAGCAAGAAGCGGTAGAAAAAATTCATCAATTAATGGCGGATGGTATGAGTAGTGGCGAAGCTATTGCACTCGTTGCACAAGAAATTCGTGAGAAACATCAAGGCAAAGAGCAAATACATGTTCGTTTTGACGATGAAAATTAATAATAAGTAAACATACTATTAACATCCATACATGAATCTGATAGATTAATATTAGTTAAGTCATTCTGTTTATCAATGTCGTTAGAAAATAACTACAGATAACGCGCAATTTTATCCCTTTTTATAGGGGTAAATGAGCAGCAAAACTAATCAAAAATCTTTACCTAACAATTAGGTATCGGGGGAGAGTATGGAAGCGAATAAAAAAATTGCTATTGCTTTAGGGACGTGCGCTCTTGTTTTTAGTTCTTTCGCACTAAGTGTTAACAAGGATGAAGGTAAGGCTGCACCGTTTGTGAGCTGTGGTGCACTAACTGAGCCACAAATTGCGGCTCAGGTTAAAAGTGATTTTATGCATAATCGTTTACCTCGTTGGACAGAAGAAAAAGCCGCATTAGGTAAAAAAGCTGTCGCTTGGGTTAATGATAATGAGGTTACGAAGACAGATACAGGATATACCATCCCGTTAGTCGTTCGAGGTTCAAAATCTGATCTGCATTATTCTGTTTCAGTGGATTGTCAAAACAATACTGTAACGTATAACACGTCTAAATAATTCAGCAGTATTCAGCTGTTTGCATTGAAAAATTGAAAAGAGGGTTATCCCCTCTTTTTTCTTAACGATTTCTCGGTTCGTACGGTAACCGTGAGAAATTTTGTGATAACTGACGGTAATAAACCAGCCGTTCTCTAAAATACTCCCTCAAATGTTCGGGTTGCTCCCGCTCAACAGCGTCAGCAAGGATGGCGATGTTATAGCGTTCTTTGAATGCAACGCCAGATGCCAATAAGTCAACGTTAACTTTATCCATTTCATCTTTGGGTAATAAAGCAAGATTGTGGCTCATATTAATTCTCTATCACATAATGGAACTTAGGAATATTGTAGCGATTAAATGAGAAGAAGTCTCAATTCTTTATCGAAAAGAACGTGAAAATATAACTAAAATAATATAGTTTTATATTTAATTAATAACTTTGAAAACAGTGAAAGATAATGAGATTGATTATTATTGTTTTTAACAAAAGTTATTAATAATCAGTAAATTGGATTTTTTTGTTTTCAGAATGTTTTGGGGTTTTAATTATTGTAATACTGTGCATAATAGCTTCAGGAATATTTAAACATTAAGGTAAAAAATATGTTAACTACTGATATGGTCAAAAAATTAAACGAACAATTAAATCTTGAGTTTTACTCTGCGAACCTTTATTTGCAAATGAGTGCGTGGTGTAGCGATAAAGGCTACGAAGGCGCGGCTGCTTTTTTAAAAGCACATTCTCAAGAAGAAATGGAACATATGCAGCGTTTGTTTGATTACCTTAGCGATACAGGGGCTCTGCCACTATTAGGTCAAATTGCGGCACCACCTGTTGATTTTAAATCTATTTCAGATGTTTTTAATCAAACGTATGAGCACGAGCAATTAATTACGCGTGAAATTAACAAACTAGCGCACTTAGCGATGACAACACAAGATTACTCAACGTTCAACTTCCTACAATGGTACGTTGCTGAGCAGCACGAAGAAGAGAAATTATTTAAATCTGTGTTGGATAAACTGGACATGGTGGGTGAGTCTGGTAAAGCGCTATTCTTACTGGATAAAGATTTAAAAAACCTGTCATCAACAGCGCACATTTAATTTTGTGTTGTGAATAGGTCATTACTAAAACGTAATCTCTCTATTTGATGTATAAAGACCGTAATAGGCTTATGGACAAAAGTGGTTAATTTCAATGTTCATAAGCCTTTTTCTTTTCATTTTGTGTGAATACTCACAGGATGAGCCCCTAAATCCCGTTTTTAAGCGGCACAAACCGTTTTTTTCCGTATAATGATTGGCAAATATTCTAAATTCACCTGCAAATTAAGAGGTTACTATGCCAATTACCCATATTAAATCTTCATGGCGCAAATTAAGTGCAATTGCTGTTCTTTTCTTAGGGATGTCTTTCCAACAAGCTTTTGCCCATGCCCATTTAAAAGACCAACTTCCAGCGGAAGGTGCTGCAGTTGAGCAAACACCTGAGTCAATCACGTTAAATTTTTCTGAAGGCATTGAGGTTAACTTTACAAAGGTGTCTATCATTGGCCCTGAAAAAAACATCATCAAAACAGGGAAAGCAGCGTTAGACCCTAACAATGACACTAAAGTGATTGTGCCAGTTGAAGATAAACTGACTTCAGGCAAATACGACGTTAACTGGAGTGTTGTTTCTGTTGATGGTCACAAAACCAAAGGGACCTATAGCTTTACAGTGAAATAATATGTCACTTGAAGCGTTTTATACCTTAATTCGTTTTATTCATTTTATCGCTGCAATATTGATGTGTGGAATGTCAATATTTGTGGCGTTGCTCAGTTGCGGGCAATTTAGCTATTTAATTAGTCGTTATTTGAATAAAGGGATTAACTTCTGTGCTGTTATCACCATTATGACCTCTTTTGGCTGGATGCTAGCACAAGCGGGTTTAATGGGCGATGGCTGGGAGGACGCGACGGATTGGGATATTTGGCAGGGTGTGCTCGGGACATCATTTGGCCAAATTTGGCGTTGGGAACTTCTATTCTCGGTGATTTTATTGGTGGTTTTGCTTGTTAAATCCATCAAGATCCGCCTGCACCTTATTTTAATTCTATCTATTATTCTTCTTGGGTTACACGCACTTATCGGCCATGCTGCGATGCAAGATGGCATTGCTGGTGCGCTTTATCGCTTTAATCAATTTGTTCATCTTATTAGTTCAGCCTATTGGTTTGGGGGCTTATGGCCATTTTTAATCTGCATACAGTTTTTGCGTAATAAACGTGAACTTGTCGCAGGAATGGATGCACAAATTATTAAGACAATGAAGCGGTTCTCGCGTTATGGGCACGTCGCAGTCGTTTTGGTGGTCATCACTGGTGTTATTAGCGCAATAAGCATCTTACCACAATGGCCGATGGTCTATTCAGGTTCAGAATATCAATCGCTGCTTTGGTTTAAGATTATATTGGTCATGGGAATGATGATGCTAGCATCAATTAATCGCTATTATATCGTGCCAAGGGTCAAGCAAAAAGGGCAAGTCAATTACCTGATCATCAATAGTTGGGTCGAATTATTGCTTGGCACAATGGCAATTTTAGCAGTAGCCATTTTTGCCACGTATCAACCTGTGTAGCAAAACCACTCTATTTATTTGATAATAGCGGCTTATTATCTCATTCGTTTAACAAGGTCATTTCAATGAAATCTAAACTCATTATTTGCTTATTATTGGTTGGCGGGACAATTAGCGCGGCTGTTGCTGCGCCTTTAACATCCGTTAGTAAAAAACAATTTGGCGATGATTGGCCATTTACACGTGAAGAGGTGATGTTGGAATGTCGCAGTAATGGTGCGCTGGTGGTGATCAACCCAGCTACGTTGATGCAGTACCCATTAAATGATATCGCAGCAACCCAAATGGATAATAAAGAAATTAAAGGCCAACCAATCGATGTATTACTCAAACCGATTGAGACAACAAAAAGTGTTGAAGAGCGTGTTTTGCCGTTAAAAGAAGCAGCTGCGAAATTGTGTGGTAGTAAGTAGGCCTTTTTATGGCGGTTTTATCATTGCAAAAAGAGAGAAGGGAAAAACGGTCGATTATTTAAATGTGTGTTATATATCAAATAGATAATTGATTGAAAGGTTTTGTTGATTGCTTACATAGGCACAACCTATTGAACAAATAGTTCAATATTAGAAAATTAAACAATAAATTGTGTTAATAATATGTAAAATAATTGATAATTAATGTGGTAAGAACGTGCATTGAAAGCTAGTATTAAGGTGTACTTTGTTACGTCTCAATGGCAATTTTAGCGCACGGCTCTGCCAGAGCCATTTCCCAAGGCCCGGTAATCGGAATCTACCAGGCCTCTTTTTTTGCCTATTGTTTTGCTTTCGCACATATTGACCCATCAATAATAAGCCAATCATCTTTGTATTAATCACACTATTGCCCAATAAACGACTAAGCAACTTTCATGACCCAATGATGGTTTTCTTTGTCATAACGGTGGCGATACAACAACACTGGTTTCTCATCAATTGTTGCAGGGATACTCGTGTGTTCATCCCAACCATCTAATTGCATGCAAAAATCGGTATCAGAATCGCAGGGGATACTAACGGTATCGCTTTTATGGGTTTCCATAACAGCATCATTGATTTCATAGGAAGATATTTTCAATTTAACTATACACATAATGTCACCTCATTGATTGATTTTAACTGTATAAATTCAGCCCAACGAAATTAAGCATAGTATAAATGGAATCTATTTCCAAAATAAATTTTCAATGAGTGAAAAGAAAAAGGTGCATTGTTATGTTAACAAGCACCTTTGTAGAGGTTATTTTTTTGGAATAGCCGTTCCCCATTCCAAATAATCGCTAGGCGGCTCTAATTTTAGAATGAAGTGCTGTTCGGGCTTAGCATTAGGGGCTAATGGCACTGTTGGTGGGGTTGCAAACACAATACCACCGCGTACAAATTGCTTAAATGTCCCACTTTTAACAACGCCTCCCGTTAAACCAAAGGAAAGATTGAAGCCAGAAGATAACCAAAATTGGGTATTATCACGCACCAGATATTGATATTCTTTACCGATACGGGTAGCAACATAAACACGATCGGAAAGCTCTCCCAAATATAAACCTGTCACGACGCCAACTTCTAACCCTCTAAATAAAAGAGGTGTTCCTACTTGGATAGACCCAACGTCAGTAGCATCTAGGTAAACAGTCAGGCCATCTAAATAACGTGAATCAGTAATATTGGCGGCTTGCAATTCAAATTGGTAACGGTTTTTATTACTGCGGCCAGGTTCGGCACTAATGTAAGGTTGGAGCAAGCTATCTAAATTGTTTAAGCCAGCAGGGGATAGTTCAGGTGTGACAACGGCAAAACGACTACCTAATTTGGTAAAAGTGTTCACATAATCAGGATAGAGGATTGCTTTCGCTTGCACCTCGCGTTTATCTGCCGAGAGCTTTAAGGATTCAATCTGGCCGATATTAATGCCTAAATAACGAATTGGCATACCTTCAGAAAGCTTTGAAGCATCAAAGGTGGTTAATGTTACGACACTGCCTATGGCTTTTGCCGCGGTTTCGTTGGGGTACAATGTATGCTGACGAGCTTTATTGCCCGTGGAGCTATCAAAGTTATCAAAGCTAATTGCGCCACTAATTGCGCGGCTGAGCGGGGCAGCCTGAACGGTTAAGCCATTACTGTTGAGTTCGACTTTTGCGCCACCTTCGGCCCAGAAAACACTGTTATCTGTGAGGAGATGACGGTATTCACTGGATATATTGACATCAATGGCAAATCCCGATTTTGTCGGTTTAATAGCAATAATTTTTCCAACAGAAAATTGACGATAAAGCACCACTGAGCCTGTTTGGATATCGGGTAGTGTTGCTGCATTGAGTGTAATTGTTGTTGGTGGTGAAACACCAAGGATACCCGCTTTGGCATTTTCGTCACTGCGATAGAGTGGGAATGTTACAGGGAGTTTTTCTTGGCTACTACCTGCAATTAAATGAACCCCACCATCAAGCCACTCCTGTGGCGTCGCCCCTTGAAACTGAAGGCCATTTAACCCTAATTGCACATCAACGCGGCTATTCGCCACAAACTTGCTATCTGCACGGACTAAATGGCGATATTCATCATAAATCGCAATATTAAAGTCAACTTTATCGGTATTTAAGTGACGCTGTAACACTTCGCCAATTTGAATGCCTCGGTAAACAATGGGTTGCCCTTGATTGACACCAAAGGTGTCATGAGCCCATAAGGTTAATTTTAGTGGTGATTTTGCGTTTTGCTTTGCTTCATTAGCCACATCGGAACTACTTTGCAAGACAAACGATTGACCTTCTTCGGCTTGTGGGCTGTTTTCTGGGGAGTCAAATGCAACCGCACCATTAATCACCGCAGAAAGGCTTTCCATTTTAACATTTGCGCCAGACTTTAGGTCGAAACTGCCTTGTAAACCAGAGACATTCCAAAACTGGCTGTCTTTGCGAACTAAATTTGCATAGCGTTTTTGCACGATAGCGGAGATGGTCACACCTTGGTTATCAGGTAAAACGGTGTAGCCTGAAATATGACCAACGGGGACTTTGCGATAGTAAATAGGCGAGTTTTCATTTAATGAACCTAAGTCAGGAGCCGCAAGGTGTATGAGCAGCTCTCCTTGGTCAATATTTTGCTGCGGAGGCGTGTCTTGTGCGACAAAAGAAAACTGTTCAGAACCTGTACTTGGCAACATGCCAATATAGTTACCGCCGACAAGCGCATCGAGTCCCGAAATACCTGCAAGTGAGGCTTTTGGTGTCACCAGCCAAAACTTAGTCCCTGAATTCAATGCCGAACGCATATCTTTGTTGATACTGGCAGTGACAATGATATTTTTCATATCTTTACTGATTGCTACCGATTGGACTAAACCCACTTCGACACCTTGGTATCGAATAGGGGTACGATTCGCCACCACTCCGGGAGCTGAGGTAAATTCAATGGTAATATCTGTGCCACGCTCGACCCAATGTTGGAATAATAACCACCCTGCAATAAAGATAGCAACTAAGGGGAGCAACCAAAAAGGCGAAATACGCGCACGCCTGCGTTGTATGGCTTCTGCAACGTCATCAGAAGGTTCATTTTGTGGGTTTTGTTTTTCCATAAGAATCCCAAATTAAACGGCTGTCTAACCATTCAACGGCTAAAATCGTTAGAATCACGGCAGTGCCAAAATAAAGCGCGGCAGGGCCCATAGTAAAGGACATTAATTGTTCTCGGTTAACGAGTGTCATCATCAGTGCAATGACAAACAAATCTAACATTGACCAACGACCAATCCATGAAACAAACTTCAGCAGTTTCATGCGTAAGATGGGGTCAGTTTTGCTGTTAAGATGAATCGAAAATAGCAACAAAATCATGATAATAATTTTAATAAACGGGACTAAGATACTGGCAATGAAAACAATAAGTGCAATCGGCCAGTTACCCGAATCGATTAGCGAGACAACACCTGAGTAAATGGTATCTTCTAACCGTTGCCCATTTAAGTAAAAAATGGAAATGGGCATTAGGTTAGCAGGAAATAGCAACACCATGGCAGTAATCAGTGCGGCCCACGTTTTTTGTAAACTATAAGGATCCCGATATTGCACAGGGCGATGACAACGCTGGCACTTGCCGTATTTATTTGGCGGGGCAGTGTAATGGCAGGCTGTGCAGGTGATTGCATTTGCTTGCGAACCTTTTTCTTCGATGGGATAAAAGGTTTTCCATAGCACATCAAGGTTCATGTGGATGAGGATCAACAGACTCAAAATAGACATTGTGATAAAGGCAATCAAGCCATGGCCGATAAATACGCTGGCGTAATCTTGCATTTTGATAGCGGCGATACCCAGTGCAATTAGGTAAACATCGAGCATAACCCATTCTTTAATATGGCTTAAAACCAACAAAATAGGCCTAAGGTTTAACCCGATTTTTTGGCCAATCAGTAACGACAAAATTAAAATTGGTAGCAGTAACGGAGCGGCAATCGCACAAAAAGCCACTATACTGGCAGTTATAGGATCACCTTGTTGATTGATTAAGCGAATACCTTCTATAACGTTGGCATTGATTTGACTGCCTAATAGATGAATCGATATCAGGGGCTGCCAAAATGCAATGGGTGCAAGCATTAGCAGTGTAATGGCAAGAATAGACAGTCGACTTAATGACCATGAACGGCCGTCATTGAGTTGAGAGGCGCACCGTGGGCAAATAATCACCTGCCGCGGGCTAAATGGCGGCGTATAAATTTTTTGATTGCAGTGACTACAACGTTGCAAAATCAAGTCAGTATGATTAATGTGATTCATATTTGCTCATTTTAGGGTTTTGCCTAGATGTAATCTAGTGTAAAAAAATTTACCTCAAAGTGACAACTTGGTAACCTTAGCATTACTCTTACATATGTGTATTTTAATTGCTTGATTATTACTAGAAATAATTATGGATAAAAAGAAGTATTATCTCGAACTTTCAGATAATCTCTCTGCATTATTGGCGGGAGAATATGATTTAATTGCGACCTTGGCAAATACCAGTGCGTTATTATATGAACGTTTAGATGGAGTGAACTGGGTTGGCTTTTACTTGAGCAATGGGCAAGAACTGGTTTTAGGGCCATTCCAAGGAAAAGTTGCTTGTGTTCGAATTCCATTCGGTAAAGGGGTCTGTGGTACGGCATTTAGTGAAAACCAAGTTCAGCGTGTGGAAGATGTTCACGCTTTTCCTGGTCATATCGCTTGTGACGCTGCCAGTAATGCTGAAATTGTCTTTCCGTTGGTGGTAAATGGTCAAAATATCGGGGTTTTAGATGTCGATAGCCCAAATATTAGCCAATTCGACCAAGAAGATGAAAAAGGGTTACAACACCTTGTAAACCAGTTGTGTCAGCATCTGGCAATGTGTTCTATGCCAAAATATTACTAAATATTGGGCTGTAAAATTAATAGTAACGTGGCAATTGTCAGCAACACGATTATAATGTCGGCTTGTTCATGCCCGTGAGGTTGGCAAAATCGTTGTTATCAGGAAATTTCATGGAAAATCAACCTAAGTTGAATAGTAGTAAAGAAGTTATCGCATTTCTAGCAGAGCGTTTTCCACGCTGTTTTATCGCTGAAGGCGAAGCACGTCCGTTAAAAGTCGGAATTTTTCAAGATATCGTAGGGTGTTTGACAGACGAAGATGGTATTAGCAAAACGCAATTACGTTCTGCGTTACGCATGTATACTTCAAGCTGGCGCTACCTGTACGGTGTTAAAGAAGGCGCAAAACGCGTTGACCTAAATGGCGAAGATTGCGGTGAGTTAGACGCAGAGCACATTGCTCATGCTCGTCAGCAATTAACTGAGGCGAAAGCGCGCGTTCAAGCACAACGTGCTGAACAAAAAACGCAAAAACGCCCAGCAGCGAAAAAAGCCGGTGACAAACCTGCTCGTAACCCAGATGCTGCTAAAGACAAAGCACCACGTCGTCGCCCATCAGACAATAAAGAACGCCCGCAAAATACATCAGCGAAAACTCCACGTCGTAACAATCCGGCACCTGAGCAAAATCTGAAATCAGTTACTGATATCAACGCACTTACAATAGGTCAAACGTTGAAAGTGAAAGTCGGTAGCAGCTTGATGGACGCCTCTGTGTTGGAAATTGCGAAAGACGGTGTTAGGGTTCAATTGCCAACTGGACTGGCAATGATTGTACGCGCGGAACATTTAAAGTTCTGATACGGAGGTCAATCAGGTCATGAACAAACTTCTTAAAGTTGCACTTGTTGTTAGTCTGGCGACTTTCGGCAGTGCAATCGCTAATACTCAAGCAGTGGCTCCGGTCACTGCTGCTCAGTTACCTGTCTTAAAACAGAGCGCACAGCACGGCACAGTCAGTGAAAGGGTAACCTCACGGTTTACGCGTTCACATTACCGCCAATTTGATTTAGACAAAGCGTTTTCTGGGAAAATATTTGACCGTTATCTCAACATGTTAGATTTCGGCCATAATGTTTTGCTTCAATCCGATGTTGACCAATATGCCAAAGATAAAGGAAAAGTAGGTCAATGGCTTGAAGATGGCAAATTAGATACGTTTTATGACCTGTATAACCTGTCTCAGGAAAGACGTTTCGAACGTTTTAAATATGCCTTAGCACGTTTAGAGCAACCGATTGATTTAAACGCGACGGATTCGATTGAAGTTGACCGTTCAAAATCACCTTGGCCTAAAGACAAACAAGAACTTGATCGTCTTTGGGATCAAAAAGTACGTTATGACTGGTTGAACTTGAAGCTTTCAGGCAAAGATGACAAAGAAATCAAAGAGAAGCTCACTAAGCGCTATAATTTCGCGTTACGTCGCTTAACACAAGCGCAAAGTGAAGATGTTTTCCAATTGATTGTTAACTCATTTGCCCGTGAAATCGATCCACACACGAGTTATCTTTCTCCTCGTAACACAGAACAATTCAATTCTGAAATGAGTCTTTCATTAGAAGGGATTGGTGCTGTTTTACAGCAAGACGATGAAAACACGGTGATCAACTCACTGGTTGCTGGCGGCCCAGCGGCTAAAAGCAAAGAGTTGAAAGTCGGTGATAAAATTATCGGTGTTGGTCAAACGGGTAAACCGATTGTTGATGTTGTTGGTTGGCGTCTGGATGATGTTGTTGCGTTGATCAAAGGGCCAAAAGGCAGCCAAGTTCGCTTGGAAGTCGTTTCTGATACTAAAGGGGCGAAGCCACATATCGTTACCATAGTTCGGGAGCAGATCCGACTAGAAGATCGTGCGGTAAAACTGACGATTAAACAACAAGGTAAAGACAAGGTTGCTGTACTGGATATCCCAGGTTTTTACGTGGGTTTAACCAATGACGTGAAAACTCAGCTGCAAAACATGGCGAAAGACAATGTTTCGGCGTTAATCATTGACCTTCGTGGCAATGGTGGTGGAGCACTGACTGAAGCGGTTTCATTATCGGGCTTGTTTATTCCAAAAGGGCCAATTGTTCAAGTTCGTGATAACAATGGTCAAGTACGCCAAGATGTGGATGATGATGATGTGATTTACTATAAAGGGCCATTGGTCGTTTTAGTGGATCGTTTTAGTGCATCAGCGTCTGAAATTTTTGCCGCGGCAATGCAAGATTATGGTCGAGCGTTAATTGTAGGCGAACCAACTTTTGGTAAAGGAACTGTTCAGCAACACCGTAGCTTAAGTCGTGTGTATGACCAGATGCTGAAACCGGAATGGCCATCATTAGGTTCTGTGCAGTATACCATTCAGAAGTTTTATCGTGTGAACGGGGGCAGTACGCAACGTGAAGGGGTCACCCCTGATGTGGTGATGCCAACGGGGCAAGATCCTGCTGAAACAGGTGAAAGCTTTGAAGATAATGCGCTGCCATGGGATAGCATTCCTGCTGCAAATTACAGTAAAGTCGGTGATATTTCACCTGATTTATCTGCCATCAAAACTAAACACCTCGATAGAATCAGTCAGGATCGCGAGTTCAATTATATCGATGAAGATATCGCGCGCTATAAAGTGAGTAAAGAAAGTAAAAATCTGATTTCATTAAATTATGCAGAGCGTAAGAAAGAAGATGATGAAATCGAAGCGACGAAACTAAAACGAATAAATGAACGTAATGCTAAAGAAGGTAAACCACTCCTCAAGAAGTTAGATGATTTACCAAAGGATTACGAAGCACCAGACCCATATTTGGATGAAACAGTGAAGATGGCGGTTGATTTGTCAAAACAAAACACCAAAATGCTATCAGGTAACCAGTAGTTCGAAATACATCAAAAAGCCAGCGTAAGCTGGCTTTTTTTGCACTAAAATTACCATCTTATACTTTTTTTTATTCATATTACGTCAAAACAAAAATATTATTGAAGTTAACGTAATATCCTAATTATCGATTTCTTTACCTTTGCTTAATTTATCCTAAACTTTTGGTGTAGCTCCCTTAAACATGAGGCAATACCATGCGTAAATTACTTTTAGGATTAATAGCTGTTAGTGTCATGATGGTCTCTGCGGTCAACAGCGCCAGTGCAAGAAATTACCCTTGCTCGGGCAGTAAAGGTGGGATAGACCGCTGTGAAGATGGCAAATTTATTTGTAACGATGGTTCGACTAGCCGTTCAGAGCAAGTATGTACCATTGAATTAAAAAACGATATAAACAGCAAAGCGGGCGCAGCTGGTGCTGTAATTGGTGCGGGAGTGGCGAAACAATCCAGCAAACCTTCTGTATCTGATTCAATCAAATCGACAGGGGACAAAGCAAGCAAAACTGCGAGTGATAAAGCGACAAAAGCGTCAGATACCGCAAAAACAGTCAAAGAGAAAGCCTCCAAAGCCGCAGATAAAGATGTTGTGAAGGAAACAAAGGAAAAAGCGTCCAAAGCAGGGGATAAAGAATCTGCAAAAGCAGTAAAAGAAAAAGCGTCTAAAGTGGCGGATAAAGATGTCGTGAAAGAGACAAAAGAAAAGGCCTCAAAATCCGCAGATAAAAAAGATGCAGTGAAAGAAACAAAAGAAAAGGCGAGCAAAGCAGCAGATAAAGAAAAAGCAACTAAGGCAACAGATAAAGAACCCGCTAAAGCGGCTAAAGAAAAAGCCACCAAAGCAGCAGATAAAGAATCAGCTAAAGCAACTAAAGAAAAAGCAGCAAAAGTTTGACTAGTCCTGATATAGGTTGACAACTTTTCAGTCATAAAACGCCCGATGAACTTCATTGGGCGTTTTATAGTTTA